>CAYOEQ010000001.1:0-56737 GCA_964402775.1 uncultured Enterobacteriaceae bacterium
ATGATTTTCGCAACATGGACGTGGACGCCTGGCAAAAGGAAAAACTGACCCGCTTTGTCACCCTGCTGGGCAGCCTGGGGCAAATCCCGAAGCCCGGCGTCTGATGATCGGAAAAATCCAGGGGTCAGAGTAAAATCCCCTTGTTCTTCATATAGTTGACGATGATATCGACTTCCTCTTCCAGCGTCATCCGGTCGGTGTGGAGATGGATTTCCGGACTTTCCGGTTCCTCGTAAGGATCGTCAATCCCGGTAAAGTTCCTGATCTCCCCCGCCCGGGCTTTCTTGTACAGGCCCTTGGGGTCGCGCTGCTCCGCCGTCTCCAGGGAACAATCAACATGAATTTCGATAAAATCAAACCCCACATCCCGGTGCAGTTCCCGTACCCGGTCACGGTCCGCCCGGTAAGGGCTGATAAAAGCGGACAGGACCAGCAGGCCCGCATCCACAAACAGTTTCGAGATCTCGCCGATGCGGCGGATATTCTCCGTCCGGTCCTCCGCGGAGAAACCCAGGTTCCTGTTTATCCCCATGCGGATATTGTCACCGTCCAGCCGGTAGCTCAGTTTCCCATGTTCGTAAAGAGCCGCCTCAAGCGCGACCGCAATGGTGCTCTTGCCGCTGCCCGACAAGCCGGTAAACCAGAGTGTCGCTCCTTTCTGCCCCAGCAGACGGTTCCGGTCCGCGCGGGTGATGTCTCCTTCATGCCAGTGAACATTGGTCGCTTTTTGTTTTGTCATGTTTTGTGCCCGTGTATCACAGTATTGGTTGAGCGGATCAGCGTAAAACAGTTTAACATGTAGCATTATCCGGGATATATCCGGGCGGTTGTAAAGAAAGTGAATAACGACAGAAAACCGGTAGTCATCAGTTACGCAGCCAGCAAAGTGGGACGGCTGGAACAGGCGCGGTTCGAGCATGAAATCCTGGCAGACCTGGTGATCGATGCCGTGCGCTCTGCCGGCCTTGACAAGGCCGATATCGGCTCCGCCGTATTTACCGTACCGACGCCTGCCACGCGCCAGCGGGCCTTCGCCACGTTCATGACGAGCCGGCTCGGGCTGCGTTGTCACGAACAGATCGCCGAAGTCACAAACCTGGGCATTACCGGCGGCCTGGCCTTCGACCAGGCCTGCGCCGATGTCCGGAGCGGACGGGTCAAAGCTGCGCTCGCGCTGGGCATAGAGTACAACTCCGCCGTCGATGCCGCGACCATGATGGAACAGGGGATCCGGGCCGCCGGTGACGTGAATTTCCAGACACCCTTCGGCCTGACGCCTATCGCCTGGTACGCGCTGGACGCCGACCGTTACCTGTACGAGACCGGGACCACCCGGCGCGATCTTGCCGAAATCGCAGTCAAGAACCGCCGCCACGCCATGCTCAACCCCCTGGCCCAGTTTCAGACCCCGCTGACTGTTGAAGACGTCATGGAACAACCCCCGATTGTTGAACCGCTGGGGCGTTACGACGTGCCCGCGCGCAGCGATGGAGCTATCTGCCTGGTCGTCACGTCGGAAGCGATCGCGCGCGGTCTGGACAAACCCTTTCTGCGCGTACTGGGGCGCGGGTTTGCCCACGACGGGCGCCACCAGATGGGATCATCCCCTCATGAGATCGCCGATTTTCCCGCTGCCCGGCAGGCGACGGCAACGGCCCTGGAAGACGCCGCCGTTAACCTCGAACAAGTAGATGTCGCCGAGCTGTATGCCCCCTGCACGATCACGGAAGCGCTTGTCGTCGAAGCAATCGGGCTGGCGGAAAAAGGCAGGGGGGCGCTCGCGGCGGGCGCAGGCGAGACAGCCATCGGCGGGCGTATCCCGGTATGCACGTCCGGCGGCTGCCTGTCCCGTGGGCATCCGCCCGGTCTGACCGCACTGTACGGTATCGCCGAACTGTTCGACCAGCTCCTGCACAGGGCGGGCAAACGCCAGGTTGCCGGCGCCGGCCTGGGACTGCACCTGTGCGAACTGGGAAATTACAACGCCGCCCTCGCCCACGTGATGGACGCAGGTAACTGACCATGGAAATCATCAAGGTCCGGAAATGCCTCCCCATCGTGCCGGAATACTCCGCGTTCACGGAAACGTTTCGCCAGGGACTTGAGGCAGGAAAGTTTATGACAACTACCTGCTCCTCATGCGGCAGCATTACGTTTCCACCGAAACAACACTGCCCGGACTGCTGGTCGGCCGGGATGGAGTGGACCGAGCTGTCGGGTAACGGCATCCTGTACGCGAGAACGACCATCCATGCCGCGGCCACACAATTCCGGGACGAAGTACCGTTCAGCGTCGGCATCGTGGACCTCACGGAAGGCGTAAGACTGGTCGCGGGTTTAATCGATGAGCCGGTACGGATCGCAAATGATGCTGAAATCCGACTCGTAATCCTTTCATACGATGACGGGTTGTTATTCGCGGCAAAACCGGCATAACGGATATTTGGGGTCAGAGTAAAAATACAGTCGGATTGGACGTCGTTGGGGACAGAATTAATTCTGTCCCCGGAAGTTACACAGCAAATATGATACGGTTATCCTGCATAGGGAAAATGCGGCATTGCATAAATTTCTGCCAGGATAAGGTACTAGAATAAATTGTGTGGTCTTGTTTCTACGGGGGTCCTTGTGGATAAAAAGTATTTATTTGTCATATCCGGTTTCCTTCTCATGCTGGTTTCCACCTTGTCCGGCGCCCAGGCGGTGCTGGAAGAGGTCGTGGTGACCGCCCAGAAACGCGAACAGTCCATCCAGGACGTGCCTATCTCAATAACGGCCATCAGCGGGGAAAATCTATCTGCAAATATTGTACAAGATGTTTTTGACCTCCGTGCAACTGTGCCCGCGCTTGAAATCAGGGGTATTGATCCACCCAGCCAGGGTGCGGCTTTTGCCATTCGTGGATTGGGGTCTTCTGTTTTTAACATGGGGTTTGAACCGACTGTCGGTACTTTTATCGATGGTGTGTATGTGAGTCGCTCCGGCCTTGTGGCGAGCAATGACCTGCTAGACCTGGACAGGGTAGAGGTATTAAAAGGCCCGCAAGGCACCCTGTTCGGAAAAAACACCACTGGCGGCGTTGTCCATTTCATTACGAATAAACCCTCGTTCGATGAGATGGAAGGCTTCGCCGAAGTCACATATCAGGAATATGACCAGGTCAGGGTCAGAGGCGTTTTAAACATGCCTGTGCAGGACAATTTTGCTGCTCGTATAGCTGGTTCTTATCACACCGGAGATGGCTATCTTGATAACGCGAATGGCGATGATCTCAATGATCGGGATCGTTTCACCATTCGCGGGCAGTTATTATGGGAACCGGATGCAGACTTGAGCATACGGGTCATTGCTGATTACAGTGAAGTGGATGAAAACTGTTGCTGGGCAGTAAGACATACCAACAACCCGCTTAACCCTGTTGTGAATGCGCCTTTGGCTGCCGCTATCGGCTCCAATCTTATTGATCCTCCCGATGTGGATAATCTCAGAGTAGCCTCTAATGGCGATCTGTTATTTGATGCCGAAGACTTTGGTATATCGGGCGAAATCAACTGGCAATTGGGTGATTTAACGCTGACGTCAATCTCTGCATACAGGGACTACCAGGATGTGACCATCAAGGACAATGACTTTACCGGTGTGGACATGCTGATAAATACGGATACCCTGCCGGAAGTGAGCATAGTCTCGGAAGAATTCCGTATTGCCGGGGTGAGCGAGGACATTGGATTTGCCCGGTCGCTTGACTGGGTCGTCGGATTCTACTATGCCAACGAGAAGATTCAGCGTACCCGGGAATTTGTCTGGGGGTCACAAATTACCGCATTTCCATTTTTCGCTCCTGGTTTGTTCGGCAATGTCCCGGGCCGGGCTTTCTTCGATGAATTCAGCCAGGAGGTAGACACCGTAGCCGGTTTCGGCCATATCACCATCGACATCAACGATAAACTGTCACTGACTGGCGGCATCCGTTATACCAATGACGAAAAGAGCGCCAGCCACAGGGGGCAGACGGGTATTCCGGCAGCGCCATTCAATAACCTGCCGCTTGCAGTAGTGCATGATTTCGATGTTACCAGGGAAGACAGTGAGGCAACAGGCACTGCCAGTATTCAATACCGGGTAACGGATAATGTGATGGGTTTCTTCACCTACAGCCGCGGTTATAAATCCGGTGGCATCAGCCTGAACAGGGATGCTGCCGGTAACGCACTGAGCCTGGGCGACCCGTTCCTGGGATGTCCTCCCGGAGGCGCCCCCGTGCCCGCATCTCCATTCTGCGCTTTCCCACCGGCTGATCCTACATTCGAACCCGAATTTGCCGACCATTACGAAATCGGATTCAAAAGCACATTGTTTGGCGGCCGGATGCGGTTAAATGCATCACTCTGGAAAACAGAGTTTGAAGGCCTGCAACTCCAGACATTAAGAAGGGACGGCTCTTTTCAGGTCATAAACGTAGCAGGAGCAACTTCCCAGGGTATTGAGGCAGACGTAAATCTTGCCGCGACAGATTACCTCGATGTCTTTTTCGCCGTACAGTTTCTGGATGCGGATTTTGCTGATGAAGTTCCGGGGCTCACACCGGGATTGCCGGCGCTGGGCGGTCAGGATATACCTTTCGCTTCTGACATTACCGGAAATCTTGGCGCTAATCTCAGCTTGCCAATCGGTGATAGTGGCTGGGACTTTTTCCTGAATGGCAACCTGTTTTTCCGGACCGAGTATTTTTCCTTCACGGAACCGGACCCTGCGCGCACCCAGGAACCATATGAATTACTGAGTCTTCGGGGTGGCGTGAATTCACCTGACGGGAAATGGGAACTCGCAGTGTGGTGCCGTAACTGCACCGATGAAAGGTATAAATACAGTGATTTCGCTATTCCTTTTGACGGTGCGATACTGGCCTTTCCGGGAACCTCTCTGGGAACCCTCTGGTCACATTACGGCGCGCCAAGATTTGTAGGGGTAACAGGCACTTTCCGTTTCTAATCCTGGAGGCGTTAAACATAGCTAAAGTCTATCCGCACAATTCGGTTAACAGGTGGAGTAATTTGATATGACAGACAGTTATACCTATTCGCGGAGTTTATTTGGTTATATATTGATACCCCTGATACTTTTATTTTTTTCCCAGGCAAGCCCGGGTGATGACGCTCGTGCAATACTTTCACCGGAGGAAAAACACAACAAGCTGGTAATTGCAAAGGCAATTGTAGATGTCCTTAACAAGGGTCAATTTGAAATAGTCGATGAGTTATTCGCAGATGAACTGGTCGAACATGATCCGTATCAGACTAAAACGAAGTCCCCTAAAGAGTCCTTCATAGCCGCAGTAAAAACTTTTCGCTCTGCCTTCCCCGATGGCATTATGACTATCGAGAAACAAATTGCCGAGGGTGACTTTGTATCAACGAGGTGGAGTAAAACCGGCACTCACAAGGGTGAGTTTATGGGGATCCCTCCCACAAACCGCAAAATAACATTTACCGGAATATTTTTTGACAGGCTTGAAAATGGCAAGATCGTTGAGACTTGGGCAAACTACGACCTTTTCGGATTGTTACAACAAATTAGCGAGTAGCCCGGATTTCATGCGGTTATCCTGCATAGCGAAAGTACGGCATTGCATAAATTTTTGCTAGGATAAGGTACTAGAATAGATAATGTAGTCTTGTCTCTACGGGGGTCGTTGTGGATAAAAAGTATCTGTTACCTGTCATACCCGGTTTCCTTCTCATGCTGGTTTCCTCCTTGTCCGGCGCCCAGGCGGTGCTGGAAGAGGTCGTGGTGACCGCCCAGAAACGCGAACAGTCGATCCAGGACGTGCCTATTTCAGTCAGTGCGCTCAGCAATGAAGACCTGGCGGCTAACCTCGTGACCGATGTCTTTGATTTACGTCAGGCCGTACCGGCGCTGGAAGTACGAACGGTTGACCCACCTTCCCAGGGTGCGTCATTCTCGTTGCGCGGGCTCGGGACGTCAGTGTTTAACATGGGTTTCGAACCGACTGTGGCCACATTTATCGACGGAGTCTACCGTAGCCGCAGTGGCCTGACCACCGTGTTTGACCTGTTTGATCTTGACCGGGTAGAAGTACTCAAAGGCCCCCAAGGCACCCTGTTCGGCAAGAACTCAACGGCCGGCGTCGTGCATTTCATTACCAAAAAGCCGGAAATGGGTGAGTTTGACATGATGGCCCAGGCCACCTATGAGGAGCATGATCGCTTCCGTTTCAACGGCATGGTGAACGTCCCCGTGAGTGAGACACTGGCCGCGCGTCTGTCCGCTTCAGTCGGCACCGGTGACGGCTGGATCGATAACCTCTCAACCGGTAAGGACGAACGCGACCTGGACCGCTGGACCGTCAAAGGCCAGTTGTTGTGGGAACCCGATGAGAACCTGAGTGTGCGTCTGTCCGCAGATTACAGCGAAGTGGATGAGGTCTGCTGCCAGCCACTGGATTTCATTAGCGACCCGTTTGTGCCGCTCGTGAATCTGCCCCTGGCGCAAGCCAACGGCGCCACTGAGAAACACCCGGCGGACATTGACGACCTTGAATCGGCGTCCAACTTTGGATCAACCTGGGACGCTGAAGACCGCGGTTTTTCCGCGGAGGTCAACTGGGATATCGGAAATGTGACACTGACGTCAATCACGGCTTACCGGGATTATGAGGATATCAACATCAAGGATAACGATTTCGGTGGCGTAGATATCCTGCGTACACAACAAAACATGCCGGAGATCAGTCTGTTTTCGGAGGAGTTCCGCATCCGTGGCCTGCTTGAGGGTATTCCCTTTGGGCAATCTCTCGATTGGACACTGGGCATCTACTACGCGAACGAAGATATTGAACGCTCCAATGAATTCATCTGGGCATCACAGATCACGTCGCTTCCCCAGTTCCCGCCTTTTCTTCCTCCTGGCTTCTTTGGCGGCCAACCCGGACGCGCCTTTTTGGCGAGCTTCAAGCACGAAGACGAGACTTTTGCAATATTCGCACACGGAACCCTGGATGTGACTGACAAGCTAGCCATCACCGGTGGCTTCCGCTGGACGCGTGATGAGAAGAAAGCAAGCGCGGTCAATGATCATCCAGCCAACAATGTCGGCTTTCTCGGTCTGGGGTTTCCTCCTTTCAACTTCAATTCGTTCCCGTTGCCGGTCGTCCATGACTATACGGCAGAGACGGAGAACGAGGAACCCACCGGGACTGCGAGTATCCAGTATAACTGGACCGACAACATTATGACTTTCTTTACTTACAGCCACGGCTTCAAGGCTGGAGGCATAAGTCTCACAAGGGATGCGGCCGGACCGATGATTGCGCTGGGGTCACCCGCAGGATGCCCACCCGGCGGCACTCCGGTTGGCCCGGTGTGCAATTTTGCCGTTGCCGGAGATCCGACCTTCCGTCCGGAATTTGCAGACCACTACGAGATTGGCGTCAAGTCAACCCTGCTCAATGACCGCTTGCGCCTGAATATAGCGGCATGGCGTACCGATTTCGAGGATTTGCAGGTCCAGACACTACAGCCGGCTGGTAACTTCGCAGTCGATAATATTGCCGGCGCCCGCTCCCAGGGGGTGGAGGCCGAGGGTAACCTGCTGGTTACCGATGGGTTGCGGATCAATGCCTCACTACAGTGGCTGGATGCGACCTTTGATAAGGGGATAGGACCGTTGACTCCGGGTCCGGGATTTATCCCGTTGGGAGGCGAGAACCTGCCGTTCTCCTCGGAATGGACCGGTACTGTGGGCGCCCTCTTTGAACAACCTCTTGCCGATACCGGCTGGGAATTGTTTCTTGGCGGCAACGTGTTCTTCCGCAGTGAGCAATATAACTTTACCGAACCTCGCTACGACCGCAAATTAAGTGGCTACGAACTCCTTAACCTGTATGGTGGACTCCGCTCCTCAGACGGCAAGTGGGAGGTGAAGGGCTGGTGTCGCAACTGCGCCGATAAGCGTTATACCTGGAGCCAGTTCACAATCCCGTTTGATGGAACAATCCTGGGCCATTCAAGCCTCTGGTCGCACCCTGCGCCGCCTCGTTTCATAGGGGGCACAGTCACCCTCCGCTACTGAAGACAGTTCCTCCTGCGGAGTGTTGCTCGTGAATCAAGCCCCACAGACAATCCGTCTGTGGGGCTTTTTTGTGCGCGTAACGGTTACCGGCTTCCTGCTGATGATATCGGTTACGGATCTGTTACAAGCCAGGGGTACAACGGCCTGGGAAACCACTACTGCATTCACCCGGGAACGACTGCATGCCATGGATGCGGCTATCAACCTGCGCGGAGCTCCTGAACAAGCCTACGAAAAATACATGGCCGTTTTCTCACCATCGGTGCGTGTACGCGGACTGCTGCCGGGTGAGACGACTGACTACGCCGGGGTCAGGGAATTCTACCGGGGCCTGTTCGGTACATTCGAGGACAGCATACTGGTCAGCGATGAGTTGATTGTTGCGGGACCGATGGCAGCGCAGCGCTATCACTCTCTCGGCTACATGACAGGCACCTTCGACGGTGTAACGATGGACCGTAAACTGATTGCGATCCGCGGCCAGACTTTTTTCCGTTTTGACGCAAACGGGTTGATTGCAGAACGCTGGTCAAACCACGACCACGCCTACAGACTTTCACAGATCAAGGGTACAGCTGCCATGGAAGAAGGCCGGCAACTTGCCGCGCTGCTCAATGGCGCAGGTTTAACCGAGCAGGCTGTCTATGACCGTCTTGATGATATGACGGCGGCCTTCAACCTTATCCATAACCCGGCAGAGCGTGAAAAGCGCTTCCTGTCGTTCTTCGACAAGGACGTCAGGGCACATGGTATCAGCCCCGGTCTACGCGGGCTGAGCGAACTCGCAGATTATTACCGGGCGCGCTGGAAGGCGTTTCCAGACCTGGTCATGAACCTTGAGGCAAAACTCTCCGCCTGGTCCATGGGCGCAGTGCGCTGGCGGGCAACTGGTTCGTCACGGGATCGTTTCGCCGGTATCGAACCGACCCATGCGCCCGCAGTGCTGACCGGTGAAGCGATAATGCACTTTAATCAAGCCGGTAAAGTAACAGAGATCTGGATCAATGACTCAACACCGCCCCAAAAGCCCGGGGATACCGCAACAAGACATGCGTATTTCGGCGATCTTCACGTGCATACCCGCCTGTCCGTGGACGCTTTCGTATTCGGCGCGCTGGGCACCCCCGACGATGCCTACCGCTACGCACGAGGCGAACCGATAAGGCACGCGAGTGGTAAATTGATCCGCATCAGGACGCCGCTGGACTTTATCGCGGTGACGGATCATGCCGAATACCTGGGCGTGCTTGTGGCAATGGGAGATCCCGCCAATCCCCTATCCGGACTGCAGCTTGCTGAAGAACTCTACAGCAAGGACGAGTCAATGCTGGCGCGGGGGATTGAAAAGCTGAAGGCCAGTATTTTCGGCGGTAAGCCGCTTCCGGAACTGGTCGGGGAAAGTACCATACACTCGTTATGGGAAAAAACCGCCGCGGTCGCGGACCGGAATTACGAACCCGGTACATTTACAACCTTTATCGCCTTCGAGTGGTCTGCGACACCAGAAGGCGCCAACCTGCACCGTAACGTCATTTTTCAAGGCGGCGCCGAAGCAGTTCCACCCCATCCGGTGTCGTCATTCGACACAATAAAGCCGGAAGACCTGTGGGAGTACATGGAACAGGCGCGGCGCAACGGTTCGGACGTGATTGCGATCCCGCATAATTCCAACCTGAGTGACGGCCGCATGTTCCCGGTCCTTGATTCCGGCGGACAACCCATCGACCGGCTTTATGCCGAAATGCGCATCCGCAACGAACCTGTTGTTGAAGTTGTTCAGATCAAGGGTACATCGGAGACGCATCCGGTATTGTCGGTTACGGATGAGTGGGCCGACTTCGAACTCCTCGGCGAACTGATGGGAGGCAGCGGCAGGCAAGGTACGGTAACAGGCAGTTATGTCCGGGATGCCTACAAAAAAGGGCTGCAGATTGAGCAGACAGCCGGTGTTAATCCATACCTGTTCGGCGTTGTCGGCAGCAGCGATTCACACAACGCCAGCGTGCCGGTCGAAGAAGACAACTATACCGGGAAGATTGGCGTTGCCGACGCCACCCCTGAGGACAGGCGCAATGGCGGCTCGATAACCAGCCGGAACATCAGGTACGGTGCGGCAGGTCTTGCCGGCGTCTGGGCCGAGGAGAATACCCGGGAGTCAATATTCGCCGCATTGAAACGCAGGGAAACCTTTGCCACCAGCGGCCCGCGTATCCGCGTACAAATGTTCGCGGGCTGGTCTTTTGACAAAATGCTGCATACGCGTACGGACATGCTTCGCACGGCCTATGCCGACGGCGTCCCCATGGGTGGATACCTGTATCCGACTACAGAAAAATTACAGGTTCCGCGCTTTCTACTTCGGGCTGTACGAGACCCTGACAGTGCCCCTTTGCAGCGCCTGCAGGTAATCAAGGGATGGCTGGCAGATGGAGACACCCACGAGAAAGTTTTCGACGTAGCGTGTTCAGACGGCCTCGTACCAGACCCGGTCAACCACCGTTGCCCGGATAACGGGGCCATCGTTAATTTGAGTGATTGCAGTATCTCATCGAATAAAGGAGATGCGGCACTCTCTGTTGTCTGGGCCGATCCTGAATTCGACGTCACCGCACCCGCATTTTATTACGCTCGCGTACTCGAAAACCCCACGTGCCGCTGGAGCACCTGGGACGCTTTGCGCATGGGCTGGGAACTACCGGAAGAAGTGCCTGCCGTAATCCAGGAGCGCGCCTGGACCTCACCTGTCTGGTATCAGCCATAACCGGCTTGTTCCGTCCATAATAGCTGTCAGGACGGAGACTCAGGCACCAGGTTTTTCCTGGCCAGCCAACGCCGGATGACGCCGTGCCGGTGCTTGTTGATGGGATAGTTGTAGAGTATGAGGGCGCCGGCAAGACCTATGATCCCCGGCAGGAACAGCCCGACAAAGGCAAGGCCCTGCAGCGCCTCGGCGTCATTCACTCCCGCAGGCTGAAATCCCAGGACTCCCAGCAAAGGCAGCGCAATTCCTACACCGCCTGCAAACGCTACCTTTACGATAAAATTGTAAACGGCCATGTATATTGCCGCATCATCGCTGCCCCCCTTCATCATGCCGTACTCGATCGTGTCCGCCACCAGCGCCGGCGGCATCACCCAGATGACCGAGATGATCGGTCCATGCACCAGGGCAACCAGCAACAATTGCGAGAAATCACCGGGGGCCACCAGCAGGTACAGGGGCTGGACCGCCAGGTAGCCGAACCCGCCCCAGACCAGGGCCCGGTGCCGGCCAAAACGGTTGCCGAACCTGACCCATAACGGCAGGCAGAGAATGCCGATGACGTACTGTATCAATACGAACTTCAGGAATGCCGAACGAGGCATCTCCAGGATATACTCGAACGTGAATATCAGCGAGGCATTCATCACGCTGCCGCCGAGCCAGAGGAAAAATATGCCGATGATCAGGCGCAGGTACGGCTTGTTCCCTGACAGGAGTTTCAACGTGGACATCAGCCCGTGCCTGCCGGTCTCGACAAACGGGGCTTTCGGCGTAACAGCGGTCGCCATGAACACGGCAAGCGGGATCAAAACCATCAAGAACGCGACATAAACCCACAATATGTCCCGCAACGCCGGGTTCTCTTCCCTCAGGAACAGGACCGGAAGCAGCGTTGCCAGGATTACCCCAATCATCGTCCCGGTTTCACGGTAGCCGTTGATACGGGTCCGCGCCGCATAATCCCGGGACAGTTCCGCGCCCCAGGACAAATAGGGGATCTGTACGGTAGTCCAGGCGATATAGAACACCAGCGCCACGACAAACAGGTAGGTTTTACTCACGCTGACAGGCGGGCTGAGAAACAGGTACAGGGTGACCATCAGCAGGGGCATACCGATGATGATCCAGGGTTTGCGGCGCCCCCATCGGCCGCGGGTCTGGTCGGAGAAAAAACCGATCAGGGGGTCCGTAATCGCATCCCAGGCGCGTGCAATGAAGAATATGCCGCCTACCGCGGCCAGTTCCAGGCCGAGTTCCGCTGCGTAAAACGGCGGCACATAAATGATTAACGGCATTCCCAGCATGGCCAGTGGAACGGCAGGCAACATGTAGGCTATCAGGGAAATTCTATCGGTGGCTGATCTCACGTTATCACTCCGTTACTGTTTTCATTCATTCCCGGGGGATTTTCATGCCGCGGCCAATAGGGTTGGATAAATTTCCTGTAGGGAATGCCTGCAAAGTCAAAGTTGAGCGCGCCGGGGCTTGTTACGTAAATTACATCCCCGGCCAGGGGGGCAAACCCCGCATGGAAGTGCTGGCTTGACTTGACGACGACCAGCTTCATCTCCAGCAGGTCGATGCCCAGAACAGTAAATATTTGCGGATGTAATGTCTGACAGCGGTGTTCACTGATAACCAAATTGACGTTTGCAAGGTCTGCATCCAGCAGCGATACCCAGGCCAGACTTCCGACAGGTTGCCGTCCGCCGCCCGTGTCAGGCTGCGAATAATCCTCCACCAACGCACGAACCGCGATTTTCAGTGCAACGGGTTTGCCGGAGACGTTTCCTGTCCTGCCGCCCAACTCGAGGTCCAGCGTTGCGCCCTTGCCTGCACTCCTGCATCCGGCAAGCGATTCAGGGTCGCAATAAACACCCGATACCACGTTATCGAATTTCCTGGCCAGGATACGCTCCAGGATGAAAGTGGCATCAGCCGGCGCCCCACCACCCGGGTTATCCGCAGTGTCCGCCAGCACGATTGGACGCCGGTCCGATGCTTCGGCAAGGTCCAACGCCTCATCAACACCTGGATATTCAGGATGCGTCTCATGGCGCATCATCCAGATTTCCGTGCCGAGTTCTACCGCGGTACGGGCGGCCAATGAACTGTCGGCATTCGCATAAACAAGCATCTTGGCGCCGTTATGCACACTGTCGCCCCAAGGGAAACCGTGACAGAACGATATGGAAATTATCCCGTCTGTTTCTTCCAGGTCACGCAATTTTTCAACAAAACGGCTCATCGGTTGTTCAGTGGTTTTCCAGGTGCTTATCATCCGGCAATCATGGACACTGCCTGCCGGTTTTAGTTTCCCTTCTGCAATGTCCGTGCAAAGGTCAAACAGCCTGTCGCCGCACTCCATGATATCCGTATGCGGATACTCCTTGTAGGAAATGAGCAAGTCCGAATTTTCAAGCATCGTCTGAGAAAGCAGGCAATGCAGGTCCAGTTCAGCGCCTATCACCGTGCCGGCACCAACTAACTGCCTGATTTCCTTTATCAAATCTCCTTCACAGTCATCACATTCCGTTGCGATCATCGCGCCGTGCAGTTGCAACAGCACGACATCTACGGGCATCGCCCGCTTAAGATCTGAAAGTATTTCCCGTTTGAACGCCTCGTATACCGGCATCTCGACAGGACCCCCCGGCAGGGCCACAGCACCCAGGCTTTCGACTACATCATGTCCCGCCGCGCTTGCCGATTGCCGCCAGCGGGCCAGTACCGGACCAAACAGCTTGTCCATGCTGCTGGCGTTGCCATGCCATAGACCGAACTGCCTGAATTCATCCATCCCGGTTGGAATGGGTGAGAAAGTATTGGTTTCGGTCAACAGCAGGGCAATAAAGTATTTCATGGTTAAGCCTTACCCTTTCAATACCGCTCTCACAAGCTCTGCCCCTTTCTCACCGATCATGACCACCGTGGCATTGGTATTGCCGGTCACCAGGGTCGGCATGATGGACGCATCGATGACCCAGAGCCCGTCGACACCCCTGACTCTTAATTCCGGGTCCACAACGGCATCCGCATCAATTCCCATCCTGCAGGTCCCAACCGGATGGTACATGGGAAATGCCGTATCTTTAACAAACTGCCTGAGTCCTTCACCGGCAAATGCTTCATCATCCGGTTGGCGCCAACGCGCCAAAGAGCCGGCAAAAGCAGGCTGCTCCGTAATCTTCCTGGCAATCCGGCAGGCGTCGATAAGTTGTTCGATATCATCCCCGGAGGCCAGCATGGGATAACGAATCCGGGGTGGGTCCGATGGGTCGGGAGAACGCAATACAACCTCCCCCCTGCTTCGTGTCTGCATCAGACCGACCGCACCGCCGGCAATCTTCCGTCTGCTGAGGGCAGCTTTATTCTCGCCGATTTCTATATGGAAAGGCGCCATGGTGACCTGGATGTTGGGCGTCCCGAACTCGTCACGGGTGCGGGTAAACGCGTGGGCGTGGGCAATCGGCGTTGTCAGCATTCCCTTGCCGCCGACCAGGAACCGGAACAATTCCACCAGGTTATGCAACGGCCCTGTCCCGCTTCCCAGGGTGTCCCCATTAACGTCGAACGAATAGCGTATACCGGCGTGCTCCTGCAGGTTTTTACCGACGCCCGGCGAATGCGTGATACAGGCGATACCCGACCGCTTGAGCGCCGACTCCGCGCCGATGCCGGATAGTTGCAGGAGTTTGGGCGAGGCAATGGCGCCCGCGCACATTATAACGGCGGCCCGCGCCGTTGCTCTCTCGGGCCGGCTGCTGCCATCTCTTGTAAATTCGATGCCCCCGGCCTTTTTACCATCAAACAGGACCCGGGTAACCCGGGTCCTGAGTTGCACGCGCAGGTTGGCGCGCTTACGCAACGGATGGAGGTACGCCGTCGCCGCAGACTCGCGCCAGCCCCTGCGCTGGGCCACCTGGACATAATCGACTCCCTCGTGGTCCGCCCCGTTCAGGTCGTCGCTCCTGGGGATGCCTGCCTGTTGCGCCGCCTTGACCCAGGCATGGGTCAGGGGGCTGTGCACGTTCAAATCCTCCACGGAATGGGGTCCCCGGCCGCCGCGCCATTCATCCTGGCCGCGCCGGTTGGTTTCCATGCGCCTGAAATACGGCAACACCGAAGCGTAATCCCAGCCTGCGCAACCCAGGTCCGACCAGCGGTCGTAATCATCCCTGTGGCCGCGGATAAACATCATCCCGTTGATGGCGCTGCCCCCACCCAGGCGCAGGCCGCTCCACCAGGTATCCACCTTGCCGTCACGGGACGGGTCCGGTTCGACCTCGTACATCCAGTTAAACCGGGGACTGTAGACCGCGGCGCCGCTGGCCGCGGGGACGCGGCTGAAAGGATGCCTGTCGCTGCCGCCCGCCTCTATCAGCAGAACGGCTAAGGAAGGGTCTTCCGACAAACGCCCTGCCACGACGCAACCGGCCGTCCCTCCTCCAACCACAATTACGTCATAGTCGTTAATCGCACCACCCCTTTAATGATATCCGGGGTCAGAGCAATTGCTCTGACCCCAATAGTTACGGCGTATTATTATTCCCCATATCCAGTATCACCTTCCATGCCCCATCGGCCTGGCGCTCCCATAACAAAATGTACTTGCCTTGCCGCGGGGCTGCCTGGTTCTCAACATCTCCACCCTTGAGAACAAAGTTTGCGACAAAGTTGCCGCGGGTCAGGGCCCAATCGCCCTCCGTTATGACGGAATCGACGGTTACGTCCAGCTGCTCGATATCGAAAGTGCCGTGGACGGTCTGCGCGAACCCGCGCAGCGCCTGCTTGCCTTCCAGCGCCGGTAAGGTGTTGTGCATGCCGACCGCGTCATCGGCGAAGACCCCCAGCCAGCCCTCGGTATCGCCTGTTTTATAAGGCTCGATGTATTCATTGAGCACCAGTTGCTCGAAATCCGGCGGGGATGCTGCCTGCCGGTCCTGCCTGGAACAAGCGTTTGCGAACAATACCAGCGCAACCAGGAGTATATGGAGATAGTTATTCATGGGCATATTCCTAAGTCAGTGTCCATGTTTTGCGAGATAGTCCTGCTTGATGAGTTGCTTCTTTACCTTGCCGGAATCTTCACGCGGCAGGCGGTCAATGAAACTATATATCCTGGGCACCTTGAAATCCGCAAGCCTGGTCTTCAGGTATGCGGCAACTCTTTCTCCGTCTGCGACCCCCTTCTGCTCGATTACCGCCACGAGCTTTTCGCCGAATTCCGCATCGGGTATCCCGAATACGACACAATCGGCAACATCCTCCATGGCAACCAGTTCCGCCTCGATCTCCGCCGGGTAGATATTCACGCCCCCGGATATCACCATGTCCGACTGGCGCGATGACACATACAGGAACCCCTCCTCGTCCAGGTAACCGATGTCTCCCGTTACCAGGAACCCGTTCTGCTGCAAGGCTGCACTCCTCTCGCCATCATTGAGATAGGAAATACAATGGGTGCCTTCGTGTTTCACGCAGATCACGCCTTCATCGAGAGCCCTGCGCCTGTTTCCGTCCCCGTCGCGAATTTCTATCTCGACACCGGGCGCAGGACGCCCCACTGTGCCCTCGTGTTCCAGCCATTCGGCAGGGGTGCTACAGGTGATAATACCTGTTTCCGTCATGGCGTAATATTCATAAATCACCTTCCCCCACCAATCGATCATGCTTCTTTTTACAGCCGCCGGACAGGGCGCCGCGCCGTGGGTGACGTGGACCAGGGAATCAAGCCGATACCTGTTTCTGACACTGTGCGGCAAATCCAGCAACCGGACAAACATGGTCGGCACCAGGTGCAGGTGGGTTATTTCATACTGCTCTATCATGGCCAGCAGGTCTTCCGCATTGAAACGCGCCGCCAGGACCAGCGTACCACCGGATTGCAGGACCATGTTGGCGTAACCGTTGGGCGCGGAATGGTACAGGGGTCCGGTCATTACCGAACGGATCGGGGTTCGGTCGAAGCCCCAGGCATGCCTTGTCCTGGCGCTGATCCCGGCTGCTATTTCAGGGGTTACGTTGTTACGCAGCACCGCTTTGGGCCTGCCGCTGCTGCCGGAGGTATAAAACAGGGGCGGTCTGAAATTCTTATCCGGATCCGTATGCGGCCTGCTCTCTTCCATCCAGTCATCCCAGTTCAGGAAACGGGGATCGCGTATATCCTCTCCAGGTTTGGCTCCGTACCCCTGCAGGATTTCGGCTGGCGGGTTTACCACGATCACCGGGCTGTCTTTTATAACCTCCACCAACTCTTCAGTGAGCAAATCGGCATGGACAATTACGGCCCCGGCCCGGCAATCGGCCAGGATGAAATCGACCTCCGCCGGTTTCAGGCGCCAGTTGACCGGCACGACGTCGAAACCGAGGTAGTGAGATGCCTCATGGATTATGAAGTAGGGAATATCGTTACGTAATATGACCGCAACGGCGTCATTCTCCCGGATGCCCAGGGACTGCAAGCCGGCAGCGACGCGTCGTGCTGCAGCGTCAATGTCCGAGACAGAGCAACTTCGCTCGCCGAAGATCAGGGCGCCCTGGGGCAATTTCACGCAAGCAATCCCCGGTCCAGTCCGTCCCGGCCGCGCCTGATCAAATCGGCGAAGCCGCCAATATCGATGTTTGAACCACAGACTATGAGTGCGACCCGTTTGCCCCTGAGCCGGTCTGCAAGAGGCCCGAATGCAGCGGCCGTGGTGGCGGCCCCGGCAGGTTCGACCGCCAGTTTCATGTGCTCAAACAGGATGGCGGCCGCGGCTGCGAGCTCGTCGTCCGATACCAGGACCAGGTCATCCAGCGAACGCTCGCACATCGCATAGCAGTAGTCGGCGGTGAACGGCGGGGCCAGGCTGTCGGCTATCGTCGACAGTTCGGTGAGACTCTGCGCCGAACCCGCTTCCAGGCTTTTCTTCATCACGGCGGCCCCTTCGGGTTCAACCCCGTAAACCTTGCAGCCCGGATTCAGCAACCCGGTAACCACCCCGACACCGGAACACAACCCGCCGCCGCCGATGGGCACGACCACCGCATCCAGGTCTGCCACCGCAGCGTGCAACTCAAGGCCACAGGCGCCGGCGCCTTCCGTTACCCGCTTGCCTTCGAACGGGTGGATAAAGGTTCGCCCCTCTTTTTCTACTATTTCCTCGACCATCGCAAACCCCACAGGCCCGTTTTCCGCTATCAGTATCTCTGCGCCCAGGCTGCGGGCGATCTCAACACGGGCCGGGTTGGCGCTGGCCTGCATGACCACTTTTGCACTTGTATCGACACAGCGCGCCGCGTAGGCCGCGGCAATGGCGTGGTTGCCCGAGCTCATCGCGGTAATGCCCCGGACAAGCTGGCCGGGCGACAAGGCCAGCGCATTATTGACCGCGCCGCGCACCTTGAACGTACCGGTTCGCTGGAACAACTCCAGCTTCAGGGATAACTCCGTGTCCGCGCCGAGCCGGGAAGCGACCGTATCCCCCTCCCAATGAAAGACCGGTGTCACCCGGGTATAAGGTTTCAGTCTCTCGGCGGTTAAACGGAATTCCTCCAGGGTGGGCGGATTGTGCTCATTCATTCGAAAATGCCGTCACGCAGTAAAGATCATTACTTGTCAGCCAGGCCTGCAAGCGCCTGGCGTATAACCTGCTCCGAGCGAAACCATACCGATGCCCGCCATTCCCGGTCGTCAGGAAAATGGCTCTCCAGCATCCTTGATTTGATTTCCTTTCCCGGTTCGCTGTCCACGTCACCATGATACGTCAACCAGTGGTCATCGACCAGCGCACGCAGGTTGACGTCCTGGACGTCGCTGGTGCCGAACTCCAGGACGATGGAAACAATATCCCCGTCATTGCCGGGTCTGCCGTTTGCAAGTACCGCCGACAGGCCGTCGCTGGGATGGCCGGTCGCGGGATGATGTGGCCGTTCAGGGTCGCGGTCCCGTTCACGCGGCGCTACCAGCCACTTTCCGAATATTTCCCGCGCCGCGCGTAACCGCTCACCCGTATGCATACATACGGCCATACCATAACCGTAGGGACCCAGGCCCGAATGGTAATCGACATGGCAGACCTTGCGGGCATCTCCGCCATACTTGAGCAACAGGCTGCAAAACAACTCGTTCGACCACGTTGCCCTGTTGCCGCCGTAACCGAATCCCTCGGGGTGCGCGTACTGTCCTCTCATCAATGCATCAACGAACCCCTGGTTTTCCTCATCCGACAAGTAACCCGATAACGTGTTGCAGAACCGGGAATACGTCTCTTCCGAAAACAGGTGGCAGATACGCTCATAATCAGGATTCACGGGCAACGGTCTGTTGAAATCGACGAAGTTCCGGGCAAGGTCAACGTTATCCTCCGTATTCCGCCGCAGGTGATGCGCGCCCCATGGGTTGAGCGCGTGGATAAACAGTACGGCTGTGCCGCTTGGCATATCGGCAAACCTGTCCTCCATGATCAGTCCCGTCTGGCAGCCTGAACCGCACATAAGCTCGGGGCCATGGAGACCGGAACTGAGTATCAGCAGCTTGTCTGCGCCCTCCTCCCCGATATAAGCGACGTCACAGGCCAGTTCAACATCACCTGACGCTGATAGCGGGTGATGAAAGGTCTCTGTCCCCTGGCTTTTTTCCCTGCACGCGGCAATGAACCGGGATCGCGCACTCTGGTAGTCACGCCTGAAATAGTTGTTTATATCCATCTACACCGCGATCCGGGTATGTCCGGTCCTTACCTGTCTGGGAGTTGCTCCAAAGTGCTTCCTGAACGCCGTGGTAAAGTTGCTCGAATACTCGTAACCCAGGTTCATGGCGATTTCAGTAATTGTCATCTCCGTATTAGCCAGCAAATCACAGGCCTTCTCCATGCGCGCCCGGTGCAGGTAATTATGTACCGTCGTGCCGATGGCCTGCCTGAATACCCGCATCAACTGGGTCTCGTTCCAGGACAGGGCTTTTGCCAGTTCACTGATGGTAGGCGCTTTCGACAGGTCATTCTCGAGAATTTCACATATTTCCGCGACACGTTTGATGTCCCGTTGCCGGAGCGGGGTTTTGTCCGAGCCCGCAGCCGTCCACATTTTTGATAACTGGTCCAGCGTGTAACAAAGCAATTCCAGGGTCTTGGCCTCGATCTGCAATTGTTGCAGGCGACCCGTGTAATTCGTCTCGAACAGGGACTTTACCGCAGAGATCATCTCCGGGCGCATACGCACGGCACAGTAATACATGTCCTTCTGCTCGCCGTACAGGAACTGCCCCAGGGGTGTGGACTTCAACAGCGAGGTGCCGGAAATGATTTCTTCCAGGAAATGCGGCTCACACAGCAGGGTGACCGACTGTTCATGCTGGTGGGCGGGGAAACACTCGACCTTTTTCATACCCGACGGCTGGATCAGAACGCCGAAAGTCAAGGGGTCCACCGGCTCCATTTCTCCCCCCTCGGCGCCTATCTCGCTGCTGCCGCTGTAACGGAAATGGAACTTGACCACGTCATCGCTTTCGCTCATGTCGCTGTGGGCGTAATCATGTTCCACGTCGCCTATCAGGACCGCCAACCCTTTCCTGACCATGCAGATGTCCTTGGTGCCGTGGGTCTCCGGTACGGGCGTGGCCAGCCTCAGACCGAAATGGCGGTCATAGGGTTGCTGCTCAAGCGGCGCATACTTGGGCGGTATTTCAGGGAGCATGTCTGAAGCATCGCTTTCAGGGTTAATCGGAACCACCGTTTCCGCTTTGTTTTCAGGCATAGTTAAACCTCGACAATTCTGTTTTGCCCAGTCACGGGAGGCATTCCCGGCCGACGAATATTTTTTTCACACTGAAACCGGACTTTATTACATAATGACGCTTATTGACAAACCTGATCGCAAAACTTCAGCCATGTTAACTAATCTGCGAAGAAGAGATGTACTACGCCAACTCGGCGCCCTGGGGGTGACAGGCACTATCGGCCAGTTGTATTCGGGTTCCCTGTTTGCCGGGCCGGGCCAGGCTGCACAAGGGCTGGATCGGTTGGTAGCAGGCGAAGTCGTCAACCGCGACGATGATCAGTATGAGGCGTGGCGCAACAGCATGGTCTGGCACCTGAGGAAACCTGATCGCTACCCGGATGCGATCATACGGGCGCAGTCCGAACAGGACGTTATCAGCGCGGTGAAATATGCCACGGACAACGGACTCAAGGTGTCAACCCGAAGCAGCGGACATAATTCCACCGGCGCCGCCTTGCGCGATGGCGGCCTGTTGATTGACCTGGCCTTGTTGCGTGACGTGGAGATAGATGCCGGCAGAAAAATTGCACGAATACAGCCGGCGCTGTGGTCCGAGCAGCTTATCCGGGAAGCCGGCAACCACAGTCTCGCCTTCCCTGCCGCACACTGCCCCACGGTAGCGCTGGGGGGGTACCTGCTGGGCGGCGGCGCAGGCTGGAACCATGCCCATTGGGGGAGTGTTGCCTGCCACTCCATAAAGAGCGCCGAGGTCATCCTGGCCGGCGGCAGGAAGGTCACCGCCGGCGCTGATTCCTATCCTGACCTGTACTGGGCGGTGCGCGGGGTCGGCCCCGGTTTTTTCGGGATCGTCACCGGGTTCGAATTGCAGCTTTATCCCTTGCCGGGCGCCATATACACCAGCATGTATATCAGCCCCCTGGACGAACTTCAGACCGTGGTGGCTTCCCTGGATGAGCTTAACCGGGTCAAGGATGAGCGTGTGGAGATACTGGTCCTGCTGATGCACGATCCGCAGGCGCCCGGCGACACACCGCATGGCGAGGCCAAGGTATGTATGGTAGGCGTACAGGCCTTCGCCGACACGGAAACGGAAGCAAAGTCGATGCTGGCCCCGTTTGCAAAGAGCAAGCTTGCCGCGGCAAGCGTGTTCAAGGTGGAGGAGCAGCCGTCTTCATTTGCAAAACTGTATAACCCGGAAAACGTCGATTCCGGGATTGGCCGTTATGCGGTAGATAACATCTGGACCGACGAACCGGGCCGTGCGCTGCTGTCGCTGGCGGATCATTTCAGGAACACGCCGTCGGCCCGCACCCACGTATTATGCTCGTACGGGGTCAAGGCGGAACTGCGGGATGATGCCTGTTTTTCACGTATCGCCGATCACTATGTAGCGAGCTACCTGCTCTGGAACGATGCGGAACACGACGAGGCCAACCACGCCTGGCTGAAACAGACAAACGACCTGCTGCAACCGTACAGCAAGGGCACTTATATCAATGAGATTGAAGCGACTCTGTTTCCGGAGCGGGTCAGGTCCTGTTTTTCCGGTGAGAGCTGGGCGCGTCTCGCCGAACTGCGTAAAAAATATGATCCCGACAATATCTTTCATACCTGGCTCGGGTATGCATAGCATTAATTTTTGGGGTCAGAGTAAAACTCACAGAGTTTTACTCTGACCCCTACATTACTGGAGGCTCACTGAAAATGCATACAGATAAAGAATATTCCGATCGATTTGCGCAGGAAGTCATCGACCTGCACGTTTTTTTTGAAGACTGGTTCGGCGGCTACTGCGAGAACAGCGAGGAGGTTTTTGCGGAGCGTCTGCTGGACCGGATGCACAGAGATTTCAACATTATCCTGCCCGGGGGCATGATGATTTACGGGGCTCATTTCTGGCCTGAGTTCAGGAAACTGTACGGCAGCAACCCGGATTTTCATATCAGTATCCGCGCCGTTCAACAGCACCCGCTTCCCGGTGATTCAATATTTCTGGTGAACTACCAGGAATGGCAGAGGAACGCCCTGCAATCCAAACCACAGGATAACGGGCGGCTGTCTTCGGCTGTTTTTGTTGCTGATAAGGATGCGCCCAACGGCATAAAGTGGTTCCATGTACACGAAACGTGGCTGCCCGATGCCGTTATCGCGGCAGAAACGTACGACTGGGAACATGACTAGTGTGTAATGGGGTCAGAGTAATGTCTGACGAATTTCTTACTCTGACCCCTGGTTTCTACGCATCTGATCCGAGTAACGTATCGGTCAACCTGTCCTTGAATGTCTGGATGTCCTGCCACTTCGTGGCGCAGTGGACAAGGCGGCCGTTCCGGCTGTCCACCACGGTGTAGCCGTCATCCGTGACGCGCAGGGGCAGGTCTTCCATCACCAGGAATTCCTGTGAATACGCTGCATGAACGGCAACGGTATCGAACAGGGTCGTACTCATCAGGCCCGGATCAGTCCCCGGTTTGATGAAAGGCGCCAGGGGTAGCCAGATCCGGTAATTCTCGATCAAAGCCTTGAGCCAGGGATCTTCGCTGCGATAGATTCTCTGGTAATTCGCGCCGGTTAATGTTACCAGCCCGCAAGTGTCCAGCGGCGTGATGGTGCAATCCCAGGGGGCAGCGAATACCTGTTGCAGCGCTCTCGCGTCGGACTTGACGTTCCACTCTGCCGCCGGTGTCGCTACGCCATCGTAACCTTTGTAAATGGAACCGTGCATACCCACAAAACGGGCATTGCCCGCAATGGCAGGCTCCCGCCTGAGGGCCTCGGCGATATTGGGAACAGGCCCGATGCATAGCAATGTGACCGGGTCCGGAGATTGCATAACCGTATCGATCAGCGCTTGAACACCATCGCGGTACACCGTACCCGGATAGTCTTCCAGCCGATAATCTCCTATCCACCCGCTTTGCCTGCCTGGTTCGTCAACCGGATCAAGCCCCACTCCGACAGGTATATGGGTACAACCGGTGAGCTCCAGCAACTTTGCAAACAGGCGGCAACGATAGATGGCATTGCCGAAATCGCTTACCGCGAGCTTCACGTCAAACTGCGGGGAACGAAGCAGCATCAGCAATGCCCAGGTGTCGTCTATGTCGTCGCCGATGTCGGAATCAAGTATAACGGGTATCCTGCGCCCTTGCGCGCCGGGCAAGGACCGGTTTCCGGCAGAACCGGCTATCTGCGGAGGAAGCGTCCCGCCGGCCAGAAGCGCAAGCGATGTTTTAAGAAAAGAGCGTCTGGTTACAGTCATGTGAACGAAAAAAAGGGGACAGATTCAAAATCTGTCCCCCTCACTCTGGTTGTCATTCCGGGCTTGACCCGGAATCCAGTCGAATAAAGTGTCGCCATGGGCGACACCTCGTTTCACTGGATTCCCGCTTGCGCGGGAATGGCGAATGCAAATCCCGCAAGATTCAGAAGCTGTACCTGGCTTCCGCTCCCCAGATTCTCGGCTGGTTGACGTAACCGAGGTTGTTGGCGAAGTCGATGCCGCCGATGGGGTTATGCTCGTTGGTGATGTTACGGGCGAACATGCCGATTTCGAAGTTTCTGACCGTATCCCGGTAACCGGCGCGCAGTCCGCCTTCGAACTGTGTGCCGAAGGTGAACTCAATACTCTCATATAGAAAGTCACTGGTCTTGCCCTTCAGCTTCCAATCGGTGAACAGGTAGAGTTCAGTGCCGTTTGACAGGGGTTGGGTGACATCCAGTTGCACGTTGGCAGTCCACTTGGGCGCATGCTGGAACGGGTTACCGTCAATAATGGCCCTGCCGTTTTCATCCAGCGGGTCCCGGCTGGTAGCCATGGGACCTATCGGCAAAGTCAGTTGCTTATCATTAAGTTCCGTCTTGTTATAACCGAAACCGCCGGACAGGATCACATTGTCGGTCAGGGCAATATCAACGTCGAACTCTACGCCGTAGCCGACACCCTCATCCGCATTCAGCAGGGTCGTCGTATTGGCGTCGCCGCCTACCGCGACCAGTTGCATATCGTCAACCTCGTAGTAAAAGCCCGCCACGTTCAGCCTGACTTTCTCGAACAGCGCCTTGAAGCCGGCCTCGTAAGACCTGATGGTCTCCGAGTCCGCGGTGGTAACTTCAGGATCATCTTGCAAGCGGTCCTGGATAGTGGGCGCCCGGAAACCAGTGGCCGCCCGGAAATAGACCTGGACGTCGTCGTTGACCGCGTAAGCCAGAGACGCATCCCACCCAACGTGACTGTCCCCCAAGCTGATCAGGGGAAGCACCTCGGCAACGGGCCTGTACCTGAAATGCTCAGCATCCTTCTCATCGTCAGTGTAACGTACCCCTGCGGTCAGAGTTAATCGGTCTGTCAGATTGTAGGTGCCTTGCCCAAACATAGCCCAGGCCGTGTTCTCGACATTGGAAACAGACACTGGAGTGAATTCCGTAGCACCAGCATTTTGGTCCGAGGAGACGCTCTTCAGATCATCTTCAAAGTAGAAAATGCCGAACTGGTAATTCAACGCCCCATCCAGGTTGCTGGCGAGGCGGAACTCCTGGGTAAGCTGTTCCACGGCCTGGTCGCCACCGGTATCGACGTTAACCACGAAAGGTGAGGCGAACGGGTTGAAAGGCGTGCTGGGCGGACCGAACGGACCATGCGGCCCCGGTGCAAAGCCTCCACAGGTAAATAGACAGCCATACCCCCCATCAATGTCGCCGCGGGCAAACCGGTCGTAGATGTCCTGGTATGACGTGATTGAGGTGATGGTGTGGTTGGTAAGGTCATAGTCCAGTTTCAGGGTTACGCCGAAACTTTTTATTCTCGCGGGGTTATTATTGCCTCCGTCGAACCAGACCGTATCACGCTTGTAGTTGTCATTCAGCTTGTTACTGCCCTTGTCAAATATGTTGGCGCGGAAAGCAGAGGCGGAATTGCCGCCCTGGTCCTGGTGCTGGTACAGGAGCAAGGCGCTGAAATCATCCGAAGGAGTCCACAGCAACTGGACGCGCCCGGCAAAAATATCGAACCCGCCGAAGGCGTCGTCTTCCCCGGTGTAGGCATTATTGATCCAGTCAGAACGATGCTGCGTAATGAACGAGACCCGGCCCATCAAGGTGTTCTCAACCAGGGTGCCGCCGATGGCACCTTCCACGTTTACCGTGCCCTTGTTGCCACCGGACGCCTTGATGTAGCCTTCGGTTTCTTCAGTGGGACGGCGTGAGTCGAACTTGATAATCCCCGCCGTGGTGTTGCGCCCGAACAGGGTGCCCTGGGGGCCGCGGATCACCTCGATATCGTCGAGGTCGAAGATGGGAAATGATTTGAGAGACGCTTTTTCCATCGGCACTTCGTCAAAAACGATGGATACGGGTTGCGATGCGGCTGCGGTAAAATCTGCATTGCCCAGGCCACGCATGTAGAAACGCGGGGATAACCGCCCGTTGGAACTCTCCACATGTAGTCCCGGCACCGTGCTGGCCAGTTCCAGGACATCCCCTCCCCCTGCGAACTTGGATTCAAGCCACTGACCGGACATCCTGGTGATTGAGATCGGCACGTCCTGGATGTTCTGCTCGCGTTTCTGTGCGGTCACCACGATCTCCTCAAGTATAGTCTGGGAATGAGAAGGCGCAGCGATGACACACAGCAGTGTGAAAAGGCCAAATTTTGAAGGAATTCTGTTGCTTTTCGTATCGCCCATTATTGTTCTCCTGGCAGGGTAATATTGTCTTGATATTATCGCTGTAATTTTACACCAATATTTGCCCGTTGTGAACGTAGTTTTTAGGACGCCGCTTGAATTATTCACGTCCGCACCACGCGCCCGGTAAGCGCATCCCTGATTGCGCTGGGCCTGTCATCTCCGCCGACATTGCCTGGAACGTAACAGTCCACGTCCCGGCCAAAATAAGCCTGGACACGCCGCCGGCTCCGCGCCGGCCGGCAACCGGACGGGTTGGCGCTGGTTGAGACGAGCGCACCGGCTGCGTCACACAATCTTTGCACGACAGGATGCGCCGATACCCGTACCGCCAGGGTATCGTGCCGGCCCGTCAGCCAGCGCGGCGTAAAAGGGTGCGCCGGCACCAGCCAGGTAACCGGGCCGGGCCATGAACCGGTAATCTCTTCCAGCCTGGGCACCCGGGAAAAATCCACCAGGTCGGATAACTGTTCGACGCTTGAGGCGGCAACGATCAGGCCCTTGTCGGCGGGTCGCCGCTTCAACCGCAGCAGTTCAGCCACTGCGTTTTCATCCCAGGGATCACAACCCAGGCCCATTACCGCCTCAGTGGGATAGGCGATGACGCCGCCGTCTTGCAGGACGCTTAGCGCATGATGGATTTCCCAGCTTTTCAATACAGATTAACCGGAAGATACCTGGGGTCGATAAATGGGGTCAGAGTGAAATCACCCCTGATCCTGCCATCGGCCACGTTCATCGAGATTTTACTCTGACCCCTGGATATCATAGTTGCTCCTGCAATGCGGCATCCTTGGCCTGGACCGAGCGGGTCATCTGCTCCCGTTCCGCGGCGATGGCTGCGGCCAGGTCCGCGTCCTGCAGGGCGAGGATCTGCGCGGCCAGGTAGGCGGCATTCTTCGCACCGGCCTTGCCGATCGCAACGGTGCCCACCGGGATGCCTCCCGGCATCTGCACCGTCGCCAGCAATGCATCGATACCGCTTAACGGCCCGGCGTCCAGGGGTACGCCGATGACCGGCTTCGTGGTGGTTGCGGCCACCGCGCCGGCAAGGTGCGCGGCCAGGCCGGCGGCGGCGATGAATACCGCGCAACCCCGCGCTTCCGCGTCCCTGATGTAAGCCTTGGTTGCCTCGGGGGTACGGTGCGCGGAGGTGATTTTCACTTCCCTGGCAATGGAAAAGCTGTCCAGCACTTCAACTGTGGAACGCATTACGGGCAGGTCGGAATCGGAACCCATTAAAATTGCAACGAACGGTTTGTTTTCACTCATCGTTATTTCTCATCATTAAAATATGCGGGGTCAGAGTAAAATCACCCCTGAATTTCACTTACGGCGTGTGCGCGCCGCCGGCGCTGCGGCAATCAGGTCCCGGCATTCCTGCAGGGTCAGGTCCCCGGCTTCCCTGTCCTTCGGTATCCTTGCGTTCTTTTTCCCATCCGTAATATACGGCCCGTAGCGTCCGTTGAGGATGGAGATACCCTCTTTTTCAAATACCTTGATGTATTTTTCGGCGTCCGCGGCCTTCTTTTCCCGCACCAGTTCCAGCGCCCGCGGCAAATCAATCGTATAAGGATCATCCTCCTTTTTCAATGAGGCGAACTTGTCGTCATAACGCACATAAGGACCGAAGCGGCCGATGTTGACGCTGATCTTCTCACCCTCTTCGGAGACGCCCAGTTGCCGCGGCAGGTGGAACAGTTCCAGGGCCTGTTCCAGGCTGATGGTATCCATGCGCTGGTCGGGCAGCAGGCTGGCAAATTTCGGATCTTCGGCGTCATCCCTGGCGCCGATTTGAACGAACGGCCCATAGCGTCCCATGCGCACCGTCACCGGCCTCCCGGTGGCCGGATCATCGCCCAGGCTGCGCGGGCTCACCGCTTCACTGCGGCTTACTCCACCCTCCTTGTCCTGCACCCGCGCCGAGAACGGTTCCCAGAACTCCCTCATCAGCGGGATCCACTCCTTCTCGCCCCTGGAAACGGCATCGAGTTCATCTTCCAGCCTGGCGGTAAAATCATAATCGACATAACTGTCGAAATGCTCGGTCAGGAACCTGTTCACGACGCGCCCCACGTCGGTGGGAACGAAGCGCTTCTTGACCATCTCCACGTATTCCCGGTTACGCAGGGTGGAAATGATGGCGGCATAAGTCGAGGGCCTGCCGATACCGTATTCCTCCAGGGACTTGACCAGGGTCGCCTCGGAATAACGCGGAGGAGGTTCGGTAAAATGCTGTTCGGGCCGTATTTTCAACAATCCCGCCGCATCACCCGGCTGCATGGGAGGCAGTTTCCTCTCAGCGGCATCATTCCCCTGCCCCGTTTTGCGGTCATCTTCTCCTTCGGTATAGACAATCATGAAACCCTTTTCAACCACGGTAGCGCCGTTGGCCCGCATCAGCGCGCCGGGGCCGCATTCCAGGTCCACTGCGACCGTATCGATGACGGCCTGGGCCATCTGGCTGGCCAGCGCCCGCTTCCAGATCAACTCGTACAGCCGGAACTGCTCCCTGGACAGCTTCGAGTGGATTTCCCGGGGCACGCGCTGCACGGAAGTCGGCCGGATCGCCTCGTGCGCCTCCTGGGCGTTTTTAGACCTGGTCCGGTACCGGCGCGGGTTTTCGGGCAGGTACTTTGCGCCGTATTGTTTGTCTATGTACCGGCGCATTTCATTGATCGCATCCGCCGCCAGGTTCACCGAGTCGGTCCTCATATAAGTAATCAGGCCGACCGCTCCTGAACCGGTATCAATACCTTCATACAACTGTTGCGCGACACGCATGGTCTGCTGTGCGGTGAACCCGAGCTTGCGCACGGCCTCCTGCTGCAGCGTGGAGGTGATGAACGGCGGCGCCGGCTGGCGCTTGCGCTGTTTACGGTCAACCTTGCTGACGATCAGCGCCCCGTTGTGCCGGGCCTCCTGCCCGGCCTGCCCGCGCTGTGCCGCGGCATTGTTTTCCAGCGCTCCCGCCACCTCCTGCGCCCGTTCTTCGTCCGTAATGCTGAACTGCTCGATTTTCCGCTCCTCATAACGCACCAGTCGGGCCTTGAACTCCATCCCCGCCCGTTCCAGGTCCGCTTCGATAGTCCAGTACTCACGGGTCTTGAACTGTTCAATTTCCTCTTCGCGTTCGACGATCATCCTCAGGGCGGGGCTCTGGACCCGGCCGGCGGAGAGACCCCTGCGAATCTTCTTCCACAATAACGGGGACAGGTTGAAGCCTACCAGGTAATCCAGGGCGCGCCTTGCCTGCTGGGCGTTGATCAGGTCCCATGAAAGCTCGCCGGGATTGTCGATGGCGCGTAATACCGCGTTCTTCGTGACCTCATGAAACACCACCCGTTTTACTTCCTTGCGCTTGAGCGCGCCGCGCTCCTTGAGCAGTTCAAACAGGTGCCATGATATGGCTTCACCTTCCCTGTCGGGGTCGGTGGCCAGGTAAAGAACGTCGGATTTCTTCAGGGCACGCACGATCGCGTCCACGGAACGGGCATTTTTATCGATGATTTCATAACGCATGGCGAATTCCTTTTCCGGGTCCACCGCGCCGGTTTTCGGCAGCAGGTCGCGCACGTGGCCGTTGGAGGCCATAACGGTATAACCGCTGCCCAGGTAACGGTTCAAGGTCCTTGCCTTTGCAGGGGATTCAACTACAACTAATGCTTCAGACATATTTTCTTACACGCTTTATTGTTATTCTCAAAATTCACTGCGACGGTTCCCGCTCAGCACGCATATACAGGCCCGGCGCAACCGCTGTTATCAATCCTTCCAGTTCCAGGTTCAACAACTTTCCCATGATGTCTTCGATGCCGAGTCCGGTCATGTCCACAATTTCATCGAGGCCTGTCGGTTCGTACCCTATATTATCAAGCAGCACTTTTTCCCGTTCGTCAAGTGTATTGATCTTCCCCGCCCGGGCTGAGGCTCCTGCCCGGGAAATCTCTTCAAGGTTACGGAACCGGCCGATAACGCCCGCAATATCTTCCACCCGCTCTGCGAGTCCGGCCCCTTCCCGCAACAGGCCGTGGCAACCCTGTTTCATGGGGTTCCTGATGGAACCCGGCACTGCGAACACCTCCCGGTTCTGTTCCAGGGCATGCCTTGCCGTGCTCAGCGAGCCGCTCCTGCGGGCCGCCTCAACCACCAGGACCGCCTCGCTCAGGCCGCTTATAACCCGGTTGCGGCGCGGGAAATTGTACGGCAGCGGCCGCCAGGACAGGGGGAATTCGGACACCAGGGCGCCGCTTTCACTGATCCTGTCTGCCAGTTCCGCATTGGACTTCGGATAGATGCAATTCAGCCCGTTACCCAGCACCGCCACGGTCCTGCCCTGTTGCCCCAGCGCTCCCCGGTGCGCTTCCGTATCTATCCCCCGGGCCAGGCCGCTGGTCACCGTAATCCCCTGCCTTGCCAGTTCCCCGGCAAAATAGCGGGCGTCCCTGCGTCCGTCCATGGTAGGTTTTCGACTCCCGACCAGGGCAACCTGGCAACTCACCAGCACTTCCGGGTCACCGCGTACGAACAGGCATGGCGGCGGCGCCGCTATCTGTTTCAATATAGCCGGGTAATGTGGACTGTCAAGCGGGACCAGGTGGTAATCCGGACGTTCCAGGCACCGCAATGCGCGTTCAATTTCTTTCGCGTCGGGTTTTCGCAGCGCCTCGAGGACGGGCCCCGGCAATTGGTAACGGTCGATTGCCCCGGTCCTGGCTGCATTCAGCACGGCCTGTGCAGTCCCGAAGTCCCGCAGCAATTGAGACAGGTCATGCTCAGCCGCGGCCGCGGCATGCAACAGCGCCAGCCAGGCATATGTTTGGGAATGTTCTGAAGCCCCGTCCATGACTGTGTTCACCGATATCCTCCCTGACATGTCAAGAAAATTCTGCTGATGCCTGCGAAGGCATGCAATGTGGAATATGTAAAAGCGTAGAGCGAATCAGGGAAGGAGTCAAACATTTCAATACATGGGGTCAGAGTAAACATTCTTCGAATTTCTTTCTCTGACCCCGGAATTGAGAGCGCCTGAATTCCCGCATTGCCCGCGGCACTTTTTTTATGGATAATGGTCAAAGGCTTACCCGGCAGAATTGAGCAGGCATCCAGTGTCAAGATTAACCGTATTACATTTTCCCGACCCCCGATTGCGCAAAAAGGCGCGTCCCGTTGCCGCCGTGGACGCGCAGGTCAGGCAGCTCGCCCGGGACATGCTGGAAACCATGTACGCGGAAAACGGCATCGGCCTGGCCGCCACCCAGGTGGACGTGCAGCAGCGGGTCGTCGTCATGGACCTCTCCGCGGAGAGAATCGATCCGGTGACCCTGGTCAACCCGGAAATTATGGAAAAATCCGGAACTGAGGAAATGGAGGAAGGCTGCCTTTCGGTGCCCGGATTTACCGACCTGGTGCAGCGGGCGGAAAAAATCTCCTATCGCTACCTCAACCTGGACGGTGAGGAAATCGAAGCGGAAGCAGGCGGGCTGCGCGCAGTCTGCATACAGCACGAAATCGATCATCTTGACGGAAAACTGTTCATCGATTACCTGTCCCCGATTAAACGGCGGCGGGTGCGCAAGAAGATAGAGAAGCAGAACAAGATCCGCGCCTTGTGAACCTCTCCTTTGCCGGCACGCCTGATATCGCGGCAGTCATTCTGGGCGCGCTGATCGATACCCCGCAGCACCGAATCCGGCATGTTTACACCCAACCCGACCGGCGGGCGGGGCGCGGCAGGAAGACCCGTCCGAGTCCGGTCAAGCAGCTCGCTCAACAGTTCGCAATTCCCGTCAAACAGCCCGCGACCCCGGCTGAACTCGCGCAGGACACCGACCTGGCCGGCCTCGATGCGCTGATCGTCGCCGCCTACGGTCTGATTATTCCTGCATCGGTCCTGTCAGGACCCCGCTACGGTTGCATCAACGTCCACACCTCGTTACTGCCCAGGTGGCGCGGCGCGGCCCCCATCCAGCGGGCAATCCAGGCGGGAGACAGGGAGACCGGTGTTTCAATCATGCTCATGGACAGCGGCATCGATACCGGGAAGATCCTGTTGCAGAAATCCTGCGGCATTCGCGGCGACGATACCGCCCTGTCCCTGTCCGGGCGGCTGGCAGCGCTGGGAAGTGAATCCCTGCTCGAGGCCCTGGCCGCAACGGCAGACGCTTCCATCGACCTGACCGACCAGGACGACAGGCTCGCCACCTATGCGCACAAGGTGAGCAAGCAGGAGGCGGAAATCGACTGGAATGCAGGGGCGGAACAGATCGGGAGGACCATCCGCGCGTTCAACCCGGCGCCGGTCGCGTTTACCAGTCTGGACAACGTGAAAATTCGCGTATGGGAAGCCATTACCCTAGATACCGGAGTGCAAAACGGCAAACCCGGCGAGATCATTGCCTACGGCCCCGAAGGACTGGACGTCATGACCGGAAGCGGAACCTTGCGCATTCTCACCCTGCAACTGGAAGGGAAGAAAAAACAGGGCATCAGGGAGATCCATAACGGCTATCCCCGCCTTTTCGTTCCGGAAAAATGAACCTCCGCGCGCTTGCCGCAAAGGCCGTCCGGCGGGTTGCCGATACCGGACTGACTCTGGACGCGGCGCTGGCAGAGTGCCTGCCTGTTATCGAACGCCGGGACGATCGCGGGTTCGTCAAGGAACTTTGCTTCGGGACCCTGCGCTGGTTCGATCAACTGGAATTCCTTCTGGAACGGTACCTGGACAAACCCCTGAAAGCGCGGGACAGCGATATCAGGATGCTTATCCTGGTCGGTCTCTACCAACTGCACCGCCTGGACACGCCCGCCCATGCAGCGATTTCGGAAACGGTAAATGCAGCGGTTGAACTTGGCAAGGAATGGGCAAAACCCCTCATCAACGCGGTGCTGAGGCGCTCGCAACGTGAATACCCGCGGCTCGAAACGGAACTTGGCCTGTACCCCGCTGCGTACTATTCCCATCCGGGATGGCTGTCGGACAGTATCAAACAGGACTGGCCCGACCTGTGGGAAGCCATTTTACAGGCGAATAATCAACGGCCGCCGCAACACCTGCGGGTAAACGTATTGCGCAGTTCCAGAGAAAATTACCTGGAGGATTTGCGGCAGGCCGGGATCCGGGCGCAATCATGTGACGCGGCGCCCTGCGCGGTTCAGGTGCTGGATCCGGTTGACGTCAACCGGTTACCCGGTTTCGATGGCGGCCAGGTATCGGTACAGGATGCCGGCGCCCAGCTTGCGGCAATCCTGCTGGACCCGCAACCGGGAGACAGGGTCCTTGACGCCTGTGCGGCGCCCGGCGGGAAAACCGCCCATATCTGCGAACTGCAGCCGGCCATTGCCGAAATAACGGCCCTGGACGTCGATGAGAAACGCCTGATGCTGCTACGCGACACCCTGAACAGGCTGAAGCTGGAGGCAACCGTAACCGGGGCGGACGCGGCCAGGCCGGACACCTGGTGGGACGGACGCCTGTTTGACCGTATCCTGCTGGACGCGCCGTGCAGCGCCACCGGGGTCATCCGCCGCCATCCCGACATCAAACGGCTGAAATCCCCGGAACAGGTCCCTGTACTGCAGGCTACCCAGTCAGAACTGCTGGCAGCCCTGTGGCCGTTACTGAAACCGGGCGGCAGACTGGTCTATTCGACCTGCTCCCTGCTGCATGATGAGAACGACCGGGTGATCGAGGCCTTCCTGGATAACCATCCCACGGCAAACCTTGAAATCATCCGGGTGGAATGGGGCATAGCTACGGCCTGCGGACGGCAACTGATGCCTTGCCTGGATGACACGGATGGGTTTTACTATGCGGTATTGATCAGGGCGGGTTGACGGCCATGTCATAACAATGTCTAAATAGAATAAACCCAACATTCACTACTCCCGCAACCAGACTACATGATTTCAAAAGACTCGAAAGACTTCATCGGCTCAATCGCACGCTGCATGAAAGTCATCACGGCGTTTGACGCTGAAGATGTTGAAATGTCTCCCGCGGACGTGGCCGCGAAAACCGGCCTGACGCGGGCGACATCCAGGAGGATATTGCTGACCCTGACTTCCCTCGGGTATGTGGCCAGCGACGGCAAGTGGTTCCGGTTGTCGCCAAAAATGCTCGACCTGGGTTTTTCTTACCTGGCTTCCATGCAGATTGGCGAGGTGGTCCAGCCGATTATCAATGCCGCGAGCAAGAAGGTTGGAGAAACCTGCGCGATCTCGGTGCTGGATGGCCAGGATATTGTCAGTATAGCCCACAGCTCGTTCGATCGTTTCGACCAGGTGACGTTTTATCCCGGGACACATATGCCGGCCTGTATCTCGGCTGCCGGGAGGGTGATGCTGGCGCACCAGGACACGGAAAAACTCGATGCGTATCTGGGGAATGTCAGGCTCAAGCGCTACACGCCGAAGTCGATTGCCACCAGAACGGATTTAATCAAGGAACTGGAACAGGTAAGGCGGCAGGGATATGCCCGTGTTGACGGAGAACTCGAAGTCGGCCTGTATACGCTGGCAACGCCGATTTTCAACGTTGCAAAACTTCCCATTGCCGCAGTTACTTTCGGCGGCAATGTTGCCCGCATCAACGATGAGAATATCGATAACTACCTGCCTGAATTATTCAATGTAGCGCAGAGGATAGGCCAGTTGCTGCCCAACAACCATTCACATTGGATTTGGTGAGATATGAGGACTGACAAATTATTCCTGGGGGTAGCTACCGGCAAGTTTATCAGTGTGCTCGGCCTGCTGTTGATGCCGGTGCAGATCGGGGCCATGATCGACGGCCTGGGCCTGGGGGAGGCCGCAATCGGTTTTCTGGCGACACTGGAATTTTCCGCGCTGGGGGCCGGTCTCATATTCGTTGCGATAAACCCCTTGAAAACGTCGGCGCTGAGGTACGCGCTGATTGGCGCTGCCTTGATAATAGCAGGCCAGATAGCCTCTGCACTGGTTACCGGGTACGGCGTTTTGACGGCGTTGCGTTGTCTCGTCGGTTTTGGCGCGGGTCTCGCCAATGCGGCGGCAACGGTGACTATTGCGGCGAATTTCAGGGAGCCCGAGCGTACCGCCGGCTATGCGTTCGGACTGGTCTACCTGGTAGGCGGCGCGCTCTACCTGGCGTCACCGTATATGACCGGATACGGGTATCATAAAGGCGTTTTCCTGAGCCTGGCAGTCGTCGTTGTGGTGTGCATACCGTTACTTTTTGCCTTGCCCGATACACCGCTGGAGAAGAAAAAAAGGGCCGCCGCCGGACCGGATGCCATATTAAGCACAGCCGCTTTTCTACTGTTTACCGCCGAGGTGTTCCTGATGATCGGTATGGGCGCGGCCTGGGCCTTCGGCGAACGCATGGGACTGGCCGTCAACCTGACAACCCATGAGATCGGGTTTTATTTTGCCTGCACCATGATTGCCTCCATTGCCGGCTCGTTGTTTGCGGGCTGGCTGGGCACGCGCTACGGCAGGACGTTGCCTTTCGTCGTCTGTACGGTACTGGTCGCCATCTGTTGCTATTTCATGGCTAATCCCGGTATCGCCCTGGTCTATGTAATCTGCCTGCTGAGTTTCCAGGTGTTCCAGGCGTTGTTCATCCCGTTTTTGATCGGGACGGGCGCGGCCCTGGAAAGCAGCGGGCGCCTGTCCGCCGCCGTGGTGGCGGTAGAGATCTTCAGTTTCGGCGCCGGTGGGGTTGCAGGCGGCGTGGTAGTCGAGGCATTCGGCCTGGCGGCAGTGGGCTGGCTGGCGGCCCTGGGCGGTATCGTCGCAATCCCGCTGCTCATCATGGTCTGCCTGCCCCTGGACCGGCAACAGCGTTCCGGGTTCGCTTAAACATGTGGAAAAACAGGCAGTAACTGAACAATAACAGGATTATGCTGACATAGATGGCATTGGCGTACCGGTTGCCGACGATCACCAGCCCTGCCAGTACCGGGCCTGCCGAAAGGCCGATGCCCTGTAACACGGGCAACAGAACAACGGTGCGTCCGGTTCGATCAAGACTGGCTATCCAGCCGTTCTGAAAAGGGATAACAAAACTGTAAAAGAAGTTATAGACACATAACGCAGCCAGATACATCGCGGCGGACGGATTTCGTCCAATAGCGGCCAGGGCCAAGAACAACAGCGCGTAACCGGATGAAATTGCCGCGATGCGTTTTATCCTGCCGGCAAGCCAGGCAGGAACCAGGGCGCCGGTAAAACTGAACAGCAGGGAGACGGCCAGGGTGAATGCAATGAAATCTGCGGCAAAACCTTCGGCATCTCCCAACCGTTCCATGAATGACCAGATACTGTTCATGGATGCAAAGAATAATCCGACAGCCAGCAACCCGATTAACGCGGCGGGGGGTATCGCATCAGGCACACTATTCAAATCACGACCGCCACCCGGGAGTACGGTTAAAGGATTGGCGCGTGGTGCGGCGTGGAGGCATATAAGGGGCAACAGCGCCACCAGCCCGGTCATGATAAAAACAGCTTCTGCTCCCCATGCCGCCCAGATATGAGATGCGCCGTACAGGCACAACGCACCCAGGAACACCTGCAACGTCATGGCATAGGCAAACTCCCGGTCAGGGTTGTCCGAAGCGCTGATGGTGGCGTACATGAACGCGCTCATCATCCCTGCGCCCCATCCGGCCAGGTAGCGGCATGCAAGCAGCGCCGCATAACTTTCCGCCACGCCGCACAACAGGTTGGGGATGACGGTAAACAACACGGCGAGGGGAAACACCCTGCGCCAGTAGCAGCGATGTATCCAGTAGCGGGCGGTGAACGAAGCGATGGTGCTCGCCGTCATGTCCGCCGATAACAGCAGGCCGACCTGTTTAGTGTTAAAACCGTATGCTTCGGTGAATATACCGGCCCAGACGGGCAGTAAATAATAGACTACCAGGCTTGCCGCAAAAATCAGGTAGGTCAGCCAGCGGGTCGCGGGGGCGCTGACATCAACAGGTTCAGGATCGCGGTAATCTTTGGGTAAAAAGATCAAGCAACCTTTCCCTCACCTCTCGCCAATATCATAATCACTACATCTACTCGCTTAATTTATCCAGATACCAGCGGGTGAATTCACGATTCATCACTTCCTGCCCGGAATAGGGTCCCGGTTGATAGTGGGAGGATAAGATCCCTGCCTGGTTATTTTCCGTGATTATCGCATCCTGTTTTAACGTGACGTCCCATACCCAGGACACGCGCTCAGGTACATAATCCACCCCTTCTTCTGCGCCAGCATCCACCAGCCACGTGGCTTCCACATCCGTGAGCAGTTCAGATATGGGGGTAAAACGTAATAGCACGGCATGGTCATTGGATGCGAGCAGGTAGTTAAAATAATTGAACGCCACATAGGTCACACCCCCGTCGTACTCCCTGAACTTCCCCATCAAAGTCGAAACGGGCCGGCCATCCTGACTTTCGGTTAAAAATCCTTCCTTGATTGGCATCCGGGTCATCCCCGCGCCATGATCGAAGGTACCCTCCGGACAGGGATGTCCTAATGCCTCAACCTGAGTCTTCCAGGCGTCGAGTTCCACCGCATAGTCCCGGCATGCGGCTTCGGGTCCGGAGCCCATACCCGCACCGGCAGCCAGCAATTTCAGTTCCGAATGCACGGAGCAGTATTCCGGGTGAGCCGGGACGCAGTGATAACATTCGATAAAATTCTCCACCACCAGTTTCCAGTTGGCGCGGGTCGGCAGGTCCAGCCGCCGTGCGATCTTTGCATTTTCCATTCCGTGAAAGGACAGGTATTCACGACACGCATCGTCCAGGCCGTCAGGTTCGTCAGGTTCATCCCCCGGGGACACAAAAATCAGGCCGCCAAGCACCTTGATGCGGCAGGCGTGCAGGCCGTACCCTTCCGCGGAAAAACCTTCGGGCATCAAGCGCGCGCTGCGCAGGCTACCGTCCAGGTTATAGGTCCAGGCATGGTAGGGACAGACCAGCGCGGATTTTCTCCCCTCACTGTCCAGACATACCCTTGAACCCCGGTGGCGGCAGACATTGTAGTGGGCATGGATGTCGCCGTCCCTGCCGCGTACGATAATGATTTCTTCCCCGCAGATCCTGAACAGGAAATAATCCCCGGCGGCAGGAATCCTGGAAACATGGCCGGCCAGGTGCCATAACCGGTCCAGGACCCTTTCGCGATCGAGTGAAAATACGTCCGGGTCACCGTAAAAGGGCTGTTGCAGCGTATGGCCGGCTACATGGCTGTCGACCAGGTCCTGTATGTTTACCCCTGGCATACGGGTTTAACCTGCGCGCTTGTTGAAATCCTGTTGCGCTTTATCAAACACAACCACCAGGATACCCGCCAATTCATCGACGTTCTCCTTGCTGAACACAAGAGGCGGAGAGATGATCAGGTTTGAGCCGACGTTCCGGATCAGCAAGCCCTCCCGGCGCGTCAGTTCCTGGAGAAGGTCAAGAAAAGGATCGCCCGGCATAAAGGATTCTTTTGATGTCTTATCCGTGACCAGTTCAATGGCCATCATCAGGCCCTTTCCCCTGATGTCACCGACAAAATCATAATGAGCCAGTTCGTTTTTCAGCTTCGCGAGACAGTAGCTGCCCACCCGCGCGGCATTTGCCGGCAAATCCTCATCTTCCACAATCTGCAGGGCGGCATTGGCCGCCGCGCAGGCGAGCGGATGACCCGAATAGGTGTAGCCGTGCAGGATGGCGGCCAGCGGGTGCTCGGAATCCCAGGCCTGGCGCACGCGTTCATTGACCACCGTCGCGCCCAGCGGGATGTAACCGGAGTTGATGCCCTTTGCCAGGCACATGATGTCGGGTTTGACGCCCCAGCCGCGGCAGCCGAACATGCTGCCGCTGCGGCCGAACCCCGTCACGACCTCGTCGGCAATGAGCAATACGCCGTACTTGTCGCAGACTTCCCTGACCAGCGGCCAGTAGTTGTCCGGCGGTACGATCACGCCGCCGGCGCCCTGTACCGGTTCGGCAATGAACGCGGCAACCGTATGAGGGCCCTGGTGCAGGATCTCCCGCTCCAGCAGGTCGGCACAGATCTTGCCCAGTTCCTCGGGATCATCCGACCAGGGGTTGCGGTACAGCCAGGGGGTATCGACCTGGAAACAGCCGGGCAGCACCGGTTCGTACATGGAACGGAGAAACATCTGGCCGCCGATGGACGTGCCGCCGAAATGCACTCCGTGATAACCCTGTTTCAGCGAGATGAATTTTGAGCGTTGCGCTTCGCCGGACAGTTTCCAGTATTGGCGCGCCAGTTTCAGCGCGGTCTCGTTCGCATCCGAACCCCCGGAACTGAAGAAGGCCCGGCGCATGTCCTCCGGCGCAAGCATCCGTACAAGCCGCTCCGCAAGTTCGATGACGGGCAGGTTGCTGGTGTCGCCGAATGTGGTGTAGTAAGGAAGTTTTTCCAGTTGGGCATTGATGGCCTGCTTCACCTCTTCACGCCCGTGTCCGACATTGACACACCATAAGCCGCCCTGTGAATCCAGGTACTGCTTCCCTTCAGTGTCATAGATATAAACGCCTTCGGCGCGCTCGAATACCAGGGGCGATGACTGTTCTGCCGCTCTGGGATCGGCCATCGGGTGCCAGTGGTGGGCCGGTGGTTGTTGGAGTTTCAGTTTTGCGATATTTTCCATTTTGATTCACCTTGCGTAGTTCAGGATGATACGTGTTGATCGGCTATACGCTTCACGGCGTCGACCGCGTTCTGCTTCAGCCTGCGTTTATCGGGTTTGTTGTTGGGCAGCAACGGCAATGACGTTTCTATTGCGATATGCTTCGGGATCTTGTAATTGGCGAGATACTGCCGGCAATGATCCACCAGGGATTGCTCGTCAACGGACCGTCCCGGGGTCAGGGTTACGAATGCGTAACCGGCTTCACCATAGATCGGATCGGGCGCGCCTACAACACAGGACAGGACAGTCGCCGGGTGAGATTCGAGTACCTGTTCGATTTCCTTCGGGTAGACGTTATAGCCGCCGGACTTGTACATATCGGATAACCGTCCGGCCAGTACGACATTACCGTCGTCGCGTTCTACGGCCACATCTCTGGTATGCAGCCAGCCTGCTTTATCGATGGCCTGCGCGGTCGCTTCCGGTAAGCGCCAGTATTCTTTCATGAGAAACGGACCGCGCAGGAGAATTTCACCCGGTTCGCCTTTTTGCACTTCCCTGCCGTGTTCATCAACCAGGCGAAATTCGCAATCATCAAGGGGCTTGCCGATACTTTCCGCCAGCAGTTCGATATTATCCGTAGAGGGGATGGCCGTCGCCGCGCCGGCGGCTTCCGTCAGGGCGTACATGGTGGTGACAGCGGGGCATATGTCCCTTACCAGGCGTTCCAGTAACGGTTTCGATACGGCGCCTCCGCTGACGGAGATTTCTCTGATGGATGATAAGTCCGTAGCGGTAAAACCGGGGTGATCCAGCACCTTTTGCAACATGACAGGCACACCGCCCCAGACACTGATGCGTTTTCCCTCAATTGTCCTGAGCGCCACTTCGGGGTCGAACTTTTCCAGGTAATGACCTGTGCCGCCGGTAACCAGACAGTACACCGAACAGGCGATGATCCCGGCAATATGATTGATGGGATAAGCGTTAATCATTCTGACAGCGCCGGATGAACGGAGCGACATTTGTACATGTGCGTGGCGGATGGCGCCGTAGTGATGCAACACGGCCCCTTTCGGCTTACCCGTCGTCCCGGACGTATAAACAAGAAAAGCCGCATCCATACTCGTGACGCGACTTTGTGCCCCGGCAAGGACGTCATCGCCGATTTTGTCACTGTTCAGAAGAAAATCGTTATATGTACAGGCAGGCGCGCGGGCAGACCCGTCGCCAAGCCCGATGACGCGCTCGACACTCCCCACCCTGTTACTGACGTCCAGCATCTCCTCCAGGTATTGCCGATTGCCAATCCGGTTCCTGGTAAAAATGAGCGACGGTTCTGAATCGGTAATCACGTGTTCCAGTTCCGCGCGGCTGTAACGTGGGTTCAGACCCAGCCAGATACCGCCGATCGCCGTCGTCGCCAGCAAAATAATGAAGTAATCCGGATGCGGTGGGGAGAGTGTCGCCACCCGGTCCCCTTTTCCGATGCCGAGCGCCAGCAATGCCCGGGCGCAGTCTTTCACGCGATCAAGCAGGGCAGCATACGAGAGCATGTCATCCCCGATACCAACAGCCTCCTTCTCCGGTGTTTCACCGGCATGGTGATAAAGGTAATCGATGATACGTTTATCTTTAAACTGTGCCGGATCGACTTTCATGACTGTCGTCAGATCAGGCCCAGCGCCTGACGCGCGGCCCGCTCGCCTTCTTCGATACCGCGTGACCAGAGTTGCTGGCCGGACAGTTCAGAGTGGCCGATGGTGACACGGCCGTAACCCTCCCGGACCACGTCGCGCGGCGCCGGCGCGCCGTTTTTCCCGAAATAAAATCCCGGTTGCGGCGCGATGTAGGCGTGCCCCCAGCGGTTCAGGACGATCGCGGCGATATCCTGTTTCGCATCGAACCCGGCCATGCCGAACAGTTTCTGCATCTGCCGGCGCACCTGGATCTCTATTGAACGGTAACTGCCGGCAAACAACTGGTAGCGGCCCAGTACCGTCTGTTCCTTGAGCGGCACGCCGGGGCTGAGATACGGGACATAAAAAGTCAATACGGTGGGTTTGGCCGGGTCCAGCGGATCGGCTTTGCCATCGATCACCATTTGCCGCCGCAGGTTGGTGTACCAGCCGAAGCCGCTGAACCACTGGGCCGCGGAGATCCCCAGGCGCTCCATGAATTGCCAGTTGCGCACTGCCACGTTTACCGTCAGCATCGGCGCATGGTAGAACTGCGCATAGGCATCCCGGTGCGGCGCCGGCAGGTCACGCAATATATGCCGGTTGACCCAGCCGCCACTGGCCATCACGACCGAGCGGGCCCGGACACGGTAGAGCCTGCCGCCCTTGTGGTAAACCACGTTCACGAACTCTGAGCTGTCCGGTGTACCGTTATGCTCTACGTGGACGGCCGTTGCATCGAGGCGGATGCGTACCTGTTGTCCGGGCCGGTCGAGGGCCTGCCAGTTCACGTTGCCCCATAACACGTCCTTCAGATCGCTGCCGCCGGCGATTGAATCCGGGATCATGGCCTTGACAAAATGGCGCGCGGTGCCGGTGTTGCCGCCGGGCCAGCTTACCAGCGAAATCCGGTGGACATCGGCAGGGTCGATTCCACGCGTCTCGTAATAACGGTCGGTAAATGCACGCGGGCCGGGCAGGTAGAAATCAAACGCCGTGTATGCGGATATCTGGTCACCGCCCAGGCCACCCCCCGCCGCGGCAAAAGCCTTGTCGACAAATGGCAGTATTCCGGGTGAACAACCCATTTCCCTGACAACGAAGTCACGGTAAGTCATGGAATCCAGCCAGGGCTCCCAGTCTTCCCGGTCCGGCGGCGTGTAATAATTTTCCAGCCGTAACAGGTCCTGTCTTACCCTGTCCGTTAACGGCGCATCCCTGAAATCGTTCACCCAGGGATTAATTATCCATTCTCCGCCCTGGTCATTGTCGAAAAAATAGCCCGTTGTCGCACCGCCCCGGTCACTGTACATGGACGTATAGTGGTCTGCAGGGACAGCCAACCCGCGCTGACTGCCGGTAACTTCCTGGAATTCAAACGAGTCGGGCAAACCGAGATCGTGCCAGTAACGATGGAACAAGCCGTATTTCTCGGCGTATTTCGGCGGCCAGATCATCCCGTTGGAGCCCTGTGGCGCGGTCAGGTGGTAGCCGTCCACCTCGAATTCATTCTGCTTTGCTTCTCCCCCGAAAATGGAGTGATTGTCCAGCAGCAGGCACGACTGGTTTTTTTCGGCTTCCCTGGTAAAGGTATAGGCGGCCCCCAGACCGGCAAAGCCGCCACCCACGATCACCATATCGAATATCTCCCCGCTATCTTCGGCGTCGGGGACCGAGGATTGATAACGGCCGTCCCGAATACCGTGGGCGGCGTTGACGACCTCTGCGGTGTTGCCGTTGGCGCGGGCGTAGTCGCCGACCCCGCCGTAGCCGGTCCAGTCTTCGCCGACGTGAGGAAGCACAGCCTGGGCAGATGCGGTACGCAACAAGCCCGGCGCCTGCATACCCAGGAGCGCCGCGCCGCTGCCGATCAGGCCGGTGTTGATAAAATCGCGCCGGGTGATGTCGGCGCCCAGCCCGAGTTCGTCCAATTCATGGTTGTTCCTGCGTTTATCCATCTCTGGTAGACTCCGCGTTGTGTTGCAACAATACAAATCCGCGTGATTTTATTGACACGCTATAACTAATTCTATAATATTACGGACGGATAGCGCTCTTTTGTGCGTTATGCGCACTTTTATAGTGTAACAGGTTTTTTTTAATTTTACGAGAAATACACTCGGGGACCAAACATCATGAAGTTACGGCTTATTTCATCAGTGACAACAAAATACGTAACGGGTTTGCTGTTCTGCACAGGTTTGCTGGGCTCGTCCGCATACTCGGCTGTGCTTGAAGAGGTGGTAGTGACGGCGCAGAAACGGGAACAGAGCCTGCAGGACGTGGGCATTTCCGTCACGGCTTTCAGCGGTAACCAGATCCGGGAACTGGGATATACGAATACCATTGATATCGCTGCGCAAACGCCCGGGTTGGGGATAATCCAGTATCACCCGACACTGACTACGACCAACATCCGCGGCATCTCTCAAAATGATTTTGCCGACCACCTGGAGCCCCCTATCGCGATGTACGTCGATGAGGCCTATGTCAGCGCCATGGGCGCCGGCCATACGCAACTGTATGACTTGGAGCGAGTGGAAGTATTGCGCGGCCCGCAGGGCACCCTGTTCGGACGCAACGCGACCGGCGGTTTGCTGCACTATGTCAGTGCCGGACCTACTGAAACTCCCGAGGGATATGTAGAATTTACCTATGGTTCTTATGATCAAAAGAAATTTGAAGGCGCGCTCAGCGGACCGCTGGGCGAGAACTTGCTGGCGCGTGTCTCATTCGCAGGAAATTTTCATGATGGCGTAGCGGAGAACCGCATCGGACCTGATGTGCGCGGCAGCGATCATTATGCCTTGCGCGGCCAACTGGAATTCCGTCCCGCTGACAACGTCACGCTGAACCTGAAAGCGCATTATGCCAATGATGACGACGAACACGGCAATGCCTACACGCATACACCTATCTCGGCAAATGAAGACGGCCTCGGTTATGAAATCAGCGCCGATTCCCTGGTAAACGGGTTCTGTCCGGGATGCGACTTTTACGGTTACCGGGATCCTGATGACGATCCCTACACCAATTCCTACGATTATATCGGGGAATTCCGCCGGTCAATTGCCGGTGTTACCGGCAAATTGAGCTGGGACATGGGTGGCATCACCCTGACATCCATTACCGATTACCTGCAAATGAATAAAAACTATGGTGAAGATACGGATGGTTCTCCCAATCCCGTATTCGTATTTATTACCGACCAGGATTTTGAACAGTTCTCCCAGGAACTGAGATTATACGGTGAGGCGGGTGAGAATCTGCGCTGGACCACCGGGTTTTATTACCTGGATATTGAACATGCCGGCAATCTCAATTACTTTCTTGACCTGCCCTTCTTTTCCCCAACGTATTCCTTTGGGGAACCGACTTCTTATATTTCAGGGCCGACGACTAATAACGTAGAGACGGAATCCTGGGCCATATTCGGCCACCTGGAGTACGACTTTAACGAACAATGGGGCGTCATCGCGGCCTTGCGTTACACGGAAGATAAGAAAGATACGGTGTTCCAGTCAGCCGACGTCCTGGGGGGCAACGTCACCGGCCTGGGATTTACTCTCACTATCCCGTTTGACCTGTCGACCGATCCGGATTTCGACTTGTTCGACCAAAGCTTTGAAAACGTGTCCGCCAAGTTCGAAATCGACTGGCGCCCGACTGAAGACACCCTGGTATTTGCCAGCTTCAACCGCGGTCACAAAGCCGGTGGCTCGCGCGTGGTGGCAGGCGGCAATCCGACCACTGCCATACCGACGTTTCCCCATGATGAAGAAGTGTTGCACAGTTGGGAGCTTGGCTTTAAAACCACTTTGTTCGACGGACGGGCACAGTTGAATGCCAACGCATTTTATTACGATTACCAGGACTACCAGGCTTTTGTTGTCATTCCGGGTGCGATACCGGCTTCGCTGACCATTATCAACCTGGATGCGGAAGCGGTCGGCGGCGAGGTCGAATTGACGCTGCAGCCCACCGAACGCTGGGGTTTTCGTTTCGGCGCATCATTCGAAGACAGTGAAGTGAAGGATGTCCTGCTCCCCAGCGGGCGCTTCGTCGATAATGACCTGCCCTACGCTCCTTCGTTCACCTTGAACGGGCTGGCCCGGTATGGATGGCCGGCCCTCGGCGGTACCTTGGCGATCCAGGGTGATTTCAACTATTCGGAAGATTTCTGTTTCAGTGTACTGTGTGCGCCGCTGGACCAGGAAGATTCCTTCGTGATTGGGAATTTCCGTGTCAGCTATACGTCAGGGGATGAAAGTTGGAAACTGGCTGCCTTTGTCAATAACGTGAGTGATACGGAGTACCGCCTGTACACGCTGGACATCAGTGGGCTGTCCATTGGAAACGACGCCTACGCGCATCCACGCTGGGCCGGCGGCACCATTACCTATAGCTGGCAGTAAATTCCAGTACCCGCAACTGATGCCCGGGATCAGAGTAGTGTCACAGAGACAATGGGGACGGATTTTAAATCCGTCCCCGACATGCTAGATTCAGGGGTCAGAGTATGCTTGCTCTGACCTCGCTCTGACCTCGAATATCCCGGCCCCATAAATCCATGGCTACAAACACAACGTATGACGCCGTCATCATCGGCGCCGGCCACAACGGATTGACCTGCGCCAACTACCTCGCCCGCAAGGGGCTGAAAGTGAAAGTAGTCGAACGCCGCCACGTGGTCGGCGGCGCCGTCGTCACGGAAGAGTTCCATCCCGGTTACCGCAATTCAACCTGTTCCTATGCGGTGAGCCTGCTCAATCCCAAAGTGATCCGCGACCTGGATCTGCAGAAATACGGATTGGAAATCAAAGACAGGGAATTTACTGCCCTCGTGCTTGGCGCAAATGATACATACCTGTTTACCGACAGAAATCTCGAGCAGTTTGTCGCGCAGTTACGCCAGGCCCGCCCGGGAGATGACGAGGCCTACCGCGAATATAACACGGTGATCCAGCAGGTCGCCGACGTATTGCGGGACATGGTGCTGGAGACGCCGCCGAATATCGGCGGCGGGTTAACGGACCTGTGGCGCGCCGGGAAACTGGCCAACAGGATGCGGCGCCTGGACCCTGCTCTGCAACGGGAAACGATCAAGCTGTTTACCATGAGTGTGGGGGATTACCTGAAACAGTGGTTCGGCGGGGACCTGATACTGGCGCTGGAGAGTTATATCGCCATGGTGGGTAACATGCAATCGGTTTACGCCGGCGGTTCGGCCTACGTGTTGCTGCACCACATGTTTGGTGAGGTGAACGGGCAGAAAGGGCGCTGGGGGCATGTTACGGGCGGGATGGGCGGCATCACCCAGGCGATGGCAAAGTCTGCCGAGGCACAGGGCGTAGAGATTGAAGTCAGCGCGCCTGTCAAGGAAGTAGTCGTAAAAAATAATCGGGCCTGTGGCGTAAAACTGGAAGACGGACGGGAGATCCGTGCAAAAGTCACTGCGGCGAACGTCAATCCGAAACTGCTGTTCCAGAGACTGGTGAACCAGGAATACCTGGAAGCGGATTTCAGCCGCCAGATCGATCATTACCGCTGTGTCTCCGGCACGTTTCGCATGAACGTAGCGCTGGACGAACTGCCGCGGTTTCGTTGTCTCGACGGGAAACCGGATTATGAGCGTTACCTGCAGGGAAGTGTGTTCGTCACCAACTCAATGCAGTACAACGAACGGGCCTACCAGGACGCCATGAACCTGGGCTGGTCGCAAAAACCCATCGTCCACATGATGATACCCTCCCTCTATGACGACACCCTGGCGCCCGAAGGTAAACACGTTGCCAGTATGTTTTGCCAACACTTCAACCCGGTATTGCCGGACGGCAAAAACTGGGATGATGTCAAAGAACAGGTCGCGGATTTGCTCATCAATACCGTCAATGATTACGCACCCAATTTCAAGCAGGCAATTGTTGGCCGGATGGCGCTCAGTCCGCTCGACCTGGAACGGGAGTTCGGACTGACCGGCGGCGATATCTTCCACGGTTGCGTCCAACCCGACCAGCTCTTCTCACTGAGGCCGGTAGCCGGTTATGCCGATTACCGGATGCCGGTTAAAGGCCTTTACCTGTGTGGTTCCGGCGCACACCCCGGCGGCGGGGTAACCGGCTGCCCGGGACATAACGCCGCGCGTGAGATCCTGAAGGATCTCTGATTTTCAGGTATTTTGAGTATCAGAGTATAATTCGAAGAATGTTACCCTTGGATTAGACGTCCGGATGTGCCTGCTGGTGGGGGCATACCTGATCTGTCCCTTCCCGCTCTTCGCCGTTAGAGAAATTTTGAGTTGTCATTCTATGTGGATTACAATAGCTGTTACTATCCACATATTAATGTCCGGCTATGAAAACAGTACAAATGACACTGGATGAAGAACTGTTGCACTCAGTTGATCAACTGGCAAGGGAGTTGAAGACGACCCGCTCGGCTTTTGCGCGTTTTGCCTTGCAGAAGGCCCTTGACTACCATCAGGTTCGGAGGCAGGAAGAGAAACACCGAAAAGGTTATGAGACTTATCCCGTGGCCAATGGCGAGTTCGACGTCTGGAAAGAAGAGCAAAATTGGGGAGATAATTGAACAGGGGCGAGGTCAGGTGGTATAGATTCAGGGCACCGGATAAAAAACGGCCGGTCCTTATCCTGTCCCGGGCCTCTGCGCTTGAATACCTCGGTGAAGTGACGATTGCTCCCGTCACATCCACTATCAGGGACATCCCCAGTGAGGTAATCCTGACGGAAAACGATGGGATGCCCCATGAATGCGCGATCAATTTTGACCATATCCAGACGGTGTCAAAAGGCAAAATCGGGGCGTATATCACATCACTTTCACAAACCAGACTTGCACAGACGAAGACAGCCATCCTGTTTGCCCTGGGATTATGATGCGAGTAACTAACCTGCTACTGCCGGGCTTATTGCTTTGTTTATTTTGCGCCGGCCCGCTCGCCCAGGAAGAGATCGTCGTGGAACAGGTCTCCACCGAGTTGAGTGGAGACGACTATTATCTTGATGCACGGGTTGACTTCAACCTGGATGACGACCTGCTGGAAGCGCTGGACCACGGCATGGAGCTGGACGTCCGCATCATTGTCAGGGTCAGGGAAAACCGCAAATGGCTCTGGGACAGGGTCTACAAGGAAACAAAGATAAAATTCAAGCTGGACCACCTGCCGCTGTCAGACGTATATATTATTACCGACGTCAGGAAATCCGAGCAACGCCAGTTCGATACCCTGGAAAATGCCCTGAAGTACATGGGGAAGGTCGATCGGCACTTGTTATTGAACACGGGGGAAATAGCAGGCGGACCGAAGCTGGGTGGTTTGATCAAGGGTGTGATTAACGTAAAAGACCTGCCGCAGCCGATGAAGCCCGTTGCCTTCCTGATTAACAAATGGCGTTCCGACAGCGGTTGGCACAAGTGGATAATCACGCAATGAACAGCGGACGATTGATACTGCTGATGGGCATTCTGTTGTTCGTCTGTATGCTGGCATCACTGCTGATATTGAGCAGGGCCTTACAGAACCCGGTCCAGTTCTACCAGTTCCATACCGGCCTGCTGGTTTTCAATACACTCGGCCTGCTCACCCTCATCGTGTTGATCGGGTTGAATATTCGAAACCTGATCAAGCAGGCCAGGGAACGTGTCGCCGGCGCCAGGCTGACGGTGCGCATGGTCACCATGTTCGTGGTCCTATCGGTCACTCCGGTGCTTGTCCTGTACTACTTCTCCCTTGATTTCCTGTACCGGGGCATTGACAGCTGGTTTGATTTACGCATTGAGAACGCCCTGGAGGACTCCCTTGAGCTAAGCCGCCTTGGCCTTGAGAATCGCATGAAGGAACTCCTCAGGCAGTCTGAGGAAATGGCTGAAGAGATAGCGCGGACCCCTGACGCGTCGATCCCCCTTGAAGTCGACCGCCTGCGCAGCCGGAGCGGCGCCGATGAACTGACCGTGATAACGAGACAGGGGATTATCATCGGTTCCAGTTCGGCAAACCCGGACAACCTGGTGCCGGAATCGCCCGACGACAGCGTACTGTTCCAGGTTTTGCAGGGTAACAGTTATATCGGTATGGACACCATCAGAAACGCCGGGCTGTCCTTTCGGGTCGTGGTAAACCTGCCCATTTTCGGATTCGATGTCGGTCCGCGCATCCTTCATGCCCTGTACCCCGTAACCGAACGGGTAAACGACCTGGCGCAAAGCGTTCAATCGGCTTTTACCCAGTACCAGGAACTGTCTTACCTGAGGGAGCAGCTCAAGCTGAGTTTTCTCCTGATCCTGACCATGGTCTTCCTGTTCAGCATGTTCTCCGCGGTCTGGGCCGCGTTTTACTCCGCCAGGAGACTGGTCGCGCCGATACGCGACCTGGCGGAAGGAACCAAATCCGTGGCTGAGGGCGATTACCATACCACGCTGCCGGTACCGGGCAATGATGAACTGGGCTTCCTGGTCGCCTCGTTCAACGACATGACCCGCAAGATCGCCAGCGCACGGGATGCGGCCAAAAGCAGCCAGGACGAGGCGGAGACCCAGCAGAAATACCTGGAGGCCGTCCTGGAGCGGCTGTCATCAGGCGTGCTGGTCCTGGATTCGGATAATTCCCTGCGCACCGCCAATATCAGCGGCGGCAGGATCCTGGGCCTGGACATCAGTGAAATCATCGGCCGTCCGTTCGAGAGCATCTGCGAGCGCTACAAACACCTGGAACAACTGCATAACATGATCCGGTCCCACCTGGACCAGGACGACCTGGTGTGGGATCAGCAGGTAACCCTGTTCGGCGCAAGCGGGCGCCAGGTGCTCATGTGCAGGGGTACATCCGTTGTCCCGGCCCGGGAAAAAGCCCCGGTCCACATCATTGTTTTCGACGACATCACGGCGCTGCTGCAGGGGCAGCGGGACGCGGCCTGGGGCGAAATGGCGCGGCGCCTGGCGCACGAGATCAAAAACCCGCTGACTCCTATTCAACTGGCGGCGGAGAGGCTGCGTCATAAATACCTCAGGTCATCCCCGCCGGACCGGGCGGACACCCTGGACCGGCTCACCACCACGATTATCAACCAGGTGGAAACCATGAAAGGCATGGTCAACGCTTTTTCCGACTATGCCAGAGCGCCGGCCACTGCGCCCCGGGCAGTGGACCTGAACCGCCTGCTGGAAGAAGTCGCGGACCTGTACCGGGATATGGACGCCAGTGTCACAATCAGCCTCAGTCTTACCGAAGGTCAATCCGTCATCAGCGCCGACCCGGAACGCCTGCGGCAGGTCTTCAATAACGTCATCAAGAACGCTCTCGATGCCCGCGTGGAGGGAAAAGACCTGTCCCTGTCGGTCTCTACCTCTCATATCAGCCAGCCGGCCATGGATTACATGGAAATCCGAATCAGGGATACCGGCTGCGGCGTAAACGAGGATATAATGGCAACCGTATTCGAACCGTACGTAACCACCAAACAGAAAGGCACAGGCCTGGGGCTGGCAATCGTGAAGAAAATCGTGGAAGAACATGGCGGACTGGTAATGATCAGGAACAACGTGGACGGGCCGGGCGCCTGCGTCATCATCAGGTTGCCGGTCACCAGGAGCGACATCATGCAGGCGCGCGCCGCAACCGGGAGCGGGGGCGCATGACATGAACCCCGGCGAAAAAATACTTGTTGTAGACGATGAGGCAGAGATCAGGAACCTGATCCGGGAGATCCTCGAAGACGAGGGGTTCGACGTGGCGACCGCGGAAAACGGCGCCGGCGCCCGGACGCTGCTGGAACAGTTCCGGCCCAGGCTGGTGCTGCTGGATATCTGGATGCCGGACGTGGACGGCATTACCCTGTTGAAGGAGTGGCATGAGTCGGGCAGGCTGTCCAACCCCGTCATCATGATGTCCGGGCACGGAAACATAGGCACTGCGGTCGAGGCCACGCGTCTCGGCGCCTACGATTACCTGGAAAAACCCCTGTCCATGGCCAAGCTGACCCTCACCATAAAAAATGCCCTGGACGCCTCCCGTCTGCGCAGGGAAAACCTGAGGCTGCGACGGCACTCGCAGGAACCGCACCGGATTATCGGCAAGAGCAAGTTGATGGTGAAACTGCGCGAACAGTTGAACAAGGTTGCCGGCCTGGAAACCCCGATGCTGATTGTCGGAGAGCCGGGCACGGACAAGGAGGCGGTTGCCCGCTACCTGCACTCGGCCGGCGCGCGCAAGGACAAGTCCTTTGTTACCGTAAGCGTACCGGCCAGGGACCAGGAATCCGTGCTCTACGAGTTGTATGGCGAAGAGACCGGGGCCGGCACGCAGGGCGGGCTCCTGGATGAGGCTGAAGGAGGTACGCTGTTCATCAAGGATATTGCCGATATGGACCTCGCAGCCCAGGCGCGCCTGCAGGACGTGCTGAAGAGCCGGGCCTATAAAAGAGTTAACGGCGCGGCAGCGGTCCCGCTCAATACCAGGATCATCGCCGCCACCCGCTACAACCTTGCCGACCGGGTAAGGGAGGCAGCTTTCATGGATGAACTTTATTTCCAGTTGAACGTGGTGCCGATTACGGTGCCGCCGCTCAGGGAACACTATGAAGACGTGCCCGACATCCTGGAGTATTTCGTCACCTGGTTTATCGAGCGGGAGGGATTGCCTTACCGGTCTTTTTCCACCGCGGCGCAAAACAGGCTGCGACGCTATCCCTGGCCCGGAAATACCCGGGAACTGAAAAACCTTGTGCAGAGAATGCTGATCCTGGGAGGCGCTGCGACTATCGACCTGGATGAAGTTGAGGCTGCGCTGGGAGATGCGCCGGCAAGAAGAGATTCCGAGAGTGTGAAGAACCTGGATCTCCCCCTGCGCCAGGCCCGGGAAAACTTCGAGCGGGACTACCTGGAGTACCAGTTGAAACTGGCCAACGGCAGCGTCAGCAAAATGGCCAGGAGCGTCCACATGGAACGCACCCATCTCTACAGGAAGCTGAAGTCTCTCGGTATCGATATAAAATCGTGAAGATCATCATTCTCGGGGCAGGTCAGGTCGGTTCGTCGGTAGCCGCCAACCTTTGCAGTGAAGCCAATGATATTACGGTAATCGATCGCAACCCGGCGGTCCTGCGCAATCTCCGGGAAAGGCTGGACCTGAAGACCATAAACGGCTCCGGGTCCCATCCGTCGGTGCTCGATCAGGCAGGAGCGCGGGACGCCGACATGATCATCGCGGTGACCAACAGCGATGAAACCAACATGGTGGCCTGCCAGGTCGCCTACACGGTGTTTCACACGCCGATGAAAATCGCCCGCGTGCGCAACAACGAATACCTGAGCAGCGACCGGTTGTTTGCCCTGGAAGCCATGCCGGTTGACGTCCTGATCAGCCCTGAACAGGTCGTAACCGAATACATCGCCCGCCTGATCGGCTTTCCCGGCGCCCTCCAGGTGCTCGATTTCGCCTCCGGCCGGGTGCAGATGGTGGTGGTGAAAATGACCGATCAAAGCGTGATCGCCGGTAAAAGGATCAGTGAGCTGGCCGCGCACATGCCGAAAATCGAGTTTCGTATCGTTTCGATCTTCCGCGGCGGCCGGGCAATCATCCCGGACGGCGACACGGAAATCCTGGCCGATGACGAAGTGTTCATCATCGGCGCTCCGAAGCATATCAGGAACCTGCTGAAATCGACCAAGCAGACGGACAAGCCGGTAAAGCGCATCATAATCGCCAGCGGCGGCAATATAGGCCGGCGCCTGGCGAAGCTGCTGGAGAACAGGTACCAGGTCAAGGTCATCGAACTGTCCGCAGAAAAAGCGCAGAAAGCCGCGGAAGAACTGAACAACGCCATCGTCCTCAACGGTGACGCCGCGGACGAGGAACTCCTCATCGAGGAAAACATAGACGACACTGACGTCTTCTGCGCCCTGACCAATGCCGACGAAGCCAACATCATCTCCTGCATGCTGGCGAAGCGACTGGGGGCGCACAAGGTCATGGCCCTGATCAACAGGGCGGCCTACGTGGACCTGGTGCAGAGCGACGTCATCGATATTGCAATCTCGCCGCAACAGGCGACCATCGGCAGCCTGCTGGCGCATATACGCAAGGGCGACGTGGTCGTGGTGCATTCACTGCGGCGCGGCGCCGCGGAAGCAATCGAGGCGGTTGCCCACGGCGACCGGACGACCTCCAACGTCGTCGGCAGGTCGATAGAGGAAATCCCCCTGCCGCCGGATACCAGCATCGGCGCCATCGTCCGGGACGACAAGGTGATTATCGCCCATCACGACACGGTCATCGCATCGGAGGACCACGTCATCCTGCTGGTGGGAGACAAGAAACGCGTGCCCGAGGTGGAAAGACTGTTCCAGGTGAAGATTACATTCCTATGAGTTAATGCAACTCCTCGTCATCCAGAAAATCCTCGGGCTGCTGCTGATGCTGTTCAGTATCACCATGCTGCCGCCATTAAGCATTGCGCTATGGTATGAAGACAAGACAGTCAAGACATTCATGCTGTGCTTCATGCTTATACTCAGTATCGGCGCTTTCCTGTGGCTGCCGGTGCGCAAGGTCAACAAGGAGCTGCGCCTGCGCGACGGTTTCATCGTCGTGGTATTGTTCTGGGCGGGGCTGGGACTGATCGGCGCCATGCCGTTCCTGCTGGCGTCTTTCCCCGATATGTCATTTACCGATTCATTGTTCGAATCCGTTTCCGGCCTGACCACCACCGGCGCCACGGTGATCACCGGCCTCGACCACCTGCCGAAATCCATCCTGTTCTACCGCCAGGAACTGCAATGGCTGGGCGGCATGGGGATCATCGTCCTGGCGGTTGCCATCCTGCCCATGCTGGGCATCGGTGGAATGCAGTTATACCGCGCGGAAACGCCGGGGCCGATAAAGGACTCGAAGCTGGCGCCCAGGATCACCGAGACGGCCAAGGCGCTATGGTACATCTACCTGTCCCTGACCATCGCCTGCGCGTTCATGTACTGGATAGCCGGCATGTCGCCGTTCGACGCAATCAGCCACAGTTTCTCCACGGTCTCCATCGGCGGCTTCTCCACCCACGACCAGAGCATCGGCTACTTCGACAGCGGGTTGATCAACGCCGTGGCCGTGGTCTTCATGCTGATTGCCGGCATCAACTTCACCCTGCATTTCATCGGCTGGCGTTCCATGAGCCTGAATACTTACCGCAAGGACTCCGAGGTAAAAGCATTCGTCGGCGTACTGGTCGGGTTGTGCGTGATCACCTGCATCTACCTGAGCGTCAAGCAAACCTATGATGATCCCCTGGACACACTCGGCCACGGTATCTTCCAGTCCGTATCCATCGCCACGACGTCGGGCTTTACCACCACCACCTACCAGAACTGGCCCACGTTCCTGCCGGTCCTGCTGATCTTTGCCAGTTTCATCGGCGGCTGCGCCGGTTCCACGGGCGGCGGGCTGAAAGTCATCCGCGTGGTGCTCCTGTACAAGCAGGGCAAGAGGGAGATCAGGCGCCTGGTCCATCCCAATGCCATTATCCAGATCAAGCTGGGCGGCAAACCGGTCGATGAAGCCGTCATCAACGCGGTGTGGGGCTTCTTTGCCTCCTACGTGGCCGTGTTCGCGCTGTTGCTGATCCTGCTCATGGCTACCGGCCTGGACCAGGTCACGGCATTTTCCGCAGTGGCCGCCTGCCTCAACAACCTGGGCCCGGGTCTGGGCGAAGTCAGCGCCAATTACACCGGGATCAACGACATATCCAAATGGCTGCTCTGCCTCGCCATGCTGCTGGGGCGACTGGAAATCTTCACCCTGCTGGTGTTGATGACGCCCACCTTCTGGCGCAGATAGTCCGGGGTCAGAGTAAGAAATTCGAAGACATTACTCTGACCCCATATATCCCGGACATCCAATGAACAAACCAGACCAGACAAAATGGGACAGGATTTATACAGGTAGCGGTGAAAAACCCGCCAAACCCTGTCGCGCACTCTCTTCCCATTCACATTTGCTGCCTGCTGAGGGAGATGCCCTCGACCTGGCCTGCGGGCGCGGCGGCAACGCGCTGTACCTTGCCGCCCGGGGTTTCTCCACCCGGGCCTGGGATGTTTCCGCGGTGGCGATACAGTCCCTGTCGGACGTGGCCGGCCGCAACGGCCTGCCCCTGGTGGCGGAACAACGGGACGTAACGGCGGACCCGCCTGCTTCCGGTTCCTTCGATATCATCGTCGTCAGCCGTTTCCTGGACAGGACCCTGGCCCCGGCCATCTGTGCGGCGTTGAGAGAACACGGTCTACTGTTCTACCAGACTTTTATCCGGGAAAAAACAGGCGACACCGGTCCGAACAACCCGGCATACCGCCTTGAGGCCAATGAACTGCTGCGCCTGTTCCAATCCCTGCACATCATCTACTACCACGAGGAGGGAACCACGGGTAATACCGGCCAGGGCTTCAGGAACGAGGCAATGCTGGTCGCGCAGAAAAGGTAGCGTAAGATACAAGTATTCCAGGCACCATGGACATAACAACACTCGAGGCGATGCTGGAACGGGGCCAGGACAATGCGCTGCTGCGTTTCACCCTGGGCAACCTCCTGTATCAACAGAAAGACTATACAAAAGCCGAACTGCACCTGTCCCGGGCAGTGGAAATGGACCCTGGCTACTCCGCCGCCTGGAAAATATACGGCCGGACGCTGGCTGCTGCCGGGAAGCACCCCGATGCAGCCAGCGCCTTCAGACAGGGCACGGCAGTCGCTGAAAAACGCGGCGACATCCAAGCAGCAAAAGAGATGACGGTCTTTTTGAGACGCCTGGAAAAAAAATTGTCCGCAGATGACGCAGATTAGCGCAGATGAATTGCGGATAATTCATACTTTCATCGCGCCTACCAGTTCCGTTACATTGTCAAGTCCGTGTCTGTCCAGGTATTGCACGATGCCGGCGTTGATCTTTTTGCACACCAGCGGGTCGTAGAACAGGGCGGTGCCTATGCCGATGGCGCTGGCGCCGGCAAGGAAAAATTCCAGGGCATCAGTCGCCGTGGTGATTCCGCCCTGCCCTATTATCGGTATGTTCTTTTCCCTGCATACCTGGTACACCTGCCAGGTCTTCAGCAAAGCGATGGGCTTGATGGCCGGGCCGGACAGCCCGCCCTGGTTGGTCCCGATAACGG
>CAYOEQ010000002.1:0-51738 GCA_964402775.1 uncultured Enterobacteriaceae bacterium
ACCCCTACTCGTTTTACCTTGGCAGCGTACAGCTTGTCATTCGGGGAGCGCCGGGTGAACTCATGGGAGTCGCCGACCCCCGGCGCGACGGCTCGGCGGGCGGCACGGATTGAACGCCCTCCCGCTGGCGTTGTCCGTTCCACACAGTGGAATACGGGTCCCCGATGAGGTGAGGGACATCTGCGCGCTGGGCGCACAGGAGGTCATCGAAGACGGCGACGTGGGCGCAGACGAAATTTATTCCCCGCTTGCACCTCATGTACTGGCGTTCCGGAAATCGGAAATCGCCCGGGCAATCGTTGACCTGAACCGGGCTGCCGATGACTTCAGGAAGGACGGGATCATCAAGACCCATACCTGCTGGGATGTGCCGGTTTATCAGGAATTCCCCGATGACGACCTGATTGCCTCGCTGCTCGAAAACTATTACACCCCATACCACAAAACCTTGACGGAGTTTTCCACAATGCAGGATGTGCCCGTATGTATTGATTGTCATACCATGGCGACGCACGGTCCACCGGTCGGCCCTGACCCGGGCAAGGAGCGGCCCTTGATCTGTCTTGGAAATGTTCATCACAAAACCTGCTCGGAAGCATGGATTGCCTTGCTGGCAGAGATACTGGAAGCGGAATTCCGACAGCCTGTCGCCGTTAACGCCCCCTTCGCCGGCGGGTATATCACTCGTCATTACGGTCAGCGCAAGCCGTGGATACAACTGGAACTGTCCCGCACGAATAAGATCACAAACCAGGACAAAACGGCAGGACTGCTTAACTCGCTGCGTCAGTGGTGCGCAACTCTGTTCCCGGGTTAAAGAAGCTCTGAACCAGATTCAACCCGGAAGTAAACGATCCAGCGCTACCAGTACGCCTGCCGCGACGGCGCACGAACCCTTTTTCCTATTGCAACAGCAGTAAAACATAGTAATATAACAACATTAAAACATTGTGAAACTACAACAACAAATACGGGTAACGCTGTAATGGCCACATTTGAAACTTTACTGGCAAATTCCCTGGAGCAGGCCAGACAAGCAGCACAGGATAATATCGTACAATCCGGTGAGTTGTCACGCTCTCACCGGGAACGCCTGCTCAAAGCGGGCTGGTTGACTCCGGTCATCCGGGGTTGGTATATCCTTGGTCATCCCGGTGACCAGGGTCAATCCACGCGCTGGTTTGCCTCCTACTGGGATTTTATTAAGCAATACCTGAACAAACGATTTGGCGCCGACTATTGCCTGTCGGCGGAAGCTTCGCTTGATTTTCATCTGGGCCAGAATGCGGTGCCGCCTCAACTGGTAGTGATGATTGCAACAGGTGGCAGTAACCGACTTGAGTTGTTGCATCAGGCATCTCTATTCATGTATGAAACGATAGAGTTACCGAGCGATAGGGAGACTCGATTTGGGATACAGACACTGCCTCTGGCAGCCGCCTTATGTCGAAGTTCACCTGCTCTGTTCAGCCATGACCCCATCAAGGCAGAAATCGCGCTTCGCATGGTTGATCCAACAGACTTGGTCAGAATATTACTTAAGGGTGGACACACCAGCATTGCCGGCCGACTGATTGGGGCCTACCGTTTTTTAGGTGATGACAGTACAGTACGATTAATAGAAAACAGCATGGCAAATGCCGGATATCAGGTAAGACCGGAGAATCCTTTTGAATCAAATCAACCGGTTTTTGGAAAAAGACCGGTACGCATCAGCTCACCCTATGCGGCTCGCATTCACGCACAATGGCAAGAAATGCGAGATTCCGTTATTATCCGGTTTCCTGGGCCTTCAGGATTAACAAGTGACCCTGTAGCCTCCGTGAAGGAAATCGAAAAACTGTACCAGCACGATGCCTACCACTCCTTATCTATCGAAGGTTATGAAGTCACACCGGAGTTGATTGAGCGTGTGCGCACCGGAGAATGGAATCCTGATGTCAATCAATCTGATATAGAGCAGCGTAATGCAATGGCAGCAAAAGGCTATTTTGACGCATTCAGAGTTGTCTGTGAGAGCGTACAAAAAGTATTCAATGGCAGACACGCCGGAGAAACCGTAAGACGGGATTTACCAGACTGGTACCAGGCCTTATTCTCACCAGGCGTTCAGGCGGGGATCATTAAACCTGCTGAACTGGCCGGCTATAGAAATGCTCAAGTCTATATTCGCAACTCTGCCCATGTTCCCTTGCCGAAAGAGGCCTTGCTTGATGCCCTGGATGCTTATTTTGAATGCTTAATTAACGAGCCCGCTCCCATTGTCAGTGCGATACTGGGGCATTTCTTTTTTGTATTTATTCACCCATACATGGACGGCAATGGTCGAATTGCCCGTTTTCTCATGAATGTAATGCTGGTGTCAGGTGGTTATCGCTGGACAATAATTCGATCTGACAGAGCACGCCGCGAGCAATACATGCAAGCGTTAGAGCAGGCTTCCGTGCATAAGAATATAATTCCGTTTGCCGAGTTCATCGGGGAAGAAATGGCAGTGGAATGGAAGAGTTGACAAGAAGCGATGCACGCTTCAGGCTGAACAGGCCAAAACTCTCCGCAATACCCGGTTCAGTCGAACACCCTTGCTAACGGAGCAGTCCAGCACCAGCGAGGCCACTAACGACGTCCTTCCTTCCGTAAATCATTTATGGACAGGTCAGATCCGAGTCAAGTGCCTGTGCGGATACTATCCATTTCGGTAAATAATTCCTGTAGCCCGTCCTGCGAAACACGGTTGGCAGGCACCAGTTTTACGAGGGGTTTTTCGTGTCGGGTCACCAGAATTTCTTCACCCTGAGCCGCTTTTGTGGCAAGTTCGGAAAAATGGGCTTTTGCGTAAGTAAGAGGGACAGTGGTCATGATATGACTCCCTATAAACTGACTATTTACTGGTCATTTTGGGTGTTGAGGCAAAAGTGGCGGCTTGCTTCAGTTCATCTTCATGGAACAGTTTGATCCTGCCGTATTCGCCATCGTAACCGGCTTCGCGGATCACGTCTCCTTTGCGCATACGGGCGATGGCCTCGGGTATCAGGGAGGAATTGGAAAGATTTTGGATCTCCTCCAGGGGGAGGTCGTTCAGTATCCCTAATTCCGACCCCAGTTTGTGCAGCAGTTGTTCGTATTCGTTTGCTACCCGCTTGCTGTTCGGGCCGACGCCTTCCGTTTCCGCGATTACCTCCGGCAGGGGAACCAGGCTGACAAAGGGATCGGTGGTTTCAGGCGCTTCCCCTGCGGTGCGATCAGCCAGTTCATGTACACGGTGCATCACGCCCAGGGTCAGCGGTTTGCCGCACACGGGACAGATACCGTCCAGTTGGCGGCTCTGTTCCGGTGACAGGCGGATATTGCATTTGCGATGCCCGTCCAGGTGGTACTTGCCCTCTTCCGGAAAGAATTCCGCGCTGCCGCCGTAGCCTTCACCCGTCTCCAGGGCGCGGCGCATGGAAAAATAGTCCAGGTCGGTGTTGAATATACAAGCCTCCCGTCCCAGTCTGGCCGGGGAATGCGCGTCCGAGTTGGAGACCAGGCGGTAACGATCAAGGTCCGAGACAAGCCTTATCATGGCCGGGTCGGCTGAGAGGCCGGTCTCTACGGCGAATATGTGCTCCGCAAGGTCGCCGTAACACTCGCCTATGGAATCGAAGCCGGATTTCGACCCCAGGACGGCGAACCAGGGAGTCCAGATATGGGCCGGCACCAGGTAGCAGCCCTCCCCGGCCTCCAGCACAATCTCCAGTAAATGGTGGGAATCCAGGCCCAGGATGGGCCGCCCGTCGGACTTGATGTTGCCGATACGGTCGAGCTTCCGGTTGATAAACTCCGCTTGGTTCAGGGTAGGCGCGTAGATCAGGTGGTGGATTTTGCGTGTCTTCTCGCCCTTCTTGTAGATGGTGGAGATCTCCACCGACAGCATGAAACGGGTTGTGCCGTGACAACTTCCCGGCAGTTTCTCCGTCACTTCTTTTTCTATGTCAGCGCGCAGGCGGAACAGGCCTGGCTCCGCGGGAACGAGTTTTTCCTTTATTTCGCTGAACCAGGCCGGGTGGGTAAAGTCACCGGTGCCGATAACGGTAATGCCTTTTTTACGTCCCCAGAAGCTTAAATGCTCCAGGTCGCAATCCTTGCTGGTGGCGCGGGAATATTTTGAGTGAATATGAAGATCGGCATAAAAACGCATGTCAGGGAATGAGGATAGGCGAACCGATGATGGATCGGTCTTCCAGGTGCCGATGCGCTTCTGCGGCGTCTTTCAATGCAAAAGGCACGCCGTTTTCAACGTCCAGCAAACCGCTTGTTATGGCTGTGAAATAGCGTTGCGCTGATAGTAACAGGTCCTCCCTGCTCCCGGTGTATCCATACAGTGTGGGCCGGGTCAGGAACAGGCTACCGCGTTTTGCCAGGTCCAGGACATCAAGGGGTGGCGGTTTCCCGGAAGCATTGCCGAAGCTGACCATCATGCCCCTGGGCCTGATGCAATCCAGGGATTTCATGAAAGTGGCCTTGCCGATGGAGTCATAAGCGATATCGACGCCCTGCCCTCCCGTCAGTTCTTTTACTTGCGGGACAAAATCCTGCTGGTGCAACAGCACCTCCGAGCAGCCGTTTTCCCGGGCAATATCCATCTTCTCTTCGGAACCGACCGTGCCGAGCACCCTTGCGCCGATCTTGCTGGCCCACTGGCACAGGAGCCTGCCCGTGCCGCCGGCCGCGGCATGGACCAGCGCCGTCTCCCCTGCCTTCAGCTCATACAACCGGTGAGTCAGGTACTCAACGGTCAGGCCCCGGGTCAGCGTGGTCCCCGCCACTTCATTGGAAATACCCTCGGGCAGGGGCACGAGCAGGACCGCATCTATCACTCTTTCCGAGGTGTAGGCGCCCAAGGGCTTCGAGGCATAGCCGACCCGGTCCCCGGGGTTGAACCCGGTGACGCCGGCGCCGACCGCTTCAACGACGGCAGCGGCCTGGTCACCGGGTATCAGCGGCAATTCAGCCGGATACAGCCCGGAACGGTAATAAGTGTCGATGTAATTCACGCCGATGGCGGTGTTGCGGACCAATACTTCACCCGGACCGGGCGCGCCGATGGGGTTATCCTGGTATGACAGTACCTCGGGGCCGCCATATTGATTGACAAAAACTGCCTTGCTCATGGTTGTTCTTCCTGATTAGTCGTTTATTGACTATTATGCTTGGCTGGAAAAATATAACAAGATAATACGTTGTCAGAGAAACTTATCCGGACATGTACGCGTTAAAATAATTTTTATGAACGACTCACAATCAATTCAGGAAATCATGGAAGATCACGCGCTGGAGCGGGTGCCGGATGGCCAGCGGCATGGCTGGCTCGACATGTCCTGGAACACCGTCGGCATCGTCACCACACTGGTGCAGATTTATGTGGGCGCGCTGATCACATTCATAGCGGGCATGAAAATCGCCCTGCTCTCCGGCGTCATTGTTGCGCTGGCCGGCGGGTTTCTCGGCTGGGGTGTAGGGCATATCGCCTACAAAACAGGACTGGCCAGCGGTGTCATGGCCAGGATCCACGGTTTCGGAATAAAAGGGTCGGTAATCGGTTCGTCCATTTTTGCTTTCATGATTATCGGCTTCATCGCCGCCGAGAACGTGCTGCTCTACAGGGGATTCCTGTTTTACCTGGATATTGAAGACACCTTGTCCAATCAAATCATAATTTACGGCATTTTCACCATTACCTGGATACTGCTCACTGCCTATGGTTTCAGGCTGGTCACCAAAGTCTCATCCGCCATGGTGATTGGTTTTCTTATTGTCCTGCTCTACATGTTATTCATCATCATCGTTTCCGCGGACCAGTCCTGGATGGATATGGTCTTTTTCGATACCCAGGTATCGGCCGAAACCCTGGAAAACACCAACGCAACGACAGACTTCACCAAACTTGTATTCGGCATCAACATCCTGGCCGGTTCCGCGGGGGCGCTGGCGCTGATAGATGCCGACCTGGGACGCTATTCCAGGAGTTCCATGGACATCGGTATAGCGGCGTTCCTGGGAAACTTTGCGCTGGACGTGTTCATGATCTTCATAGGCGGCGTAATCATGTACGCAGGAATGCCGGTGCTGGTCGAGTATTACGTCAATACCGCCGGCATGACTGAGGCGGAGGCAAGGGTCATTGCCGTGGAAAACCCCGACCGGGTCGCAGCGGCATTCATCATCTTCGGCGGCGTACTCGGTACCGTGCTGATGTTCCTGGCTAATGCGAAGGCCCAGGTGCTGAATACCTACAGTTCGTCGCTGTCGCTGACGAATATCATGGATGCCCTGTTCGGCTGGAAACCGGGCAGGATCGTATTCGTGGTCGTCGCCAACCTGCTCTCCCTGCTGTTTCTCTATGGCGGGATTATAAGCTGGTTCAAGTCGTTCCTGATCATCCTCAGCGTGTTGACCGTGAGCTTTTCCGGGATCATGCTCGCTGATTATTTTATCGTCAAACGCTGGTTAAACCGGGCAGATTCGTCACCGGGACGCGTTCGGCAGGTCAACTGGGCGGGGGTTATCACCATTACCAGTTCGTTTATCCTGTCCCATTATATTTTCAACAGAATTATTCCCGTTGAATTTGTCACCGCGATAATTGTCTCCCTGCTACTATATCCCTCGCTGAGCATGCTGTTCATTACCTGGGAATACGGTGCGCAAAAATGAAACTGGCAAGCGTAAGGTATGAGGATGACGACGTGGTCGCGGTTCACCTTGATGATGAACGGCTTGTTGATGTCAGGACGTTGTTTGAATTGAACTCCACCCCGTCCGGAATTGCCGTTTTCACGGATATGACAGAAATCATACGCGCCGGCCGGACATTACTGGATAAACTCGATGCCGCTCTTGGCGTTCTGCGGACAGGTAACAAACCAGTGCAATCAATTCCCATGCGGGACGTAACATGGCATGCGCCGGTGCGCAATCCGGGCAAGATCTGCGGCGTTGCCATGAACAATTCCGCCAGCAATGCCAGGAAGATCAGCGCGCCGGAACACCCTGCATTTTTCCTGAAACCGGCATCCTGTCTTACCGGGCATGACCAGCCCATACGCATCCGGCCCTACTATGGCAGCGTGCATCCGGAGCCGGAATTATCGGTCATCATAGGCAGCGAGACCAGGGATATTCCCGCTTCCCGGGCGCTGGATGCCGTGTTCGGTTACAGTATCTTCAACGACATCACCGGTAACGGCATGCGCGCCGAGGACATGTTCGAGTACTGGGCCGTTTATGCCGATGAGGACAACCCCGCTGAAACGGTCCGGGTGAGGCAGCATCTATCCTATGCCGGACGTTACAAGGGCACGGATACTTTCGGCTGTTCGGGCCCCTGGCTGGTCACGAAAGACGAGATAGAGAACCCGGACGATCTGAACGTCTACTGCAAGGCCGGGGGTGAATTGATAGCCGAGGATAATACCCGGTACTACAACTACCGGGTCGCGGAAATCATCAGTTTCATCAGCCAGTTCCATACGCTTAATCCCGGGGACATCATTTCCTGCGGCACCGCCTTCAGGCCGTCTGCCACGCGCAAATCCATCCACCAAGCCAATCTCCAGGTTACCGGAGGTCCGGTAGAGGTCAGTATCGACGGATTGGGTACGCTGGCAAACCCGGTAATCATTGAAGACAGGGAAATGGGTAGCTGGCGTTTGCACAGTACCCGCTGAGCTATACTCCCTCACATGATCCTGCACGGAGACAATCTGCCATGACGACATCCCTGGTCTGTGCCTCCCATTCACCGCTGCTGTATTGCTATGCCAGGGAACCCGGGGACTGGGAGGAGTTGCAACAGGCGTTTGCCGCGCGCGCGCAGGCCGTTGCGGAGTTTGACCCGGAACTGGTGATTGCCTTCGGTTCGGACCACTTCAACGGTTTTTTCCTGAAGACCATGCCGGCGTTCTGTGTCGGTCTCAGCGCCGGGGCGGCAGAGGATATTGGCGGGTTTGCAGGCCCTGTGAGCGTACCGGAGGACACGGCCATCGCCTGTGTCGAGCACTTGCGTAATAACGATATCGATACTGCGGTATCCTACAGCATGACCGTCGATCATGCTTTCTCCCAGACCATCACCCTCATGCTCGGCAGTCTCACGGCGCGTCCGCTGATCCCCGTCTTCATCAACTGTATTACGAAGCCGTTCGTGCCTTTCCGGCGCACTCGCCTGCTGGGAGAAGCAATCGGGCATTTTGCGCTGGCCCTGAACAAGAGAGTGTTGTTGCTTGCCTCGGGCGGTATGTCGCACCACCCTGCCCGGTATTATCCCGGGCACGGCGAGGGAGAACGTGAAGTTGAGGCCTGGAAACTTTCAGGTGGCGATGATCCTGAGTCCCTGACGCCGGCCCAATGGCTTGAACGCCTGGAGGTGATGCATCATGAGGGCGCAAAGATGATTGCCCGGGGAGAACGTACCGCGGACGATATGCGTTTGAACGCGGAATCGGATAAGCGCTTTCTGGGCTTGTTGACGCAGAACAGGCTGGAAGAATACGATGACTGGGACCAGTATCGACTGGTGGAAACAGGCGGCATCGGTTCCATGGAACTGCATACCTGGATTGCCGCCGCTGCCGCGCACCGGGCAGCCGGCGGCAGGATGCCCGTCCGGGATTTTTACAGTGTTATGCCGGAACTGGGTATCGCCGCAGGTATTGTTCACGCCGAGTGACTGGTCAGTACCTCTGCAGCATTCCTGTGGCTGGCAAGCAGGCCGGGGACCCGTTTCGGGTCGGCCCTGCCCCAGCCGCATTCGGTGCCGATACCAAAGTCCTTGACGTATTCCCGCGCGATTTCGATGCGCTGCAGGTCACCTTCTTCATCATCGTGGTGTATCAACCCGAAATACACTTTCATTGATCCCTTGAATTGCGCCAGCGGCATGAAATAAGCATGGTTGGTGCGGTCCTTCGGCACGGGAATATGCAGAAAATCCACTTTACGGTTTACGCCGCCGGCGATTCCGTTCATCAGTTCCACCAGTATCCCTGCGTCTTTCGGCATAACCAGGTGCTCATCGTATGGCGTGCCGTAACACAGGTGGTAACCGAGTGTCACATCCTCCGGTACGGCGTCCCCCAGCGCGGCCAGTTCGGCAGATACCTGTTCCTTGTAGTCGGCGGGGCGATACGGAAAATAATTCTCGAAAATCAGTACTTCCTGGCAGACATCGTACTGTATGCACAGGTCTTCATGAGGGATGGTGTCGAGTATCCTGTTCAGTGCATTCAGCAGCGATTTCAGGTAGACGCGCTGGTAATCGTCATAAGACTTGTGGCTGACGTACATGTAGCAACTGGCCATGGGCGTGGGCAGGCATACCTGGAAACGGACTCCGGCAGGTATGACACCTTCCTCCCGCAGCCGGTTGAATACACTGTAGGAGTATTCCGCTGCCTTGTCATATCCGGTTTCAAACTCGACTTCGTCCGGGTTGACGTCTTCCCTGAAGCGCAACAGCGGCAGGGATCGTAATAACTTGCCGTCCCACTGGTATAAAGACAGTTCCGGCACCGTCGGGTCGATTTCCATGGCCGGGTGTTCCATAAGCATGGTTCTCTGGAAATAAATCCAGCGCGCCCGTTCACCGGTCTCGCCATCGGGGATATTATCCAGGTAAGGCCCCAGTTCAGCGCTGATTTCGCGAAAGACCTGTTCACAGTTGTCCATGGCGATGCTGCCGACCAGGTGGACGCCGGCGAAGCTGTTTGATTGATTCACTGTTTTATCCCTGCAGGTAAATAGGATCGGCAGACTCCGTTGACAGAGCAGTTGTATCCGGAGTCACGTGAGGTATTATGCATATCGTATGGTGATATACCGAAGCAATGATGTCGAAAGATAACATAATACAAAGCGAATTTCCCCAGGCGGAAGGATTGATATACCTGAATCATGCCGGGGTGGCTCCCTGGCCGGCGCGGACCCGGGATGCAGTGGTTGAATTCGCCCGGGAAAACGTTGCCTACGGCGCCAGCAGGTATTACCTGTTCAGTGAAAAAGAAAACCGGTTGCGCCGCCAGGCCCGGGACCTTATCAACGCCCCTTCAGTTGATGATATCGCCCTGTTGAAGAATACCTCCGAGGCCTTGTCGGTAGTGGCCGCAGGCATCAGGTGGAACCGGGGCGATAACGTAGTGACGTCCGCCGAGGAATTTCCTTCCAACTGGATTCCCTGGGATGCGCAGAAGATACACGGCGTCATCCTGAAGAAAGTGAACATCAGGGAGCGATCCTCAGAACAGGCATTGATTGAGGCCTGTGATAACCGCACCAGGTTGCTGAGTATCAGTTCCGTACAGTTCAGCAGCGGCATCAGGCTGGACCTGGAGTTACTGGGCGACTTCTGCAGGGCAAACAACATACTGTTCTGTGTCGATGCGATCCAGAGTATCGGCGCCCATGACATCGACGTGCAGAAAATACAGGCCGATTTCGTCATGGCCGACGCTCACAAGTGGATGCTGGGTCCGGAAGGCATCGCCCTGTTTTATTGCAATGAAGCGGTTCGGGATGAATTGAACCTGTACCAGCACGGGTGGCACATGACGACAACGCCGGATGACTTCGACATCCGTTCCTGGCAACCGTCAAAGACCGCCAGGCGCTTCGAACCGGGATCAAACAACCTGCTGGGCGTGTATGCCCTGTCTGCCAGCCTGAGTCTGATAGAAGACCTGGGCATGGCGTATATAGAGCGGGAACTGGAAGCCAGGGTCTCATACCTGATGGCAAGACTGGCGGAGCATGAAGGGATACGCCTTATTACGCCGGCCCATCCGGAACGAAGATCGGGGATTGTCGCTTTTCAGGTTACCGGATCAGAGCAACAGGAACTGCATAAACGGCTGATGCAGAACCAGGTAATATGCGCACTGCGCGGCGGCGCTATCCGCTTTTCTCCCCATTACTATATCAGTATGGATAAACTTAATAAGTCACTTGATATATTAATATCAACTATTTGATAAACAATTATTTTATTTTATCTATCGAAAACAAGTTTTTGAAATTGCCGGTTGTCGAATAAATCACATCAGTTATATCAATTTCATGCAGTTCGGCAATTTTTTCCGCGACATGACGAACGTAAGCGGGCTGGTTCTGTTTGCCGCGGTAAGGAACCGGCGCCAGGTATGGCGCATCGGTCTCTACCAGGATCCGGTCCAGGGGGAGTTGCCGGGCCACTTCCTGCAGGTCTTTTGCATTGCGAAAGGTGACAATTCCGGAAAAAGAGATATAAAAATTCAAATCCATCGCCTGTTTTGCCGTTTCCAGGTCATCAACGAAGCAATGCATTACTCCGCCGGCGGCATCCGCTCCTTCTTCCGTGAGGATTTTTATGACGTCTCCCCGGGCTTCGCGACTGTGGATAATAAGGGGTTTGCCAATCTGTCTTGCTGCGCGAATGTGGGTGCGAAACCGCTGTCTTTGCCACTCAAGGTCGCCCTGGCTCCGGAAATAATCCAGACCGGTCTCGCCGATGGCAACCACCGAGGGATCCTCAGCCAGTTCCAGCAGGATGTCTTCGGATAATTCAATTTCCCTGTCGGAGTTCGGGTGTACGCCTGCCGAGGCTGAAATGCAGGGGTAGGAATCGGCCAGCCGCTTGATGTCAGGGAAGGTCTCAATGTCAACGGAAACACACAGCATATGCCCCACCCCAGCCTCCAGCGCTGTGTTGATCACAGCACCTGCCCCGCCCTCCATTTCTATCAGGGGAATGTGGCAGTGTGAATCAATCAAGTACGGGCTTTGCATGGTTATTTCATCTGCGTTAATCTGCGTCATCTGCGGATAAATTATTGTGCATGGATTGCCAGAGTACGATGATTTCCTCCAGCAGGCTCTGCTTGTTCAGGTTGGTCTCACCGGTGAGAAATTGGTAGTTCTTCAACGACAGAGCATAACAATCAATCAACTGTGAGAGATGTAATTCACGTGCAATACGGCTCAGATTAACGTCAAAATCGGATTGACGGGTAGATTTGCCGGTGCGTAGCGCGGCCATTCTGCTGAACAGGAACAGTAACCGGTTCATCACTTCGGCCGCATCGTTTTTCTGCCATTTTTCGGCAATCCTGACGGGGTCGGCGTACGGCCGGGCGGCTTCCTGTAAATCTTCCAGCATTTCCTCGCGGTTCTGCAGCGCACCGGTTTCGTCCAGGTCCAGCGCCCTGAGCGGCGCGTTTCCTGCAAGTTCAAGCAGGTCGCTGGTCTGTGCAGGGTCGTTTATCCGTTTACGCAGCCACTCGGATGCCGAATGCCGGTCTGTCTGCTTGAAACTGATTAACCGGCAGCGACTGCGAATGGTAACGGGCAGTCTTGCAGGTTGATAGGAAACCAGTATAAGCAATGTTGACAGCGTCGGCTCTTCCAGGGTTTTCAGCAAGCTGTTGGCCGAGTGCCGGTTCATACCCTCAGCCGGTTCTATGACGGCGATTTTACGCCTGCCATACTGATTGCTGAGTTGCAGGTAGGCTATCATCTCGCGGATAGCATCCACCTTGATTTGTGAACCATTATCTTCCGGACTTATCAACCTGATGTCCGGATGATTGCCGGCATTAAACAATATACAGGATCGGCACTGTTCACACGCTGCGCGGCGCGCTGGTGTTTCACATAACAGGTACCGGGAAAGCTCCCGGGCAAAATGCCCCATGCCGCTTCCTTCCGCCCCGCTCAGCAACAACGCGTGGGCCAGCATGTTCCGGTCGGCGGCAACCCGGACCTGTTCCCATTGTTTCAACTGCCAGGGATAAGGCATGAGCATCGTTCGGGGATTGTCAGCATAAACCGTTTTCCCTGAGTATCGTCCGTATTTCGTCCGCTATTTCATCAGCTCCCCTTGCGGCGTCGATGACGCGGATTCTTTCAGGATATCGTTGGGACAGGTCCAGGTAACTGCGCCTGACACGTTGGAAAAAACTTATTGTCTCTGCTTCAAGCCGATCAGGTTTACTGCGCTCACCGATTCGGGCGAGACCGGTTTCGACCGGGGCGTCGAACAACAGGGTCAGGTCCGGCCTGAGCGTGTTCTGAACCATGTCCTGAAGCTGGGCTATCAGCTTCTCATCAACGCCGCGCCCTCCTCCCTGGTAGGCAAAAGTAGCATCGGTGAACCTGTCGCACAGTACGATTTTACCTGCCTTCAGCGACGGTTCTATCACATCGTGTATATGCAGACGGCGAGCTGCGAATACCAGGAGCATTTCCGTCATTCCGTCAATGCCGTCATTACCGGCCTTTAACATGATGTTACGGATGGCCTCTCCGGAACTGGTGCCGCCGGGTTCCCTGGTTATAATGACTTTGCCGGGGTGCTTCGCATCGAGCAGGTCGAAGGCTTTTTTTGCCTGGGTGGTTTTGCCCACTCCCTCTATGCCTTCGAATGTAATAAAAAAACCTGTCATCACTTAAGCTGGTATTCTGCTACTGCCCTGTTGTGTTCTGCAAGAGTCCGGGAAAAGTGGTGGCGACCGTTTTCTCCCGTTGCGACAAAAAACAGGGCCTCTCCCGGTTCGGGTTGCAGCGCTGCGCGTATTGAAGCTCTTCCTGCAGCGGCGATAGGCGTAGGCGGCAATCCCTTGTAGCGGTAGGTGTTGAATGGTGAATCGATATCCAGGTCCTTGTGCCTGATGTCCCCGTCAAAGCTCTCTCCTATCGCATATATCACTGTAGGGTCCGTCTGCAGTTTCATGTCTCTTTCCAGCCGGCGTATGAATACTCCTGCGATCCGTTCCCTTTCGTCGGCAACCGCTGTTTCCTTTTCAATCAATGAAGCCATTATCAATGCCTGGTAAGGTGACCGGTACGGCAGTCCGGTCATACGCAGTTCCCATTCGTCGTTTAATACTGCTTCCATCTGCTTGAATGCGCGGCGCAAAAAATCAACATCTGTAGTTTCCGCCGGGAAATAATAGGTGTCGGGAAAAAAACGTCCCTCTGCGGAATAACCGGGATAACCTATTTCCGTCATGACGCGTTGCGGGTCCGTTGAGGTCAACACCCTCCTGATGTGCGGGTGTTCGTGAAGCGAAGCCATGATCTGTCTGAAGGTCCAGCCTTCCGGTATCGTCAGCGCGTATTGGGTAATTTTTCCCGCCACTATCATATCCAGCAGGGAAAGGGCCGTGGCGCCGGGCGCAAGCTGGTACTGGCCGGCCTTTATCAGGCCGTCCACCCCGCGAATTTTGCCTTCAAGTTCCAGGTATAGCGGGTAATCGAACCAGCCCCGCCGGGCTACCTCATCGGCAACAGCAAGCAGGGACATGCCTGGCTCGATGGCGAAAAGTTCGGTGCGGTCCAGCTTGAGCGGCGCAATCAACTGTGCCTGCATGTCCTGATAAAGCCACCATCCGACCAGGATGAACAGAATGACGGGGATGAATAGCAGTTTCCGCATCAAACAACAGCAATCACGTTTTCGCTGGTTAATTTCTTCATGAATTCGAGGGCCGTATCAATGCCGTTGAACACTTTATTGCCGATACACCTGACCGGCCAGACACCTATCACGCTGTTGCAATAGAATACTTCATCTGCCTCATACAATTCTTCCGGTTTTATCTCCCTGATACCTGTTTCATTACCTGCTGCCTCATTCCGCTCAATTATTGAATTTCTTATCACGCCTTCGATACCGCAACGGGACAGGTCCGGAGTTACCAGTTTACCGTCTTTTACCATGAACAGGTTGCTCATGGAACCTTCTATGACATTGTCATGCGGGTCCAGCGCTACACCCTCCGGATAAGGTGTAACTGCGATCTCAGAGCGCAGCAGAACCTGTTCCAGCCGGTTGAGATGTTTGATGCCGGCGAGATCGGGCGTATGAGCAAGGCGGCGTGTGCATATATATGACGGGATGCCCTCCCGGTAATATGCCGCCGGATAGGCCGGGCGTTCATGGACCGTCATTATCCTGTTGGGCGTAACCTCTTCAGGAAATCCATAACCCCGCCCACCGGCGCCACGGGTAACGACGATTTTCAGTACTGCCGCTTCGTGTGAGCGGCAAAGCTGCAGCGCCTCATGCTCCAGCAGGTTCCTGTCCGGACAGGCTATGGATAAATGCCGGCAACCTGCTTCCAGTCTGGCAAAATGCGCTTCACGGCAAAGTGGCTCTCCTGACTGGACCGCGACCGTCTCGAACACGCCGTCGCCGAACTGAAGGCCGCGATCATGGATGGATATGACGCCGCCGGGTTCGCCGTTGACCAGAGCGTTTATCACCTTGCACGGACGAGTTCAAAGATTCCCATGATTTATATCCGCTTCAAAATGACACACCCGTTAGTGCCGCCGAAGCCGAAGGAGTTGCATATCACGTGGTTTAATTCCATATCCCGCGCCTCATGGGGAACATAATCCAGATCACAGTCAGGATCGGGATTATCCAGGTTAATGGTAGGAGGCGCCACCTGATCGCGTAATGCCAGGGCGCAGAATATGGTTTCGACACTGCCGGCGGCTCCAAGCATATGACCGGACATGGATTTCGTAGAGCTGATTACCAGGCGTTTTGCATGTTCGCCGAAAACCGATTTGACGGCATTGCTTTCGACGATATCACCTGCCGGCGTTGAGGTGCCGTGGGCGTTGATATAGTCTATGTCGGTTTTGTCGATACCTGCGTTCCCAAGAGCCATTTGCATGCATCGTATCGCCCCTTCCCCGTCCTCGGAAGGCGCGGTCATATGGTAAGCGTCTCCATTCATGGCGGACCCGGTGAGCTCGGCATATACATTGGCGCCCCTGGCTCTGGCATGTTCAAATTCTTCCAGGACTATTACGCCTGCGCCGTCACTCAACACAAACCCGTCCCTGTCCCTGTCCCAGGGCCGGCTTGCTTTTTGCGGTTCGTCGTTACGTGTGGATAGTGCTTTTGCATTGGCAAATCCGGCCATGGACGTGGGAGACGAGGCAAACTCAGCGCCGCCTGCCACCATCGCGTCCGCATCACCATGCTCGATGATCCGGGCCGCTTCACTTATGTTATGGGTGCCGGTCGCGCACGCGGTCACAATGCTGAAATTAGGCCCCTTGAAACCAAAGCGAATAGACAGGTTGCCGGAAATCATGTTGATAATATTGGCGGGGACGAAGAATGGCGAGATCCTTCTCGGACCGCTGTTCAGGATGGTGTCACGCCCTTTTTCTATGCCTGAAATACCGCCTATGCCGGAACCGATAGCGACCCCGATTCGATACGGGTCAACTTTATCTGTGTCCATCCCTGCATCATGCACCGCCTGGATGCCCGCCGCCATACCGTAATGTATGAAGGTGCCCATCTTTTTTTGATCTTTCCTGGGGATAAAGGCATCCAGGTCAAGGTTCTTTACCAACCCGGCTATCCTTACGGGATATCCGCCGGCATCAAAGTGAGTAATCGTGGAAATCCCACTGTTGCCCGCTAAAGTGTTCTTCCATGCCTCCTCGACTGTATTTCCCATAGGGGTAACCAGGCCGAGGCCGGTGATAACAACCCGTCGTTTATTCATTGTTCGGAAAATTATTGATCGTATATATGAAAAAAAGGCCGCTTTCGGTGATCCAGTGAAGCGGCCTTGTCAGGGACTAGTCAGGGCAGTTATTCAAGATGAGTGTCAATATAGTCGATTGCCTGTTGTACGGTTGTTATTTTTTCTGCGTCTTCATCGGGTATTTCGATTTTGAATTCTTCTTCCAGAGCCATCACTAATTCTACTGTATCAAGCGAATCAGCCCCTAAATCATCAACAAACGATGCTTCACTGGTAACTTCCTCTTCTTTAACCCCGAGCTGCTCTACAATGATTTTCATCACTCGTTCTTCAACGTTGCTCATGTGATATAACCTCCTTCTACGGTACTAAGACCAAAAGCCGATGTACGATAAGCCAAATAATCCCTGCTTTCAAGTTGTTTTTTGGCAATAAAAAAACATCTATGCAACAACGAAATATTATTATTGTGTTTTCTGCATATTATAGTCTCTGTGAAACCCAATAGAAAGACTTTTGCGTTTCTCATATCTCACGCCATATACATACCGCCGTTTACGTTAAGCACCTCGCCGGTTATGTAACCGGCAGCCGGTGATGCGATAAATTCGACAGCATACGCTACGTCATCAGCGAGACCAAGTCGCCCCAGGGGAATTTGCTCAAGCAGTTTTTCGCGCTGGCCGGCTGCGAGCTTCGCTGTCATGTCGGTATCAATGAAGCCCGGAGCAATGCAGTTGACAGTGATGCTTCGGCTGCCGGTTTCCTTGGCCAGCGCACGTGTAAAACCTATGATGCCCGATTTGGCCGCAACGTAATTGGTTTGTCCGGGATTCCCCGACAGCGCCACGACTGAGGTGATATTGATTATCCGGCCATAGCGTGACTTGATCATGTTGCGCAGGCACAATTTACTGAGGCGATAAACAGCAGTCAGGTTGGTGTTAATGACTTCATCCCACTCCTGCTGTTTCATCCTCAACATCAGGTTATCCCGGGTGATTCCTGCATTATTCACCAGTATTGAAGGCGTTATGGACGCTGTTTTCAATACTTCATCCAGTTGTGCTACCGAATCATCTGCGCTTATGTCCAGTACGAAGCCCCTGCCTTCTATTCCTGTTTCCCTGAAAAATTCTTCGATTCCTGCGGCGCCGGTTTCAGTTGTTGACGTGCCCGCAACAAAAGCGCCGGAACGCCCAAGCCGTCCGGCGATTGCCTTTCCTATTCCCCGGCTCGCACCCGTTACCAGGGCAACCTGCTCTTTGAGATGAAAGTCCATCTGCGGATTATATCAACAAGGCGGCTTCAAGGGACTCCCTGTCAGAAATGTTGGCGCAGACAATTTTTTTATCTATGCGCCTGATCAGGCCGCTCAGCACCTTGCCGGGGCCGCACTCTATCATTGCGGTGGTCCCCAGTCGCTGCATGGTTGTTACACACCTTGACCACAGCACGGATTGACGCAACTGGAGGACAAGAGCGTGTTTAATCTCATGAGGGTCGGTCTGCGCCCTGGCATCGACGTTTTGTACAACCGGTATTGCGGCAGGCATAAACGTAATTTCATTGACGAGTGAGTGCAGCCTGTCCGCCGCAGGCGTCATCAGGCGACAATGGGACGGCACGCTGACCGGCAATGGTGTGACTCGTCGGGCTCCTGACTCTTTAGCGAGCAAGCACGCGCGATCCACTGCAACGGTATCGCCGGCAATAACCACCTGTCCCGGGAAATTGAAATTCGCTGCTGAGACAACTTCATCCTGCGCGGCGTTGGCACAGACATCGATTACCGTCTCATCATCCAGACCCGAAATGGCAGCCATGGCCCCTGTTCCACGGGGTACGGCTTCCTGCATAAACCGGCCCCGTTCGGCTACCAGTCCGACCGCATCGGTAAAATTGATGACTCCGGCGCACACCAGGGCAGAATACTCGCCCAGGCTATGTCCGGCCATATACATCGGGAGGGTTCCTCCCCGCTCCTGCCAGATTTGCCAGGCGGCATAACTGGCAGCCAGTAATGCCGGTTGGGTATATTCGGTTTGATGCAGTTTCTCCTCCGGCCCGTTTATGCACAGGGACAACAGGTCATAGCCCAGTACCGCGGATGCGTCGGCAAATGCCCTGCCTGCCGCAGGGAAGTTTTCCGCCAGGTCGGAGAACATGCCTATGTGTTGGGAGCCCTGTCCGGGAAACACAAAAGCTATTTTAACTTGTCTTTTTTTCGCCATGCTTCGTTGGACTTCCTCATTCGGTCGGTCATGTACCGTCATGTACACTCCCTCCCTCATTCGTCGTCCGCCTCGCCTGGCAAAAAAAATCCGGCGTTAAAACTTGTCTTTTTTTCGCCATGCTTCAATATCGCAGCAATGCAGAGCCCCAGGTAAAGCCTCCACCAACGGCTTCCATCAATATGACATCCCTGCGCTTGATGCGCCCATCACGAATGCCCACGTCAAGCGCCAGGGGAATTGAAGCGGCTGAGGTGTTGCCATGTTCCGCCACGGTCAAAATCACATCATCCATACTGATGCCCAGCTTCTTTACGGTAGCGGCAATGATTCGCTGGTTTGCCTGATGGGGCACAAGCCAGTCTATATCCGTTTTCGTCAAACCGGAATCGTCGAGGGTTTCATCTACGATCTCATCCAGTTTTTGCACGGCAAACTTGAAGACTTCATTACCGCGCATTCTGATGAAAGGCTCTCCTTTCGGTCCGGAAACTCCTGACGGCACTTTCAGGTAATCGCTGTAACTGCCGTCAGCGTGTAACAATGTCCTGTAGATACCGGGCTCAGCACTGCTTCCAAGGATAACGGCGCCGGCGCCGTCGCCGAACAATACACAGGTCGAACGGTCTGTCCAATCCAGTATCCTGGAGTTCATGTCGGCGCCGATGACAAGTGCGCAGCGGGTTTCCCCGGTGCGGATAAATCGATCGGCAATACTCAATGCATAAATAAAACCGGAACATACGGCCTGCACGTCAAATGCTGCAGAACCGTTACGCAGACCCAGTTTTTTCTGCAACAGGCAGGCAGTGCTGGGGTAGATCAGGTCGGGAGTTGATGTGGCAACGATGATCAGATCGATGCTGTCAGGCTTGATTCCGGCCATGTCTATGGCGCGAAGCGATGCATTGCAGGCCATGTCTGACGTGGTCTCATCCTCCCTGGCAATATGCCGCTGTCTTATGCCTGTTCTCGACCGGATCCATTCATCAGTTGTCTCAACCAGGTTTTCCAGTTCGGAATTGTGCATGATCCGTTCAGGAAGATATGCGCCGCTGGCAATGATGTGCGAGTAAAGCACCGGTCACTTCCCGGTTAACAGCACTTCCAGTCGTGAAGCGATACGTGCGGGTATATTTTTCTCAACTTCAAGAATGGCTTCTTCGATTGCGTGAGCAAAAGACAAGCGATCTGCACTGCCGTGGCTTTTTATTACAATTCCGCGCAACCCGAGCAGACTGGCGCCATTATGGCGCCTGGGATCGGTTCTCCTGCGAATGGATTTGAGAATCGGCAATGAAGTGAGTGCGGCCAGTTTGCCATACAGACCCCGTTGAAAGCTCATGTTAACGTGATGCAGAAAAAATTCTGCTACGCCCTCACTGGCCTTCAGCGCGATATTACCGACAAAACCATCACAAACAATCACATGAGCATCACCGGAATAAATATGGTTGCCTTCGACAAACCCGATGAAATTAAGGTGGCTCCTGTCCAAAAGGATTTTTGCTTTTTTTACGCGATCATTACCCTTGTTGTCCTCAGTCCCGACATTCAGCAGGGCTACTTTCGGCGCACTGATGTTCTCAACAGCGCCGGACAACTCCGCCCCCATAACCGCAAACTGGAATAATTGTTCCGGACTGGAATCAACGTTCGCGCCAAGGTCAAGAATGTGGGTGTGACTGTTAATGCCTGGTATGATTGTGCATATGGCAGGCCTGTCTATGCCAGGCAACATCTTGAGAATATAGCGTGAAATTGCCATCAAGGCGCCGGTGTTGCCTGCGCTGACGCAGGCATGGGCCTGCCCCTTCTTAACCTGTTCGATGGCGACCCGCATGGATGAGTTTTTTTTGTTACGCAGCGCCGAGGAAGGCGCTTCATCCATTGTTACTACTTCTGGCGCATGAAGCACCTGGATGCGGACAGCCAGTTCGTGATTCAGGTGGGCCAGCCTTGGTTTGATTATATCTTCCAGCCCTACCAGAAGAAGTTCGAGATCCCGGTGTTTTTTCAGTGAGTGTATCGCTGCGGGGACAATCTCGCCGGGCCCATGGTCCCCTCCCATGGCATCAAGCGCAAGACGGTATCCCATTTCAGATCAATAACGATCTCAAATGCGGGCTATTCATCCTCGTCCTCGGTATTCAGCACCTTTTCTCCCCGATAATACCCGTCGGGGCTGACGTGGTGGCGCCTGTGCACTTCACCTGTCGTCGGCTCAATTGATAAACAGGGGGGAGACAGCGAGTCGTGGGCGCGCCGGGAATCCCGTTTTGCGGTCGATTTTTTTCTTTGCTGTACAGCCATAATTCAAATTCTCCTGTCTATCCGGATTTTAGCTTCTGTAATACGTGAAACGGGCCTGAAGCGGCGTTGTCGTTCTGCCTTACCTGTTCTGCCGCAGCGCATTCCTGCAATTCGTGCATGGGTGAAATCGGTAAGCCCAGTAAAATTTCTTCTTCAATAAAATCTGCCAGTAAAATAGTATCTCCCGTCAGCACCAGTGGTTCTGCTGAAGCAGGCAATTTATTCGCCGATCCTGATACTGCAAAAGTTACCCCGACGTTGATCATTTCCGCAAGTTTTACCGTTACGGGCTCCAGGCAGCGCTGGCAAGTCAACTGCATTTCCGTTTCATAACTGCCGGTGATACATGTCAACCCGTTCTCGGTGCGACTGAAAGCCAGTCTCAGGCTAACCCTGCCCCGGCTGTCTGCCAGTAACTTTGCAAGACGCGTCATTTCGTTCAATCCTACCTGCCCTTCCAGGTGAACGCCTTCAATTGCAAGGCGCTCGGGATCGATGTATTGAGGCAGGTCCGACGACATCAGAAAGGGAAGTTTAGCGATTGCGAAACGTACTGTCAAACTATTGACTTAACAGCAGATTACAGATCATCATGTGTAAATGGCTGCAGCTACGGAACTAATTCTGGCTTCTTCATCGGTGCACCGCATTGGATTGATGGAACGGTTGCGGATTCCTTTTCGCAGCCAATCGCCGAATATTGATGAAAGCATTATGGATAATGAAACGCCGGCGGCTTTAGTCAAACGCCTGGCTTTGGCCAAGGCCCTGGAAGTGGCCAAGAGTTACCCGGACGCGCTGGTTATCGGGTCAGACGAGGTCGCTACAGTAGACGGGCAAATCCTTAATAAACCTGAAGACCATGCAGGCGCAGTGAGACAACTCAGGATGATGTCAGGACAGGTCGTGGATTTTCTGACCGGTGTATGTCTCGTCAACAGCAGGACAGGATACCGTCAACTTGACATGGTGACCGTAGAAGTCCATTTCAGGGTATTGACCGACGCCGGGATACATCGGTACCTGGATTGGGATAAGCCATATGACTGTGCGGGGAGTTTCAAATCAGAAACCGCCGGCATTACTCTGGTTGACAGGATAAGCAGTGACGACAACACTGCCCTATTGGGACTTCCCTTGATAAGCCTGCAAAGGATGTTGCGTAACGAAGGTTATATCATACCTTAGAAGAGCGCACCCAGACTGCGTGAGAATTGATTCAGGAAGGTCTCCCGGTAAGTAAAGTCCACGATATCTTCAGCGCCGATAACTTCCCGGGCAACATAGTCGGCGTTGCCCAGTTCGTCCACCAGACCTAACTCAATGGACTGCTCGCCGGTCCATATCAAACCGGAGAAAATTCTTTCATCATCGGCGAGGCGCTCCCCGCGGCCTTGCTTGACGGTTTCCACAAATTGTTGATAAATATCGTTCAACAGGTGATCGAGATGTTCCATCTCTTCCTGGCGTTGCGGTGAAAACGGGTCCATAAAGGCCTTGTGGTCGCCTGCATGATAAATACGCCGCTCTATTCCCAGTTTATTCAGCGTATCCACAAAACCGAAACCGGCCGCAATGACACCGATAGAGCCAACCAGGCTGGCCTTGTCGGCATAGATGCTGTCAGCCGCAACAGCAACATAATAACCGCCGGATGCACAGAGATCGCCTATCACGGCAAAAACAGGGATGTCGGGATATTCATTTTTCAGACGATTTATCTCGTCATTGACATGGCCGGCCTGTACCGGGCTTCCACCGGGACTATTGATGCGGATAATGATGCCTTCTGTATTGCCGTCTTCGTAAGCAGCCCGCAAGCTGGCCGTCACATAATCCGCCCTGGCCTGTTCGCCGGGAGCAATAATGCCCTGTATGTCGATCAGTGCCGTATGTTTGCCGGTTTTCAGAGTGGCCGGGGAAATATCGGCTTTGCCAATCAGGTAAACCGCCAGGAAAATCGATACGATTAAGGCAAGGAACACTCTGAATGCGATATTCCAGCGCCTGGCGCGCCGTTGTTCGGCAAGGAATTCCCGGGCAATCCGGTTTACCAGGGCCTGTTCGAATCCGGGATCCGTCTTATCGGCGTTATCTTGCCACGGGTCACTCATAACAGCAACTGCATAAAGCTATTGAGCCGGATTCCTCATCAGTTATTCTTCTGGTGAGGCGCTGACGGGCGCTTCCTTTTTCTCCGAGGCCCGCCCCGGGGAAGCGTTGGTTTCAGCAGGTTCACTTGTCTGTTTTTTTTCGCGTGCGCTCCTGTTCCTGGAAGCAGAACGGGATTGCCTGTTGTCACCGCCCCCCTGGTCGCGATTGCCTTGTCTGCGTTGACTGTTGCCGGACGTGTTTTCGTTTCTCCTGGAACTCCTGCGCTGTTGTTGCCGGCCGGCGTTGTTTCCGGAAGGCCTGCTCCTGCTCCTGTTGCGCGAGGTCTGTGGTTTCCTTGGCTTTGAAGGCGGTTCCTGCTTTTCCGGGACCTCGGCATTATTACCGAATAACCCGCCGAACAACCTGCTCATCAGGCCTTTCTCCTTGTCCTGTCTTGTCGAAGGAGCGGGCCTGTCCGGCATGATCTGCGTCAAGGCAGGTTTTTCCGGTGTTTTACGGCTGTCACTGGATACGGCGTGGCCGGCATTGTCCTGTTTTGTCTCAGCAAATTTGTAGCTCTCTTTCTGGGATGAATCCGATGACGACTCAGACAGGTTGATGCGTTGCACCAGATATTGGGGCGTTTCCATCATGGGATTGGGACTGATGATGATTTCCACGTCCAGCCGTTGCTCTATCTCGCGTATGGCCTGGCGTTTTTCGTTCAGTAAAAATGTGGCGGCTTCAACCGATAATTGGGCCACCACTTTGGCAGTCAACTCTTTCATCGCTTCTTCCTGAATAATCCGCAACACCGAGAGTGACAGGGACTTAACCCCGCGAATGGTCCCCTGCCCGTCACAACGCGGGCATGGAATATGGCTCGATTCTCCAAGTGACGGCCGTAATCGCTGGCGCGACATTTCCAGCAGGCCGAAGCGGGAAATACGCCCCGTTTGCACCCTGGCTCGGTCCACCTTCAGACCGTCCCTCAGGCGATTTTCCACTTCACGCTGGTTCCGGTTATTGGTCATGTCGATAAAGTCTATGACAAACAGGCCGCCGAGGTCGCGCAGGCGCAATTGCCGGGCAATTTCATCGGCCGCTTCCAGATTCGTATTAAACGCCGTCTCTTCTATATCCTCGCCCTTGGTGGCGCGCGCCGAGTTGATGTCGATTGACGTGAGCGCCTCCGTATGATCAATTATAAGCACCCCTCCTGACGGGAGTTGAACATCGCGGGCAAAGGCGGTTTCAATCTGCCCCTCGATCTGGTAGCGGCTGAATAAAGGATCGCTGCCTGAATACAGTTTCAGTTTTTGCAGGTTATGGGGCATGACCTGCTGCATGAAGTCGCGCGCCCGGTGGAAGATGTCGTTATCGTCGATCCATATCTCGGCAATATCGCTCCTGAGGTAATCCCGGATCGCCCTGATGATGACTTCGCTTTCCTGGTAGATAAGGAACGGGCCGGGCTTTTCCTTGGCGGTTGTCTTGATGGAATCCCAGAGCATATTCAGGTAGTCCAGGTCCCATTGAAGTTCTTCAGCGCTTTTGCCTACGCCGGCGGTGCGCAATATCAAGCCCATGCCCTGGGGAATTTCCAGGGTGCTCATCGCCTCACGGGCATCGCTGCGATCATTGCCCTCAATTTGCCTGGAAACGCCCCCCGCCCTGGGATTATTCGGCATAAGCACCAGGTAGCGTCCGGCAAGACTGATAAAAGTGGTCAGCGCAGCTCCCTTGTTACCGCGTTCTTCCTTTTCGACCTGGACAATATATTCCTGTCCTACCTCCAGGGCATCCTTTACGTTTATGCGCCCGCGGTTATCATCACTGTTCTTGGATTTTAACAGGGAACGGGCTATTTCCTTGAAGGGGAGGAAGCCGTGCCTCTCAGCGCCGAAATCGACGAATGCGGCTTCAAGACTGGGTTCTATCCTGACTATCCGGCATTTATAGATGTTCGACTTCTTCTGTTCCCTGCCTGTTGCCTCGATATCAAGATCATACAAGCGTTGGCCATCCACTAGCGCCACCCGCAACTCTTCCGGTTGAGTTGCGTTAATCAACATTCTCTTCATTGTCTGTGTGTCCTTTACGCAATGGCCCGACCACACGCCGACTTGCAGTCAGTGGTCGAATATCCCGGCCGTCAGCCGGAAGCCATGTTAATCTGTAATCGTGCTGCCGTTCAGCAGCTACGATATTAATCCCGGGATTACAATTTTGGGTTCATTCTGATGCATGACGCAGTTCTGTTCCCGGGCTGTCAATGTACTTTATCTGCTCGGCCTTAACCCTGGTGGGTTAAAACCTGGTAATACGTTTTCCTGCAAATGTTATGTCTCCATCTATACATCTCATTCAGGGCAGGAGCGATGTTGTTTCGATCCGTCAGGATCGGCTCCTTCTTTCAAGTTTTTGCCTGTTAAAGACAGGCGCCCTGTTATGGCTTATCCTTGCAGGATATCTGATTATCAGCTTAAGCAGGAACACTATACCAGACTTGGGCCGTTACGGCAATATCGTTGTTCAAAATGTCACAACCCGGTAACAGAAAAAGCAAGCCCGCAAACATGGTAATCGGCGCTGACCAGGCCGGCCGGCGTATCGATAACTTTTTGTTTTCACGTCTCAACCGAATACCGAAAAGCCGAATTTACCAGATGTTGAGGCGGGGCGAAGTGAGGGTCAACGGAAGGCGGATCAAGCCCGATTACCGCCTGCAAACCGAAGATGAAATACGTATCCCCCCGGTATTTGAACAAAAATCCGGGACGCAGGACTCAGCACCCGCGTACCTGGTTGAGATGATTAGGGAATGTATCATACACGAGGATGACAGGCTTGTCGTCATCAACAAGCCTGCCGGCCTGTCCGTACATGCGGGCACCGGCAGTAATTTCGGAGTGATAGAACTGCTGCGTGGGTTATTCCACCGCGAGGACAACCTGCACTTGATCCATCGGCTGGACAAGGAAACTTCCGGCTGCCTGATGATAGCAAAAAGCATGCCTGTCCTGCGCCAGGTCAACCTGGCGCTGAAAAAGGGCAATGTCCAGAAAGAATATGATGCGCTACTGAAAGGCCGCCTGCAGCAAAAAAAGACGATGGTGGATACCCCGTTGCAGCGTCACAGGAGTCGCTACGGGGAAGGAAGAGTCAAGGTCGAGGGATCCGGCAAGACTGCCCTGTCCGAGTTTAAAGCGCTGGAATTCTTCCGGGATGCAACCCGCGTCAAAGTCAGGATCGGCACCGGACGAACCCACCAAATCAGGGTTCATGCCGACTCCATCGGTCATCCCATCGCCGGCGACAGGAAATACGGGGACAAGGAATTCAACAGGGAAATGCGTGCGGCCGGTCTGAAACGCATGTTCTTACACGCCGGCAAACTCTCCGTGCCTGAATTGAAAGCGACCGGAGCGTATCAGTTCAGCGCGCCGTTGCCGGTGGACCTTGAAGATATACTGAAACGTCTTGCTCACCAGGGCAAGTCATGGCGTGGAAAGGCAATATGAACAGGCAGCCTTTTACTTCCTTGCCTCATCCATCAGGGTCTTCATGTCCTTGACCGCCTGGTAGAGACCGGAAAATACGGCCCTGGCTATGATGGAATGGCCAATATTGAGTTCGGCCACCTGTTCGATTGAGGCGATTGGCCTGACATTATGGTAGTGCAATCCGTGTCCGGCATTAATCTGTAACGATGATGTCGCGGCGTGCTCGACAGCCCGGGCGATTTTATTGAATTCAATATCACGTGTTTCAGGGTTGTGGGCGTCTGCATAGTGGCCCGTATGGATTTCAATCATGTCTGCGCCGGCATCAACCGCCGCGTCTATCTGGGCGGCGTCCGCATCTATAAACAGGGACACTCTGGAACCGCTTGCCTGCAGTCTGGCGCAGGCGGAGCGTATCCTGTCCGGCTGTCCGGCTACTTCCAGCCCCCCTTCGGTTGTCAGTTCCTCGCGCCGTTCCGGGACAAAACAGCAATAATCAGGTTGCAGTTTTTCGGCCAGTTCCACCATTTCGTCCGTGACCGCCATTTCAAGGTTGATCGGAATCGTCAGCACGTCCTTCAACATCACTACGTCCCTTTCCTGGATATGCCGGCGGTCTTCCCGTAGATGTATCGTAATGGAGTCGGCGCCGGCCTGTTCGGCTTCCAGGGCAGCGTGTACCGGTTCCGGGTAACGAGTCAGCCTGGCCTGGCGCAGCGTTGCCACGTGGTCGATGTTTACCCCCAGTTTTATTGGTTTCATGTGCTTTGCTACCGTTGCATGTTCATGCTGAACTGATAAAGTTCCCGGCTCACCAGGGGCTTGTCGCCCAGCAGGTTACCCAGCGCCTTGCGCATCAGTTGTTTGGCTTCTGCGAGAACGATCTCGTCGCCGAGGTTTTCTTCCGCCAGGGCCAGCAATGTCCGTCCTGATATTGCCAGACCACCCGGACCAGGTGATGTCCCCGGTTCCGGCCCTCTTTCCGGCAGGTAATTATAATCCTCATCCGGCCTGACGGCATTCCCCTCGGTATCCGAATCCAGCGCCAGGCCGTAACCCAGCGCTTCAAGCAATCGTTTTTCAAATATTCTGAGGGTAACCTGTTCAGTTGCGGTATCCGTTAATTTTTCCAGCGTTTCTGCATAGGAGTCAAACAGTTCCGCATGAGGCTCATGCCTGTGCAGCAACCTGACCAGCAGTTCGTTAATGTAAAATATGGTCAACAATGCGCCTGCTGCCTGTGGATTATTGCCATGACAGGGTTCCGCCCTGGTCAGTGTTCCAAGTTCCCTGCGCATGGTCCAGGCAATATTGATCTTCCGCCCCGGCTGCAATAGCGCGCGGCTATCATTTTTCTGTCTTCTTGCTCCTTTTGCCACCAGGCTTATCCTGCCGTACCGGCGGGAAAACACATCCAGTAACAGACTTGTTTCACGATAGTTACGGTTGTGCAGGATATAACATGGATTGAGTTCAACTCTCACGATTTTCAATTCCCGGGAACCTGTGACCCCTGGTATTTCTAATCATACCCCAGCATCTTCAGCGCCTTGATATCTTCGGTCCAGTTCTTTTTTGTCTTGACCCAGGTTTGCAGGTATACCTTTTTTGAAAAGAATTTTTCCAGTTCAATTCGCGCCTCGGCGCCTATCGATTTCAGCACTTTGCCGTTTCCCCCAATGAGGATGGCCCGCTGCGAGCGGCGCTCCACCCAGATGGTGGCGGATATGCTCAACAGTTCCGGCTCATCCTTAAAGACGTCGATAGTGACGGACGTCCGGTAAGGCAGTTCATCACCCAGACGCTCCATCACTTTTTCCCTTATATATTCAGCCGCCAGGAAGCGCGTGCTTCTGTCACTGATCTGATCGGTCGGAAACAAGGGTTCTCCGGGTGGGAGCATTGCAACTATCTTGCTCTCCAGCAGGTCGACATCTCTCCGGCGTCTGGCGCTGAGCGGCACAATCTCCGCAAATGGCAGCTTTTCCTTCAGGTTATCTATGTACGGCAACAGGCTTGCGCGCTCCTTGAGCAGGTCCAGCTTATTGATAACCAGTATCAGGGTTGCGCTGACTTCCTTCAACAGGTCGGCAACCAGGGCGTCATTATGACCCCACTTGACTGCTTCAACGACAAACAATACCACGTCTATATGCGATAATGAGTTGGTTACCTCCCTGTTCATATACCGGTTAATCGCGTTTTTGTGGTTATTCTGGTAGCCGGGCGTGTCGGTGAAGATTATCTGGTACTCCGGAGTTGATTTTATCCCCCGAATCTGCCAGCGCGTCGTTTGCGGTTTTCGTGTAACGATACTGATCTTGTGCTCTATCAGCCGGTTCAGCAGTGTCGATTTGCCGACGTTGGGACGGCCGACGATAGATACATAACCGGCCTTGAATTCCGGACCTTTAACTTTGGTCTGCATCCGGAGATATTATTTTCAATGCCGCACTTGCCGCCGCCTGTTCCGCGTCCCTCTTGTTCCTGCCTTTTGCCACGACCGGCCCGGCAATACCGTCAATACGGCATTCTATGGTAAACATCCTGTTATGCGCTTCACCTTCTTCTGCTACGACATGGTAGGCAGGCAGTGATTTTTTATTGGCCTGCAGGTATTCCTGCAGTTCGGATTTCGGGTCTTTCGGAATATTCTCGATGGTTAACTCATCCAGCAGACAGGCGTACAGGGCCAGGATGAAGCTGCGGCAGTTTTCCAGGTCGGAATCCAGGTAAACTGCTCCCATCAACGCTTCCATGGCGTTGGAAAGGAGCGACTTTTTTTGCCATCCACCGCTTTTGTGCTCGCCGATTCCGAATTTTATATGGCTGCCAAGGTCCAGTTGCCTTGCAAGTCGCGCGAGCGTTTCCTTGTTGACCAGGGATGAACGCAGCCGCGTCAGGTCGCTTTCCGCAGCCTCCGGGAATTTCGCAAACAGCGCATCGGCAATGAACATGCCGAGCAAGGCATCACCGAGGAATTCAAGCCTTTCGTTGTGGTTCCTGCTGAAACTCCGGTGTGTCAATGCCTTGTTCAATAATTCGGCATCGCGAAATTCATATCCCAGGACATTCCTGATATGCAGGTTTAAATCCTTATCTGTGCCCACGTGCGCCATTTGGGGATTACTGTATCGCAGACCCGATGCGCTCCCAGTCCATGTCCCAGCTCCCCGGGTCAAGGATGCTGTCGTTGCTCCAGTTCATCCAGATGTAAAATGCCCTGCCCACGAGATTTTCGTCCGGAACCAGGCCCCAGTAGCGGCTGTCCCTGCTGTTGTCACGGTTGTCGCCCAGGACAAAATAATGCCCTTCCGGTATTTTTTGGTCAATCTCAACAGACGAAAGCTGCAAGGGGTTGATTAATATATCGTGTTTGAGTTTACCCAGTTGTTCTTCCACGAGGTATGAACCGTTCTCTCTCCTGCCTACTCCATCACTGTGATAAACCCCTTTGAGAGCGAGTCCGATTTGCGCGCCGTTTATTATCAGGTTTTTGTCCTTGTACTGCAGGCGATCGCCCGGCACGCCCACTACCCGCTTGATAAACGGCACTGCGGGGTCTTCAGGATACCGGAAGACGATGATGTCGCCGCGTTGCGGTTCCCCGCTACCGAACACCTTGGTGTTCAGCACCGGCAGGCGGATGCCGTAATCGTACTTGTTGACCAGGATGAAATCGCCTCTTAACAGTGTCGGCATCATGGAAGCGGAAGGTATCCGAAATGGTTCGACGATAAATGAACGCAGGATCAATACGATGAGAAAAACGGGGAAAAGTGAACGGGCATAATCGACGATCCACGGTTCAGTGCGTTCATCGCCGGTGGGAGGTTTCCTGTTACGGGCAAAAAACATGGCATCAATCGCCCAGATTATGCCGCTGACAGCGGTAAGCAATACCAGCAGGCCGGCGAGATCAAAGGTCATTGCTCACCTCCGACATCGAGAATCGCCATGAACGCGGATTGTGGTATTTCCACCGAGCCCAGTTGTTTCATTCGTTTCTTTCCCGCCTTTTGTTTTTCCAGCAGTTTTCTCTTGCGCGTCACGTCACCGCCATAACACTTGGCCGTAACGTTCTTGCGCAACGCCTTGACGGATTCCCTGGCGATGATTTTTGATCCTATGGCTGCCTGTATCGCCACCTCGTACATCTGCCGGGGCACAAGCTGTTTCATTTTGGCCGCCAGTTCACGCCCGCGTCGTTGCGCAAGGTCCCTGTGTACGATACTCGACAAGGCATCCACCCTGTCTCCATTGATCAACACGTCCAGTTTCACAAGTGGCGCTTCATTATAGCGTTCAAAGTGATAATCAAAGGAGGCATATCCCTTGCTGACCGATTTCAGCCTGTCAAAAAAATCCAGCACGATCTCACTCAGGGGCAGTTCGTATGATACGGATACCTGGCGCCCCGCAAAGTGCAGCTTCTTCTGCCGCCCTCTTTTCTCGATACAAAGGGAGATCACGTTGCCGAGGTATTGCTGTGGAGTCAGTATATCAGCATGGACCATGGGTTCCCGAACCGCAGCCAGTTTGTCCGTTCCAGGCAGGTCTGCCGGATTGTCGAGATATATTCTTGAACCGGAGGTGGTATCGACTTCATAGACTACGGTAGGGGCCGTTGTAATCAGGCTCATGCCATACTCGCGCTCCAGACGTTCCTGGACAATTTCCATGTGCAGCATGCCCAGAAAACCGCAACGGAAGCCGAATCCCAGGGCCTGGGAGGTTTCAGGCTCGAAATAGAGCGCGGCGTCATTCAATTTCAGCTTGGCAAGCGCTTCGCGGAAGTCTTCAAAATCACCGGAATCGATGGGAAACATGCCGGCAAATACGCGGGGTTTGGCAGGCTGGAAGCCGGGCAGCGGCTGTTCTGCAGGCCGTTTGCCGGATGTAATGGTGTCGCCGACGGGCGCTCCAAGAATTTCCTTGATCCCGGCGACCACATAGCCGACCTCGCCTGTAGCAAGGCAGGTTGCGGGGGTTCTTTTGGGGGTGAACGAGCCTACTCCATCAACAATGTAATCCTGTCCGGTTGAGAATATCCTGATCCTGTCCCCGACGCTCAGGCTGCCCTCGATTACGCGTACCAGGGAAATTACTCCCAGGTAATTGTCAAACCAGGAATCGATGATCAAGGCAGTCATCGGCGCGTCGGCATCTCCCCGCGGAGGGGGTATACGCTCTATAATGGCGCTGAGCAGGTCGTCCAGGCCGGCTCCTGTCTTGGCGCTGACCATGATGGCATCTTTTGCATCAATCCCTATCAACTCCTCTATATCCAGTATGGCTTTTTCCGGGTCGGCAGCAGGCAGGTCAATCTTGTTCAATACCGGCACTACTTCCAGTCCGTTGTCGATTGCCGCAAAACAATTGGCTACCGTCTGCGCCTCTACACTCTGGGAACAATCCACGACCAGCAGGGCGCCTTCACAGGCGGACAGGGAACGGGAAACTTCATAACTGAAATCAACGTGGCCGGGCGTGTCGATGATATTCAACTGGTACACGTTGCCGTCATGGTGCGGGTAATCCAGGCGCACGCTCTGGGATTTGATGGTAATACCGCGTTCCTTTTCCAGGTCCATGGAATCCAGCACCTGCGCGGACATTTCCCGCTCACTCAGACCTCCGCATATCTGGATGAACCGATCCGCAAGGGTGGATTTGCCGTGGTCTATGTGCGCGATAATCGAAAAGTTTCTGATCCGCTCCATATAAACTGTGCTGTCGAGTATCCGGATCAGCCGAATATACTTATTCGTCTTCGTCGCCGGCCAGTTTGAATGCCAGGAAGGTGGGCGCGCCGCGTCGTTGTATCAGTAATGGGATTGGACGATCGCGCGGCAGGCCGGCAAGGATATCCTCAAACTGTGAAACGCTTTCAACATCCATATTGTTTATCATCAGAAGCACGTCACCCTTACGAATTCCCGCCTCGCTGCCCGGCCCTTCCATTACTTGTTCCACGATAATCCCCTGCGCGGGCAATTCCAGCCTTTTTCTCTGCTCCGCAGTCAATTCCCGCACCACGATCTTCATTTCGTTGGCCGCCGGAGCCGGCGAACCGGGCTTCTCAGCGCTTGCCATGCTGTCCTGTTCAGGCAGTTCTGCAATCAGCACTTTCAGTTTTTTCCGTGTGCCGCCCCGGATAATCTCCAGCGGCACGCTGGTGTTGACTTTGGTGTTTCCGACCAATGGCGGAAGATCGGATGAAAAGGCTACCCCGGCGCCGTCATATTCGACGATGATATCGCCTACTTCAATCCCCGCGTTCGCCGCCGGACTATCGTCCAGTACTTTCGCCACCAGTGCTCCATGAGGCTTGTCCATGCCGAATGATTCCGCCAGTTCCCGGGTCACGTCCTGTATCAGCACACCGAGCCAGCCGCGACTGACATAACCGGTCTCGCGCAACTGCGAATATACATTGTTGACGACGTCTATGGGCACAGCAAAAGACAGCCCCATAAATCCGCCGGTACGGCTGTATATCTGCGAGTTCACACCGATTACTTCGCCTTCCAGGTTAAACAGGGGGCCGCCGGAATTGCCGGGATTGATGGCGACGTCGGTCTGGATGAATGGAACGTAGTTTTCATTGGGCAGACTTCTCCCAATCGCGCTGATGATCCCCTGGGTGACCGAGTAGTCAAAACCAAACGGAGAACCGATTGCCAGCACCCATTCCCCGACCTTCAAATCGGCTGAACTGCCCCGCTTGACCACAGGCAGTTTATTTCCCTCGACCTTCAGTACGGCGATGTCACTGCGCCTGTCCGTTCCGACGATTTCGGCGACAAATTCTCTGCGGTCGTTCAGTCTCACGATGATTTCATCGGCATCGGCAACTACGTGGCTGTTGGTAATGACATAACCGTCCTCTGAAATGATGAAGCCGGACCCGAGAGATGCCGCCTTTCTGGGCGTTCCCGGGTTATCGGGCGCCTGTTCTTCGAAAAACTTGCGGAAAAAGTCATGAAACGGGCTGTCCTCAGGCAAATCCGGAACAATTGACCGTCCGGATGATCCCGGATTGTCTTTCCTGGACGTCGTACTGATATTAACGACCGCCGCAGAGTTCTCCTGTACCATTCCGGTAAAGTCCGGCAGTGAATCCGCGCCGGCAGTTCCGGCAATGCAGAACAGGAGTAACGGCAATACCAATCCGGCCCTTATTGTATTCATGGGCAGTTCACCCCGGACTGTGCCTCCTGTGCTTCATTTCTGTCTGCCTGTTGCCCTTTGTCCGGGGCCGGGCGGCCGTTTTCTCCCGGCTTCCCGTTACATTCGGAGGTGATATTGCCGCTGCCTGTGCTTACCTGGCGCACCGGGGCATGGACGCTTCCATTGCCGCCGCCGGGTATGGATTGCACCAGGGGGGGCTGCGATATTTCATGGGGGGCGCCCGGTTGTTGCTGTTGTATGCCGAAAATGGCCAGTGCGGCAACCGAGGCGGCTATGGCAAAGCCGGCAGCAGGTTTTACGAATGAACGGGAAAGACCTCCAGGAGCGACAATGGCAGGTTCCTGACGAATGGATTTGGAAATCTTCCCTGCCAGCCCCCTGTCCAGGTGTTCCGGAAGATTACGTTTCAGACAGTCAGAAACCAGGTGGTAACGGGACCAGGTATCCAACAGTTCAGGGTCTTTCAGTATCTGCTCGACCTGGTTTTTTTGCAGGTCGTCAATCTCATCATCCATGAAGGCAGACAACTGTTCTTTCTTTGTTTCGTTCATAAAATCAGTCGATAAGTAAAGGTTTCAATTGTTTATCCACCGCCTCCCTGGCACGAAAAATCCGTGACCGCACCGTGCCGACGGGACACGCCATTACCGTAGCGATTTCCTCATAGCTCAGCCCGTCTATTTCACGCAGGGTAATTGCCGAGCGCAAATCTGCCGGTAACTCTTCAATTGCTCTTATTATAGTCTCTTGAAGTTCGTGTGTAAGCAGCAAGCGCTCCGGGGTCGTCTGTTCCCTTAGAGTGCCGCTGTGGCCGATTTGTTCCATTTCATCAAAATCTGAAGCCGTATCGAAGGGTTGGCGCGCTCTTGTAGCCAGGTAATTCTTTGCCGTATTTACCGCGATTCGGTAAATCCAGGTATAGAATGCGCTATCGCCCCTGAATTTTGGCAAAGCGCGATATGCCTTGATGAAAGCTTCCTGGGCAACGTCGCCGGCATCACTGGGGTCATGGACAAAACGGGATATCAGGTTCAAAATCCTGCCCTGATATTTCAGCACGAGAGCATCGAACGCTTTCCTGTCTCCACGCTTTACCCGTTCTACGAGTATTTCGTCGGATATGTTATGAGCCATGTCAATATTAACTGGAAAGGGTACTGATTGCCGGATGATGAGAAATTCCTGAGCAGAGTTTCCTTAAGTACAAGCAAATAACCTATTATATTATCCCAGCCTGTATATTGCACGTATATGATTAACGATCAGCACCATTCCGATGTTTTGATAATCGGTAGCGGAGCATCCGGTTTGAGCCTGGCTTTGCAACTGGCCCGCCATGCGCATGTCACGGTGATTTCCAAGGCGGACCTGAAAGAGGGGGCGACATTCTATGCCCAGGGCGGCGTATCGGCAGTCCTGCATGCCAGGGATTCAGTCGAATCCCACATTGATGACACGATTGGGACCGGATGTGGTTTATGCGATCCTGACGTGGTCAGGTTTGTTGTGGAAAACGGTAGAAAGAGCATTGACTGGTTGATTGATCTGGGAGTCAATTTCACACGGTTTCCCGATTCAGGCGGTCAGGAGTATCACTTGCACCAGGAAGGCGGGCACAGCCACCGGCGCGTCCTGCATGCGGCGGATTCTACGGGCAAGGCGATCGAGAACACACTTGAGAGTTGCACCCGCTCCCACGAAAACATCGAACTGTTCGAATTCCATACCAGCCTCGATCTCATCATCAGGGACGGCCGCTGTGTCGGCGCCTATGTGTACGACCAGGAGCGGGACCGGGTGAGAGTTTTCAAATCACGGTTTACTGTGCTGGCCACCGGCGGAGCCGGCAAGGTGTACCTGTATACCAGCAACCCGGATATATGCACCGGCGACGGCATAGCCATGGCCTGGCGCGCAGGATGCAGGGTTGCCAACATGGAGTTTGTCCAGTTTCATCCGACCTGCCTGTATCACCAGGAAGCAAAATCATTTTTAATCTCCGAAGCGTTACGTGGTGAAGGGGCGAATTTGTTGCTTCCCGACGGATCACGCTTCATGAAAAGGTTCGACTCGCGGGGAGAACTGGCGCCCAGGGACGTCGTGGCGCGGGCCATTGATCATGAGATGAAACGCCTGGGCAGTGAATTCGTCTATCTCGATATCAGCCACAAGGGCAAGGACTTCATCATTGACCACTTTCCGACGATATATGCACGTTGCATACAGTACGGCTTTGACATTACCAGGGAACCCGTACCGGTAGTGCCTGCCGCGCACTACACCTGTGGCGGTGTGATCATTGATAAAAACGGGCGAACTGATGTCGATTCGCTGTATGCAATCGGCGAGGTATCCTGTTCAGGCCTCCACGGCGCAAACCGCATGGCGAGCAATTCATTACTGGAGTGCGTGGTATTCGCCCATTCAACCTGCAAGGATATTCACCGCCAACTCGAGCGGAAAGCCCACCCCGCCATGCTGCCTGAGTGGGATGAAAGCCGGGTTACGGATTCGGATGAAGAAGTCGTGGTCTCCCACAACTGGGATGAGGTCCGCCGTTTCATGTGGGACTATGTCGGCATTGTGCGTACCGACAAACGCCTGCAACGGGCCAAACACCGGATCAAACTTCTCCAGGATGAGATCCATGAATACTACGGCAATTTCCGTATCAACAACGACCTGATAGAGTTGCGCAACCTGTCCCTGGTAGCCGACCTGATTGTTGAGTCGGCCTTGCGCCGCAAGGAAAGTCGGGGGTTGCACTACACCCTCGACTACCCGGCGTCAAGTCAGGCCATAAAGACTGTCCTGCAACCGGAATAGAGACAATGGGGACGGATTTAAATCCGTTCGTCATTCCTGCTTTCGCAGGAATGACGAACGGAGCGCGATTTATGACGTTACGTATAACATGTCCATTAATTCCGTTTCATTAAGGATTTCAATGCCCAGGCTGTGCGCCTTGTCAAGTTTGCTGCCCGGGTTTTCTCCGGCCACCAGGTAGTCCGTCTTGCCTGATACGCTCCCACTCACTTTTGCCCCCCGGGAAATCAGCCTGTCCTTTGCTTCATTACGGCTCAGCGTCGCCAGCGTACCCGTGATGACAAACGTTTTTCCCTGCAAGTCCGCAGTCTGTTCTTCCTGTGTGTTCTCCCACACGATTCCGGCGCCGAGCAGCGCGTCGACGACGGAGGTATTTTGTTCATCCTGAAAGAACCGGGCGATATTTCTTGCCACTACCGGGCCGACGTCTTTAATCTCACAGAGTTCCTCTTCCGTCGCGCTCCTGAGCGCATCAAGCGTAAAATGCCGTGCCAGGTTGCCTGCGGTAGTCTCCCCCACTTCCCTGATCCCCAGGGCATACAGGAACTTGTTCAGCTGTGAGTATTTGCTTGCCGAGATGGCCCGGAGCAGGTTCTCTGAAGACTTCTCGCCCATTCTGTCCAGCGCCGCCACTTTTTCACGCTCCAGCTTATACAGGTCGGAGACGTTCCGGAGCAGACCCGTATCAAACAGTTGTTCAACCAGCTTATCGCCAAGGCCTTCTATGTCCATGGCCCGGCGTGAAGCGAAGTGGATGATGGATTGAATACTCTGGGCTCGGCAATGCAGGCCGCCGGTGCACCTGACAACTGCCTCACCCTCGCTTCTTTCAGCCGGTGAACCACATACAGGACAGTTATCAGGCATACTGAACCTGTGCGTCTCCTGCGGGCGCCTCTCCAGTAACACCCGGACAACCTCGGGGATCACGTCTCCCGCCCTCCTGACGACCACCATATCGCCGACTCGCACGTCTTTGCGCTCCACCTCATCCATATTATGCAAGGTCGCATTCGTCACCGTCACGCCGCCGACGCGTACCTGCTCGAGACGTGCAACAGGCGTCAAGGCGCCGGTGCGGCCCACCTGCACTTCAATGTCCAGCACTTTGGTCACGGCTTCTTCCGGCGGGAACTTGCAGGCAACGGCCCACCTGGGCGCCCTGGAGACAAAGCCCAGCGCAGCCTGTTGTGCCAGGTCATCGACCTTGAACACGACACCGTCTATTTCATAGGGTAATCGCGCGCGGGTTTCCGCTATCTTCCGGTAAAATCCGATACATTCATCTATTCCCGTAACCTGTTCGGTTTCAGCGGATACCGGCAGGCCCCATGTTTTCAGAGATTGCAGGATGTCGAAATGGGAAGGCGGCAGTTCTCCACCGCCAACAATTCCGATGCCGTGTGCCAGAAATCGCAAGGGGCGCGCGGCGGTGATCCTGGGATCCAGTTGCCGCAAACTGCCCGCCGCGGCATTCCTGGGATTTGCAAAGAGTTTTTCCTCCTGTTCCCGTTGCCTGTCGTTCAGTTCTTCAAACCCGGCCTTGGTTATGAAGACTTCTCCCCTGGCTTCCAGCCTGTCCGGACATCCCGCCCTGCGCAAAGCCAGGGGGACGCTGTTGATGGTGCGGACATTGGCGGTAACGTCTTCTCCGGTCGCGCCGTCCCCGCGGGTGGCCGCCCTGACCAGTTTGCCTTGCTCGTATAACAGGCTGATCGCCAGCCCATCCAGTTTTACCTCTGCGGCATAATGTATTTCCCCAACGTCCAGCCTGTCTCTCACCCGTTTATCGAAAGCGGCCATGTCCTCGTCGCTGAACGCGTTGTCCAGGGACAGCATCGGGACCTCGTGCCGCACTTCGGCAAATTCACCGAGCGGTTGTTCGCCGACCCGTTGCGTCGGAGATTCCGCCGGTATAGTCAGGTCCGGGTGTTTACGTTCCAGTTCGAGCAGTTCCCGGTACAACCGGTCATATTCCGCGTCGGGAACTATCGGGTCATCAAGGACATGGTAGCGGTAGCTGTGTTCGTTCAACTGCCGCCTGAGGTCTTCCAGTCTGCTTTCAACCGATCCCATGGTCAACTCAACGGTGACAACGGAGGTTACGCGGAAGCAGCCATTTCCACCGCTTCATCGATATCAACCGACACCAGCCGGGATACGCCTGCTTCGTGCATGGTCACTCCGAGTAACTGGCGGGTAATCTCCATGGTAATCTTGTTGTGGGTGATAATGATGAACTGTACGTCTTTTGACATCGATTTCACCATGTCGCTGAACCTTCTTACGTTATTGTCGTCAAGGGGCGCATCGACCTCGTCAAGAATACAGAACGGCGCCGGGTTCAATTTAAAGATGGAAAACACCAGCGCTACGGCAGTCAGGGCTTTTTCACCGCCGGACAGCAGGTGGATATTGCTGTTCTTTTTGCCGGGCGGCCTGGCCATGACCGTGACGCCGGTTTCCAGCAGGTCCTGGGCAGTCATCTCAAGGTAGGCATGCCCCCCGCCGAACAACAAGGGAAAGTTTTCCTTGAGATTGGCATTCAACCGGTCGAATGTGTCCTTGAACCGGGAACGCGTTTCCTTGTCAATCTTGTGGATGGCGTTCTCAAGGGTCTCAAGAGCAGTGGATAAATCACCGTACTGGCTGTCCAGGTAGGTTTTACGTTCACTTACCTGTTCAAACTCATCTATTGCGGCCAGGTTAATGGCGCCCAGACGTTGTATCCTGTTTTCAACGGCATCGATCTTTTCCTGCCACAGTTGCTTTCCGGCAGGCTCGTCCAGTCCGTTCAGCAAAGCCTCGGGAGTCTGCCCCGCGGCATCCAGCCGTTCCTCCAGTGTCTGCACCCTGACGATTACTTCCTGGTGCCGTATTCTGGCCTGTTCCAGATCGGAGCGCAGTTCCTGCAACGCAAGTTCGCACTCAGCGCGTTCCTGTTCCTTGTTTCTGAACAGTTTTTCCTGTTGCAGAACACTTTCCCTGGCCGCCGTCAGCGCGGCTTCCGAAGTGACCTTCTCGGCCAGCTTGATATCCAGGGTTTCACATAGTTCCTGCAGCGGATTGTGCTGCGAGTCTTCCGAAGTCTCCAGGTCCCCGACACGTTCCCGGATCGCCGAAAGCTGAGCTTCACAGCGCTTGATGGACTGTTCTATCGATAGCTTTTGTGCCCTGGTCGACTCCAGTTGCAATGCGATCGAGTGGCTTTCGCTGTTTGCTTTCTGCCAGCGCGAGCGCGCCCGGGCCAGCAGGTTGTCATGTTCTGCCCTGATGGCTTCCAGGTTACTGCGTTTTGCCAGCAACTCCCGCCGGGCTTCGTCGTCCTGTTCCAGTTGAACCTTGAGTCCGGTTATCTCAGCCTGGTCGTTTTCCACCTGCTCGTGCAGCTTCAGAAGTTCCTGTTCAATCTGCCTGCTCCTGTCCCGGGCCTGTTCGTGCCGGGTCTTCAATTCCGTAAACTGCGTCCTGGCCGCGGCCGCAGCTTCCTGCCTGTTGTTCAACTGCTCCAGCAACTGCCCGGACTGTTGCTCCGCCTCTTCGATGAGTCCATCATATTCGGCGGCTTTTTGTTCCTGCGTGCTGATTTCATTTTCAAGAGAGCGCCTGGTGTCTTTCAGGCCGGAAAGTTCCTGTCCCCGCGCCAACGGCCCGGGGTCTTCGGCCGCAGATCGATGAATCCTGACCCAATAGTTGTTCATCCAGACAGCGTCTCTGGTAATCACTGATTCGGTCTCATCCAGTTCCCCGCAGATTTCCCGGGCCTGTTCCATATTATCCGCCAGGTAAATCCTGTTCAGGATTGCATCAAGGGGAACTTCGGAAGAGATCTTGTCGACAAGCCTGGGCCAGGCCCTCGGCGTGTAGTGGATGTTGTCCGCATGATCGAGCAACAGGCCGGCTTTGCCGGTATCCAGCGCCTGCGCAGCTCCCCGGGGGCCGTGCAGGTCGGAAACGCTGAGGTCCTGCAGACGTTGGCCGGCAACGGCTTCGAGCGCAGTTTCCCAACCTTCCTCGACACTGAGCCTGTTTATCACGCGCCGGGCATCAGCCAGGCCCAGTGAGGTCAGCCACTGTTCCAGGGCCTCCCTGTAATCCTGTGTTTCTTCCTGCTGTAACGCCTCCAGAGAGGCGATTTTGCTTTCATTCTTCTGGTAATCCGTGCGTAATTCCAGGATGCGCGCATTGACCTGCGCCAACACGGTCCGGTAACGCTGCAGGTTTGCCGAAGTCTCGCTGAACTCATTTTTCCGCTGATCCAGCAGCTTTTCGCTTTCCGAACCGGCCGCGGATAATTGCGCCATTTTTGCTTGCATACTGTCCGGTTCAAGTCCGCCGGCTTCCTTCGCCAGATTGTTCATTCGCTGTTCCAGATCGGCCAGTCCCGACAGGAGCAACTGCTTGCGCGTCGTGTTCACCTCGATTTGCTTATCCAGCCCGGAGATGGAACGGTTCAGTTCATCCCACTCTGCCTGCAGTTTTTGCCAGGATTCCTCTTCCTGGCGCAGCGCGTTATATGTCTCATCGCCTGTATGCTCGGCCGTCTCCAGGCGCGGTTCAAGCGACAGGGATATTTCTGCGGCGTTGTCCAGTTCCTTTTTATCTCCCGCCATTTGTTGCTGCAATTTCAGTTCATCCTGCCTGGCCTTGCCAATTTCCGATTTCAGCGTCTCGATACGCTCCCGGACGTGGTTAATTCGCTGTTCCGTATGTGATATGTCACTCCCGACCTGGTAGAAGTCGGCCTGGGCCTTGTTGAATGCATCGTTTGCCGCAGTATACTTTTCACGCTGAATTTCAATTTCTCCCTCCACCCCGCGCAACCTGGCCAGCCCCTCCTCCACCCGGGTCTCCTGGAACCGGACAGTCTTGTTCTTTTCTTCTGCATTGCCGGATAACTCCTGCCATTCCAGCGCAAGTAATTCCGCTTTCAGCCGGCGTTCCTCCTCCTTCAACAACTTGAAGCGCTCAGCAGCCCTGGCCTGGCGTTGCAGGTGATCCATCTGTTTTTCCAGTTCTTCCAGTATGTCCGTCAACCTGCTGATATTATCCCGCGTATGCCTGATCCGGTTCTCGGTCTCACGGCGCCGTTCCCTGAATTTCGATATGCCCGCTGCTTCTTCAAGAAAAACGCGCAACTCTTCAGGTCTGGCTTCTATCAGCCTGGAGATCACGCCCTGTTCAATAATCGAGTAACTGCGCGGCCCGATTCCGGTTCCCAGGAAGATGCCCTGGATATCCTTGCGCCGGCAACGCGTGCCGTTGAGGTAGTAAGTGGATATCGTATCCCTGTTTAACTGCCGTTTGATGGAAACTTCTGAATACCCGGCATAAGGCCCGCCCAGCTTACCGTCTGAATTGTCAAATAACAGTTCCACAGAGGCCTGTCCGACCGGTTGTCTGACACTGGAACCGTTAAAGATGACGTCAGTCAGCGCATCACCGCGCAGGTGTTTGGCGGAACTCTCTCCCATTACCCAGGTAACTGCATCGATGATATTGGATTTTCCGCAGCCATTGGGACCAACGATTCCGACAAGGTTATCTGAGACCAGCAGGGTGGTAGGATCAACAAAGGATTTGAAACCGGCGAGTTTGATCTTGCGCAGGCGCATGAGTTATAACCATACCGTTTAGCACAGAAATATACAAGTAAGGCGCCGGAAAAAATGCGAATCAAAAACTTTATATTATAGTTTAATACTATGCTTTATCTAGTTAATATAATTAAAATTTTATATTAAATATAAAGTAACATGTTAGACATGGCATTTCCAAAATTGATATATTGGAACCTCTGACCCGGATGATTGAGGAGAAGCATGACGACAACACCATCCAAAAAACTGGATACTTTTACTAATCCGGAGCCCGGCCGTGATTATACTATCAGCATAAAACTGCCTGAGTTTACCTGTCTGTGTCCAATGACAGGCCAGCCTGACTTTGCTACCCTGGATCTTCGCTATGTTCCGGACCGGTTGTGCGTAGAACTGAAGTCGCTCAAACTCTATATCTGGTCATTCCGGGATGAAGGCGCGTTCCATGAAGCGGTAACCAACCGGATACTGTCAGATATGGTAGATGCCATTGCTCCCAGGTTTATGAGAATAACTGCTGATTTCAACGTGCGCGGCGGGATTTACACGTCAGTAACGGCAGAGCATAGAAAGGATGGCTGGCGCAGTCCCGAAGTCGTGACACTGCCCTGATATTGCAGCAAATACCTGAAAGACATTGACACGAAGTAATAATATGGTTTCAAATAAGCAAACGGACTGTATGTATGCGCAAGAGAAGCGCAATAAAGAGCGGTACGGTAAAGAATGAAATGAAAAACGTCGCTACGGGGGAGCAATCCCCCAATACAAGGCCGATGAGCAGAAAGGCAGCGGCAGGAGAATACATGAATCCTGCCCAGGTCGAGCACTTCCGCGAGATGCTGACTGATTGGAAACAGGCCCTGATGGAGGAAGTAGAGCGAACCGTGCACCACATGCAGGATGAGGCATCCAATTTTCCCGACCCCAACGATCGGGCCACCCAGGAAGAGGAGTTTGCCCTTGAGTTAAGAACGCGGGACCGCGAACGGAAACTCATCAAAAAAATCAACGAGTCGTTGATGATGCTGGATTCAGGTGATTATGGCTATTGCGAAATTTGCGGGGGAGAGATCGGAATTCAGCGTCTTGAAGCAAGACCGACGGCAACCCTGTGCATTGACTGTAAAACACTGGATGAAATCAAGGAACGCCAGATGGGGTGACCCTGGGGCAGGAGCACTAGCGCTCTTTCCACTCAGGGGCGACCAGCCGGCGGCGCCCGTCAACCGATAATTTAATACCCGGCTCATCAAGTTGCAGCCTGTCCCATAACTGGCAGGTCACCTGCTTGTGTTTCGTGTCCAGTCCTTCGCAGTAATTGGTATATTCACACACTCTTACCTGATCTCCCTTGCCGAGTCTCAGCTTGAGATACCAGTCGGGGTCCGCAAGGCTCTGGCGGGCGGCGCCTATGATATCCGCCCTGCCCTCGCGGAGCAGGCTCTCAGCCTGTTGAAATCCGTGGATGCCGCCGATGACGACCAGGGGTGTGGTAAAACCCGACCCGTTGACGGCAGCCTTTATGCGGGCAACGGGATCGACGTTTCTGCCGAACGGGCCGGTTTCATCGGATATATAACCAGGCATGCATTCATACCCGCTGCGCCCCGTATAGGGATACGCCGCCCAGCCGATTTGCGGTTGTTTGGCATCGTCAAATTTGCCGCCGCGTGAGAGAGACAGGAAATCCATGCCGGCCCCGGCAAATTCGACCGCATAATAAGCGGCATCCTCGACAGTACTGCCTCCGTCGATGCACTCATCGGACAGGAAACGGCAGCCTGTGCAATAATCGGCGCCGACAACGTCGCGTACATGCCGGAAAACCTCCAGGGGCAGGCGTACGCGGTTTTCCCGGTTGCCGCCATAACCGTCCGTACGGGAATTTGTCGCCGACAGGAACGAGGCCATCGTATAAGCATGGGCATAATGGAGTTCGACCCCGTCGATGCCTGCCTCCCGGGCGCGCCTGGCGGCCTGGGCGAACAGTTCGGGCATTGCCTGCGGCAGGTCTCTTACATGGGGCAGGTGCAGGTCGGTAACCCGCTCCCGGTACCCCACCCGCAGCGCCTCGAGTTCTCTTTCCGTCAGGTTCGCATCCAGTTCCTCATCCGGGAGACCCGCCAGGTGTGCCCTGACCTGCTCTTCCGGCCAGTCAAAGGCGCCCAGCTTTTCCCGGTGATGGTCGGTGATGGCCAGGAAACGGGAAAAATACCTGGCCGGATCCGGACGGCGGCGAATGGTGAGAAAGTCGATCACCTGGATCAGCAGGCGGGTTTTCCCGTCGCTGGCAGCTCTCACCGTATCAGCAAGCTCCGTCAACCCCGGTATGAACCGGTCGTCGCCGATACGCAGCAACGGCCCGCTGGGGATATCCCGGATACCGGTGGCTTCGATGACGATGGCTCCCGGCTGTCCTTTCGCAAAACGTTCATACCAGTCCAGCACGTCATCGGTGACAAACCCGTCCTCGTTGGAACGCCATGGGACCATTGCCGGCACCCAGGTGCGTTGCTCAAGGGTAATGGGGCCGAGCCTGACCGGTGAAAACAGCAATGCCGAGCGGGCCTCCTCCGCAGTCGGACTCGGCCCGGGCTGGGGTTTGTACTTTATTCTTTCAGGGGGCTTCCACATCTGCGGATACCATATAATTTTTCCAGGCCTGAAATTCATGACGGAACACGATGTCGCTGGTGCCGGGCGCCTGGGTAGTACCGTCACTGTTATGCTGGTCACGGCCGTAATGGCGGTGCTGGCTCACCCACTCGGAAGCCTCCGTCTGCAGGCCGTGCTGGATGCGGTGGTAGGCTTCGTAATCGTCATGGCCGGCTATGGAAAACGGTGAGAAGATCAACTGGTTGTAGAGCACCGAGGTGTGCAGCATGTCATCCGATACCCCGCCCAGCTTGAAGGTCCAGGTCTCCTGGATGGTCCTGTCGACGGCGATGGGACGGTAAACCCGTATCGTCTGCAACGCGCTCTTGAAGGCGATGCTCGGATAGATGATGGTGTTCTGCCGTTGCTGGGAAAGTATCCGGTCGGTCTTCTCTTCCCCATGGACCGCGACCAGGTCCCGTACGTATTTCGATTCGCGCGGGTAGCCGATATGGATGGTCGCATTCCCGCCGGACCAGGTATGGCCGTTGCCGCAGGTTGTCATGGCTATGGTGTCGAAAAAGTCGTAACTGGAACCGAACGGCTCCAGCATGGCGAGCGGCAGCGGCTTCTCATCATCAGGGTATTCCCCGGCCGCCTGTTTTGCAGGCTGCCATGCGGATTGGTGGGTGACGGCAGGATGCATGTTGTCGGATACGTTTTCCAGCAGGATCTTCCAGTTGGCGTCGTGCATGTAACGTAATGTGCCGCCGGTTATCTCAAGCTCGCCGGTAGGAGACCGGTCGACGGCATTGTCGATGGAAGTGATGGCCGGCCCCAGCCAGCTTGCCAGGTCGGGACCCTGCCGCGCCTGGCTGGCAAAAATAAAACCCCGGTAAACCTCGACCCTTGCAACCCTGCGGATGCCGGTCATCGGGTCATCACGACTGAAAGACGAGTCCCGGTAGCCTTCTCCCCGGGGAATATGCACCAGTGCGCCGGCAGTATCGAATACGTAACCGTGGTACGCGCAGCGTAACTGCTGCGCCTGGCCGCACGGGGCTACAGTCAACTGCGCGCCCTTATGGGCGCAGCGGTTATACAGCACGTAGATCCGGTGGTCGCTGTGCCGGGTGACGATAACCGGCTGTTTGCCGATAGTGGTGGTAAAAAAATCACCGGGGGACTTCACCTGGCTTTCGTGCCCGATGAAAATCCAGGCATTGCCCCAGATCCGCTCCATTTCCAGGTCGAATATGCCGGGGTCGGTGTAGACCCGTTTGTGTACCCGGTCCGGTTGAACCAGCGAAGCTATTTCGTCGTTACTGATTGAAGCGCCCATACGGCACGCACGTTGTCAATTAACTGCCAGGCCCAGCAGGATGGTGGTCGTACAGTGGTAGACGTTGTTGCTTGAGCCCATGCACCAGTTGATATCATTGCTCTTGGACGGAAAATAATTCGGCAGGTCTCCCTCATTGCGATTGCACATGCAGCGATTACAAGTGCTTTTCCCGCAGCAGTCGTTATAGGCAATAATGTAATCGCGCCCGTCCGCGGGGTTCTTGCAGGTGCCTACCCAGGTCATGGGCGCCATTTCGGTGCCGGGCGGGCAACTGGTATGGCTGCCGCCGCAACAGGTGCACAGGAAACCGTCCATGCCGCAGTTGCGCCAGTATTCGCATTTCCCCGAGTCGCCTTCGGGTCCGGAAATCGAACTGTCATCCGGTCCCGTATTCGCATTCGCAACGGGCAGTAAGGGCACTGCGCCGGCGCCGACCAGCAGGACTCCGGCCTTGCGCAAAAAGCTCCGGCGTGACGTGTGGCGCGCCAGGGAGCGGGTTCTGTCTTGAAACCAGCGATCAAAAAAACTCATTTTTCATCCTCATAATGGTCGGCGGGATAAATGGTCATGAACGTTCAGGTCCTGTCTATGGCAACGGCGCCGGGTCGATCAAAAACGGCGTGATGCCGAGTTCTCCGGCCGAGCGCAGGTATTCGCCGCTGCTTGCGTCATAGATGTCCAGGGTGCTCAAATCCTCGGTAATAGTGTACAGCAGAGGGTTGTCATCCTGGCTCACTGCTATTGAAATGCTGGAATGCCTGGTCCTGATTTTATCCACCCGCTCCCGGGTCGCCAGGTCATAGACCCAGATTTCCGGTCCGGGCGCTTCATAGGTATAAAAATCACCCTGGTGCATCAGCAGGAAGAGACGTTGGGTCGCTTCATGCAGGGTGAGAGGCTGCATGCCGCCTATACGCCAGTTGTCCTCCCTGTCCTTTCCGTCCAGGTACCACCAGGTATCGGAAAAGACCGGCCCGTCGGCGGAAAATTCAACCGGGTGAACTTTTCCCAGCACCGACATGAAATACCAGGTATTGCCGCTGCGCACGCCGGTCTCCAGGATCGGATCCTCGAGCGCGTTGAAAAAAGGCTCGCTCCTTTGCGCCGCGGCCTGGGTTCCCTCTTCCGTAAGGTCGATCAGCAGCAGTGCCCCGTCGCTGCACAGCGCAAAAAAACGCCGGTCCCCCGCGCCGTAAGCCATCGCACAGCCGGGGGTCATGACTTCCCCGGCAAACCGGCGCTGTTCCAGGTCCACGATACTCAAGGAGGCCGCCGGTGTCAGGTTGAATACTGCCATGAAACGATCATCGTCGGTCAACGCCGAATCCGCCAGTCTCGGCAGGGTGGATACGCGTTTTGCCGGGATCTCTATTTCCGCCACCGGCGTTAATTTGAAAGGGTCGTAAATACTGACCACGTCGGTGCGCTCGCCGCGGGTGGTCCTGGCATAGTAGGTTTCAGCCGAATAGACTTCCCGGTAATGGCCCGGCAGGTTCAGCGCATTAAAGGAATAACCGGTGCTCAGCATGCCCAGCAACCGGGCAGTGTCTCCGTCATACAGGTAGGCGCGCCCGTCCGGCATCGAGTCCGCCGCCATATCGTAAATCCAGACCCAGTGGGGATGTGATGTCTCCGGCAAGGTGGCTACCTTGCCAAAAACATCATTGGGCAATGGTTCACTGCTGACGTCCACGAACATATTGTTTGCGCCGGATGAGGTGGCAGGTGACGTAGGTTCATCCGCCGGTTGTTGCGCATCACAACCCGCCAGGAAAAGGAGAAGAAGAGAGTAAAAACGCATCTTGCTCCAGGGAACTGAGATTTTATCCATGGGAAACTTAATCATTTTATACCGTGTTGTTATCATCTATAAATCCCGGACCGGATTCAAGAACTTTATCCCAATCCTTGATGAACGTACAGGGCAACAGGAAAAGATGATGGCAAAATTTACCGATATGAAACAGCACATATGACCGGAAAAGTAACTATTTTCTGGTTCAGGCGGGACCTCAGGCTGGAAGACAACTGCGGTCTCTATCATGCACTCCGGGAAGCCTGGCCGGTTAGACCGGTATTCATCTTTGATACCGATATCCTGGGCAGCCTTAGAAGCAGGCGTCATGCGCGTGTCGAGTTCATTCATGCAGAGATTTCCCGGCTCCAGGATGAACTCCGGCAGCGGGGGACGTCCCTGGACGTCAGGACAGGCAAGCCGCTTGAGGTCTGGAAGACTCTGTGTGCGGATTATGCGGTGCACGCGGTATGGGCTAACCGCGATTATGAACCGTATGCCGGGACACGGGACCGTGGGATCAGCGAATACCTGGAGGGTAAAGCCATTCCTTTCAGGACAGTCAAGGATCACACAATATTCGAGGAGAATGAAATCCTGAAAAAAGACGGTGCCCCCTATCTCGTTTATACGCCCTACAGCAAAGCCTGGAAGAAGAAACTGGCAGGGAAGCATCTGGAACCATATCCCTCGGAAACACAGACAAACTGGTTGAAGACCGGCATTAAACCGTTTCCCGGCCTTCCGCAGCTTGGCTTTGAACCGGCCGTTATTGAATTTCCCTCTCGGGAACCGGATGAAAGCATCATACGAAACTACCATGCAACGCGGGATATCCCTTCCATTCAAGGCACCACGCGCATGGGGGTGCACCTGCGTTTCGGCACCATCAGCATCCGCCGGCTCGCCGCAATGGCCGTTCGCTACAATGAAAAATACCTCAACGAACTCATCTGGCGTGACTTCTACCAGGCAATTCTCCGGCATTTCCCAAAGGTAGCAACCCGGAATTTCGATGCAAGATATGATGGAATTGAATGGAGAAACAACAGGGAGGAATTCGAGAAGTGGTGTAGTGGCATGACCGGCTATCCGCTCGTCGATGCGGGGATGCGCGAGTTGAACCATACCGGCTATATGCACAACCGGTTACGTATGATTACGGCAAGTTTCCTTACCAAGCACTTGCTGATCGATTGGAGATGGGGTGAAAGTTACTTCGCAGAAAAATTGCTGGACTATGAGTTGGCGAGCAACAACGGCGGGTGGCAATGGGCCGCCGGTACCGGAGTGGATGCCGCGCCCTACTTCAGGATTTTCAATCCTTATGCCCAGGCCGACAGGTTTGACAGGGACAGGAAATACATCCGGCGCTGGGTGCCTGAATATGATACCCCGGACTACTCGACGCCCATGATCGACCATAAAACAGCACGAGCGCGTGCCCTCGCAGTTTTCAGGGAGGGAATTAAAAGCCGGGTAAGAAACTTGGGGTCAGAGTAAAAATATCACGAGACAACGGGGACGGATTTAAAATCCGTCCCCGGCATGCTGTGAATTGTATTTTTACTCTGACCCCAAGTTTTCTTCCGTATTGAGCAGGTAGTCTGCGATTGCCTGCGCCGTTTCGGCGGGTCGTTCGATGGAGATGAAGTGGCCGCAGTTCCCCAGTATTTCCAGCTTCGAATTCGGAATCAATTTATGCAGGTCGGTCATGCCGAGGCCGCTCGGCGATGATTGCACCGGCGTCATGATATCCTCATCGGTGCCGAGCAGGAGGGTCGGCGCCCGTATGTTCGCGGCATCGGTGCTGATGTCCACATTTTCTATCAATGTAAGGTCGCGGAGAAATTCCATGGGCGTCATGCCTTGCAGGGCATAGACAAACGCATCCACCGTGTTTTCGCTCTCGGGCCTGTCCCAGAAGCCCCGTGAGAATCCCTGGTGGCTGGTGACCAGGGCAAGCGCTTCAACACCCGCTGCAGCGGCCATTCTCCATGTTTTGAAGATCACATGGCTCGCCCGGTCAAATTTTGCGAACGAACAGCTTATAACCAGTCTGTCGATGAGATCAGGCCGCCTTCCAGCCAGCACCATAGCGACACACCCGCCCATTGACGTCCCATGGACGTGGACGGGCGCAAGCTCAAGAGTCTCTATGAATTGCGCCACGCTGTCGGCAAAATAAGTAATGCCGCGCTCGCCCGGCCCGCATTCGGACTCGCCGTATCCCGGCAGGTCGATATCGTACGTATGCAGGCGTTTCGACAGGTGGGGCGTTAACAGGTCGAAATTATTGTGTCCGGTCCCCAGTCCATGGACCTGGACAACGTTGACGGGATTCCCGGGACCTGCCTCCCGGTAGGAGGTGGAAATGCCTGAGCCAAGCTTTGCGTGGGTTACTGGCATCTTGTCAGGGAACTCTGTAGTAGGGCGCACACATGACGAGTCACTTCAAGGAACAGAGTCTTGCCACACGCGGCATGACTTCCTCTGCGAAACGCCGCATTTCCCGCTCAAACGGCTGGAATTCAAGCAGGATAATTTCTATGCCCGCATCATGAAAAGCGACGATGCGCCTTGCAACTTCATCGTAGGAGCCCGTGAAACCACATCCTGTGCCGTTACCGACTCCGATCCCCGGCACCTTGGCAATCACTTTGGAGGTTACAACTTCCGGGTCGGCGTTCCTGTGCAGAGACTCATAGACTTCCCTGTCCTTTTCACGGAGTTCAAAGGCATAAGCAAGCGCTTCCTCTGCCTCGGACTGTGTTGGACGCGCGAAGGGAAACGCCGAAACCCCGTAACTGAGTGGCACGCCGCGGCGCGGGCGCTTGCGCATGGCGGCGATTTTCCCGGCGACATCTTCCAGCGGTTGCCCGAACATGAACCAGGTGTCGCACAACTCGACGGTGAGGTTAAGCGCAGGCTCGGACTCGCCGCCCGAATAGAGTAAGGGACGCGGCCGCCATTTCGACGCGGGTTTGAATCGGTATCCGTCAAGTTTGAAGTTGTCTCCATCGACGGTCACCCGTTCGCCTGAGAAGAGCTTTTTGACGACCCGCAGCCATTCGCCGCCATAGACGTAGCGTTCATCGTGTGGAGGGAAAGGAATTCCCGCTTTCTCGAATTCGGGGCGAAACCACGCATTGACAAAATTGAGTGAAAAACGCCCCTCGCTGATCTCTTCCAGTTGCAACGCCATCTTCGCAAACACGGCCGGGTGGAACAGGTAAGGTTTGATTGCCGCGATGATCTCGATATTTTCCGTTATCGCTGCGAGTGCGCCGCAGGAAGTCAGGGTTTCCAGTTGGTCGAATTCATCTCCGAAGGGGTTGACGATGTGCTGGGCTACCAGCACGGAGTCGATGCCGAGAGCCTCCGCCTCGAGCACCAGGTCCCGGTTGCGAGCCCATGATGCGTCGGGCGGGTCTTCCGGATGATGGAGTGATGCCGAAGTACCGTACACGACTGCCCAGATGCCGAACCGGGGGCCGGGACGTTTTGTAGCTGCAGTCATAGTCCGCTTCTGTCTTGCAATACTTTATATTGTCAGGTGTACAAACCTTGAACAATTATAGCGAACTGGTTCAAACCGTGGGATTAAAGGCAACAATACGAATTGGTCAAAGTCGAAAACCATGGTTAAGATAACAGGATGAAACTGGAACGCAGGTTATTTACCATTCTCGGCCCCGGTCTTT
>CAYOEQ010000003.1:0-45763 GCA_964402775.1 uncultured Enterobacteriaceae bacterium
GTATTTGGCAATGGACGTCTCCACACCACAGGGCAAATGCCGGTCGGCAAGGTCAGCAGCATGATAGAGAGTTAAACGCGCGGCCAACAGAGCGGCTTTTGCCTTTGCCAGCTTGTGTCGCACGCTTTGATGGGCACAAATCGGAACGCCGAACTGGATACGATCCTGACTGTACTGCCAGGCGTCTGCCAATGCAGCTTCCGCATTGCCCAGGGCCATGGCCGCCACTTCCAGTTTTTCTATATCCAATGTCGGCCCGGCCAGCAGACTCCAGCCCTGGTTCCAGTTGGATTCGCCGCCGAGAATGTGATTAACCGGCACTTCAACGTCTTCAAAGGTAACATCGGTCGTTCCCATGCCGCGTTGGGATATCGCATCCATGGGAGTAATTGTTATACCGGGCGCATTTTTGGGGACCAGTACCATGTTCAGGTTTTTGTAGCGCGGCAGATCTTCTGCAGTCCGGCACAGGGTGAATATATAGTCGGCAAATACGGCGCCGGTGCAAAAACGTTTTGCGCCGTTAATGATTAACTTATCGCCTTCTCGCCTGGCGCGGGTCCTTACACTGGCCAGGTCGGCGCCTACATCGGGTTCAGTCAGGCCGTAAGAGAACAACAGATCGCCGTTCACGATTTTGGGCAGCAGCTCTGCTTTTTGTTCATCAGAACCGGATTCAACAATATTCATACCGCCATAGCAGGCGGCTGAGATTAAAAATCCCGCGGCGCCCAGACTGCGTTTGGACAATTCCTCAATGGCCGCCATGGTGGCGTGAATATCCCTGCCGTAACCGCCGTATTCCTCCGGAATGGTCATGCCGGTCAGCCCCAGATCCGCCAGCTTTTTGATAAACTCCCGCGGCATGACATCATCGCGGTCCCATTCCATCGCTGTGTGCCTGGGCAGTTCCCTGTCTACAAAGCGGACCAGGGTATCGCGCAGTTGTTGTACGTGTTCCGGCTCTGAAAAATTCATGATTATCGCTCCGGTTATTACATCAGGTCCTGAATAATCCTCGCAACATGGTACGGGTGATGCGGTTGCCTGGAATATTATTCGCTCAGGCGGCTTTCGATTGCGCAGCAGGGTTACGCCAACAGGACATCAACGACTCCAGTTTATCCATGGTCCTGGCTGCACTCTCGGTCTTGATGTAACCGTAACCACGAATTTGTTCCGGCAAGCCGGCAATTTCCACTGCCAGCACATGGTTATCATTGCTGAGTGTCTGTAATAGTTCCCGTATGGTTTGTTCATAGGTGACTATGAGTTGTCTTTCCATTTTACGCTCTGCTGTCCTGCCGAACGGATCAAAAGCAGTGCCGCGCAGGAACCTGAATTGACTGAGCAATTTAAATACCGGGAGCAGCCACGATCCGAATTCCATTTTTTGGGGCTTGCCTGTCAACTTGTCTTTTCGCGCCAGTAACGGGGGGGCGAGATTGAAACGGAGTTTATAGCTACCTTCAAATTGCGCATTCAATTTTTGTTTGAATACGGGGTCACAATACAGCCGGGCCACTTCGTATTCATCCTTGTACGCCATCAGTTTGTAGGCATAGTGTGCAACCGCTTTTGCGAGCGCTGATTTGTCCTTACAGCGTTGCTGTTCTGCCTGTCTTACGTTATCTACCAGTGACAGGTAACGCTGCGCATAACTTTCGTCCTGGTATGCAGCCAGTTCCTTGCTGCGTCGTTGAACCAGTGAATCGACGGACTCATTATGAAAGTCGGCATGACTGTCACTGCTGACTTCGGAAAGTTCTTTTACGGCATTGAGATCATGCGCGGCGCGGCGCCCCCAGCGGAAGGCTTCCTGGTTCCATTCCACCGCGACGTCGTTGAGTTTAATGGCCTGCATGATGGCCTGTTCGGACAGTGGTATCAACCCCTTCTGCCAGGCATAACCTACCAGGAACAGGTTGCCGGCAATTGCGTCACCCAGGAGCCGTGTAGCGAGACGTGTGCTTTCCAGCATTTCCACGTTTTCTGCGCCGATGGCGCCTTCAATGCGCTCTCTCAAGGATGCCGAAGGGAAGCGGATCTCGGTATGACGGGTGAAGTCGCCGGTAATACTTTCATTGGTATTGATAATTGCCCTGGTTCTCTCTCTACTGAGAGTTTCCAGGGCGCTGTCACTGGCAGCGACCATGAGGTCGCAACCCAGCAACAGGTCTGCGGCGCCTGTGTTTAATCGTACAGCATTGATGCTGCCAGCAGATTCACCGATACGCAAATGCGTCATAACGGCGCCTCCTTTTTGTGCAAATCCCATCTGGTCAACAACTGCTATGCCACGATTGTCTATATGAGCCGCCATGCCCAGCAAGGCTCCGATGGTGACTACACCCGTACCGCCCACCCCGGTTGTCAGTATCCCGTAGCTGCCCTCCGCCAGGTCGGGCAGGGTTGGTTCCGGCAAAAGACGCAAGGTATCGGGCACATGGTCCAGGCCCCGACCTTTACGGACCTTACCATCAAGCACAGTGACAAAACTGGGGCAGAAACCGTTCACGCAGGTATAGTCCTTGTTGCACGATGACTGGTCGATGATGCGCTTGCGGCCGTAATCGGTTTCCAGGGGCTGAACGGAAATACAGTTGGATTGAACTCCACAATCTCCGCAGCCTTCACACACACGATCATTAATGAACAAACGTTTGGCAGGATCAGGAAACTTCCCCCGTTTACGTCGTCTGCGTTTTTCTGCGGCACAGGTTTGGTCATAGATAAGAACAGTAGTGCCTTCGGTCTCTCTCAATTCCCGTTGCACGGCATCCAGTTCGAGACGATGATGGACGGTTGTGCCTGGAGCGAACTGCGCATGATGACCATATTTTTCCGGTTCGTCCGTGACAACAGTAATCCGTTTTACTCCTTCCGCTCGAACCTGGTGCGAAATTTGCGGCACTGTCAATTGCCCATCGACGGGCTGGCCGCCGGTCATGGCGACGGCATCGTTGAATAAAATCTTGTAGGTAATGTTAATTCCCGCTGCCACTGCAGCGCGGATGGCCAGTGTCCCGGAGTGATAATAAGTGCCGTCACCCAATTGCTGGAATACATGTTTCGTTTTAACAAAGGGTTGCTGACCAACCCACCAGATACCTTCGCCACCCATGTGTCCCGCGTAACCCACGCCTCTCTCCATCCAGTAGGCCATGAAGTGACAACCTACTCCACCATAGGCGCGACTCCCTTCCGGTAACCTGGTCGAGGTATTATGAGGACAACCGGAACAGAAGTAGGGCAGTCGGGTCATTGCCGCCGGGGCGCGGGATTTTGCCGCTTCATCCTGCCTGTCCAGGAAAGCGAGTCTTGCCTGCATCCGTTCGCTGTTATGAAAGTAGGCAATACGTCCGGCAATGACACGAGAGATGTCATCTGCGCTCAGGGTGCCGACAGGATTAACAAGCAATTCACCCTGTTCGTCATGCCTGCCGACAACACGTGGCTGTTCTGAAGCCGGAAGATAATAACAGGCCTTGCGCATGCCATTTTCAACCTGTTCCCGTTTATCTTCAACGACCAGTACTTCTTCCAGCCCGCGTGCAAATTCCCTGTAACACTGTTCGTCTGACGGGAACGGCATACCTACTTTGAGAATGGTGATTCCCAGTGACGATGCAATGGCTTCATCAAGGCCAAGATCGGCGAGCGCCTGCTGCACATCCCGCCATTGTTTACCCATCGCAACGATACCAAACCGGGGCCGCGGACTTCCATGGGAGATGTAATTCAGGTTGTTGGCCCTGGCAAAAGCCAGGGCTGCGGGAAGACGGAAATTCCGGATACGTGCTTCCTGCAGGGTGAAGTAGTCTCCTATCCGTGAATTGACACCATCGGGCGGGAAGTCAAAATCAGGGGTGACGAGGTTGATATGGTCATATTGTGCGTTAACCGAAGCCGCGGTCTCAATGGTTTCCGGCAAAAGTTTGTAACCAATCCAGTTGCCGCTGAACCGGGACATGGCAATTCCGGCCAACCCCATATCCAGTACCTCCTGAATATCGGCAGGGTAAAGCACAGGCATAAGCAAATCTTCAAACAGGAGTTCTGAATGCCAGGCGGAGACGGTAGAAGTCATATTGGGGTCATCCCCGGCAAGTAACAACACGCCTCCGTGCCTGGATGTACCTGTGCAATGTGCCTGGCGGATGGCGTCGATGCTGCGGTCTACTCCCGGTCCCTTGCCATACCACATGCCGAATACACCGTCGTAGCTGGAATCATTATAGTACTCGACCATCTGTGTGCCCCAGACGGCAGTGGCTGCAAGATCTTCATTGAGACCGGGCCAGAAACGGATGTGGTGTTCGTCCAGTTCTTTCTGCGCGCGCCACAGCTGCTGATCAACCACTGTCATGGGGGAGCCGCGGTAACCCGATATAAATCCAGCCGTGTTCAATCCGACAGCCAGGTCGCGGCGACGCTGGATGAGCAACAGGCGAACCAGCGCCTGAGTACCAGTGACGTAGATACGTCCTGATTCCAGTTCATACTTGTCGTTTATGGCAACAGCAGTCATTGGTGGTCAAGGGGAAGACTGATCACAGCAACCGCGATCACCGTAACCCTTTCCTCATTCTCCATCCGGATGTCCAGGTTCACCGTCCCGTCATCCTGCTTGCCGGTTACCTTGCCCCGGCAACAGACGACGTCGCCGACGACGTTGAAGGACTTCATCTGCAGGGAGCCGATCTTTTTCAGCCTGCCTCTGGTCCCCATCCACTCCCGCAGCATCCTCTCGAACAAGCCGATGATGAAAAACGTATTCATATAGGCATCGGTTGCGCCGGTTGACTGCGCTACTTCCCTGTTGTGATGGATGAGCGACAGGTCACGGTTGGAGCCGGCCTCCATCACCAGGCGTTGCAGGGTGATGGGCATGGAGATTTCAGGGATCTCCGCGCCGACGGCTACATCGTCAAGGGTTATCTGCCTGGACCAGTCGACCATGTCAGTCTTCGTTACCGTCCGGCGCAACAAACCTGAAGATATCCAGGTTGACGATGGCGACCACCTCGTCATCCTGGTTGGTATAGGTATCTTCCTGGCGCAGAAAGGCGCCGTCACCAACCCGTAAAGTCTTGCGCCTGATGCTGACCAGGCGACTGGTACGGGTAATCCGATCGCCCGGGTACATTGGCGCAAAATACTCGATGTCGATATTGGAGGCGAAGCTCAGGTTGCACGGCGCGGGTACGTCGAAAATGACCGGGATGGGTATCTGCCTGGGCTCGGCGCCGGGTTGTTCATGAGGGTCGCCGCTTCGCCAGTAAGCAGGGAGGCCGTAGGTGAAAATCATGTTATCCGGCGCTGTCACCCCCTTGTAGCCTGCCGCCCGGGCAGCCGCATCGTCAAGGTGGATGGGGCAATCGAACTCCTTGGACTCCATCCAGCGCCGGATTGTGCCCTGTTCCACGGCGTCCGCGCCTTCTGCTACGCCAATGACCTTGCCCAGGTAAGATTCGGTCTCTTCCCAGGTTCCCCATTTGCCCCAACCTGGTCTGTTATGTTCTGACTTTTCGGGGACAGATTTCAAGCAAGCCCCCGCATGTTGTAAGCGGGGGTCTGTCCCCCCCGACAGGCAAACACAGGGATGTTCATGATTTGGCAGGCCGAAAGAACGGCAGGGTTACTTCATCCGTCAGCGGGCGATACGCAACCTCCAGTTCCATGCCTATGTAAACGTCTTCGGGGTCGCAATCGATGATGTTGGTCGTCATCCTGATCCCTTCCTGCAGGTCCACCCATGCCAGGATGATCGGCAGGTCGTCGGCAAACTTCTCTTCCACGCCCTCGTAGGTAACCGAGAAAGAATACAGGGTTGCCTTGCCGCTGCTTTCCTTCCAGTCCAGGTTTGCCGACCAGCATTCCGGGCATTCCCGGCGCGGGTAGAAGATCAGGGCGCCACAGTCGCAGCAATGCTGGATCAGCAGTTTGTGCGCGCGGGTCCCGTCCCAGAACGGTCTGGAAAAGGGCTGGATTTCAGGCAGGGGCCGTTGTCTTTCACTCATCGCGGTTCTCTTCCGAATACCGTCGTTAATGCATTCATGCCGGAGCCTCCCGCCGTTGTCATAATGACATGTTCGCAGTCCTTAATCTGGCGTTCACCTGCCTCGCCGAATAACTGTCTCGCCGTATCGATATAGAAGGCCATACTCACGCCCGACCCCGCGTGGCCGCGGCCGGTGGCATCACCCATGGTAGTGCAGGGCAGGTCGCCACCCGGAGCGCAACGACCCTCGGCCCAGAATTTATACCCCTCTCCCGGCTCACAGACACCATAGCCTTCCAGGCCTGAACACTGTGAGAATGGATAAGCTCCATAGATCTGGCGCAGGTCCATGTCCTCTATCGACAAACCTGCCTGCTCCAGGGCATCCCTGCTACCTTCCTGATATGCATTGCGGAAGAATACGTCCTCACGCATCACCGGAGTCGCGCTCATGAAACGGGCTCCATGGCCAAGCTTGTAAGCAGCCTTGCCGCCAAGTTCTCCGGCAATCTCATGGGAGGTCAGCACCAGCGCCCCACCGCCATCGGCCAGGAAGTTGCACTCCCGGGCATGCAGTGGCGTGCTGATCATGCGGGAATTGAGAACATCTTCGAGGGTGACGGGTTTTTCGAAAAAGATCGAGTTGGGGTCCATGGCTGCCCAGGCCCTGAGCCCCACGGTCACTGCCGCCATGTCCTCCGCCGTTGCCCCGGTCTCGTACATGTAGCGCTGGGTGATCAGGCCCATGGAGCCGTTGAATGACACGCCCCAGGGATATTCCCACTCCTTGTCCAGCGGCGCCGTGGCAAAAAAATTGATCAGGTCCTGTGCCGGTATGTCCGATTGCACCGTGGTATGGGGAATGAGCACGAAATCGGCCTGGCCGGAATCGATCAACTGTTCGGCGATACGGATACAGTTAGTGGTCGACGTGCCGCCGGCGTTGGTAACGCAGATATCCCGGCAGCCCTTCAAACCCAGCACTTCAGGGATTCTCCCCAGCGCCATTTCCAGGGCGATCTGCGGTTGCGCCATGGGGTTGGGAGAGATCACCGCGTTGATATCATTCTTATCTATGCCGGCATCGCGCACCGCGCCGATACAGACATCCAGCAGGATGTCCCAGCGTGTGCGTTCCGGCATACGCCGTGTCGGAACCTCGCTGATGCCGATGATTGCAATACCTCGTTTACTCACTTATTCCTCCATATCGTTGTCGCTCTGTCGGGGAACACGCGTCGGGAACACCTCAAATCAGTCCCCTGTCTGAGTATTTTAGAAAGCTGAAACACCCAGTAAACCCCGGGCTATTATCAATTTCTGCATTTCCGATGTCCCCTCCGTGATGGGGAAAATACGCGCCAGGCGGTAAAGTTTCTCCACGCGGAACTCTGTTGTCAGGCCGTTGCCGCCGTGAATCTCCATGGCCTTGTTGACGACGCTCAGCGCCATGTCGGTGGCGAACAGTTTCGCCTTGGAACTCTCAATACCGGTACTGGTCCCTTTTTCAACCTGGTCCAGCGCCCGGTAGCATAGCAGCCTTGCGGCGTCGATCTCCGTCGCCATCTCCGCAATCATGGCCTGGATGAGCTGGTGTTCGGCGATGTACTTGCCGTGCTGCTTCCTGTTGCGGGCATATTCGATGGAATCGTCCAGGGCCGCCTGCGCCACGGCAACGGCCATGAGTCCGACCAGGGGGCGCCCGGCTTCCAGCAGGCCCAGCATCTTCCCCAGTCCCTTGCCCGGCGCGGTCAGCAGGTTGGCCGCCGGGACGCGCACGTCGCTGAAGAACAACTGTGCCGTGGACTGGTTGTTCAGGATCATCTTGGGAATGTTCCGGCTGGTGTAGCCGTGGTCCCGGTCCACCAGCAGCAGGGCCAGCCCCTCTTTCTCCCTGTCATTCTCCACCTGCGCCACGCAGATATTGAAATCCGAGTAGTGGCCGTTGGAGATCCACTGTTTCTCCCCGTTTACCACGAAGTGATCGCCATCGCGCCGGGCGCGGGTCCTGATCTCCGCAATGTTGGACCCAACGTCCGGTTCACTGATGCCGATGGAACCGAACTTTTCGCACTCGGCGATGGCCTGCAGGTAAGGCCCGGTCAAATCGCCGGGAACGCCGGTGAGCAGTTTGCTGCATTCCATCTGCAACAGGGCGACTACCGCCAGGTCCGCCGAAGCGCGGGCCAGTTCCTCGAACAGCAGGCCGTAAGTGACCATATCGAGGCCGAAACCGCCGTCTTCCTCCGCCACGGGTCCGTTGATGACGCCGAAAGGCTGGAGTTGCCTGACCAGCGACTGCATCTCTTCCCTGGGAACAAAGCTGTCCTCGTAAGCTTCCAGCGCCGGCCGGATCTCGGATTCGGCAAAGCGCCGGAACGAATCCAGCGCCATCTGCTGCTCCTGTGTCGGTGAAAAGTCCATGGGGACAAACGGGGGTAAACTACACCGCAGGACCGGGGATGATGGGGCTGCCGTCGCTGAAACGGGCGAAGCGGAAGCGGGTGAGGTCGTAACCCGGCGGTTTGCCCTGCACCAGGCGCGCCATGACCTGGCCGGCGCCGGGTCCTATGCCGAAACCATGGCCACTGAAACCGGTGGCCAGGTAAAAGCCGGGATAACCGGGAACCTGGTCCAGCACCGGGACGAAATCAGGCATCGCCTCGATCATTCCCGCCCAGGACTCCTCGATATCCACCCCTGCCAGGCCCGGCAGGTGTTCGGCCATCCGCCTGCGCAATTCTTCGACCGCCCAGGGATAAGGCTCGGGGTTGAGCACCCGGGTGCGCTCAAACGGAGTCACCTCATCCGCCTGCCACCTGCGTTGCGGAAACAACCTGGCAAACAGGCCCCTGCCCGGGCGCAGGCGCAGCGCATGGCGGATCTGGTTGAAGGCGCGGCGGAACTTGAACAGGTACCTGAAGCTGTCCGCGCCCGGGAAATGCTCCAGGTGATCGCTCAGCGCCAAAGTATAGCCGCCGTCCTGGCGGCGCCTGAAGGCAAAGCGATGAGACCCGGCGCAACCGGGAAAAACTTCCGGCGCCCGTCCGGTGCGCGCCACCGTGTTCCGCACCACGAGTTGCGGCAGTGAAACCCCCAGGTTGCCCAGGAACGTGGTGGACCAGGCCCCTGCCGCGCACACTACGGCGCCGGCGCGTACGCGCCCCCGTTCCGTTATCACGCCGCAAGTCCTGCCGGCTTCCGCGTCGATACTGCGCACGGCGCAATTTTCAATAATGCGGCTGCCCGCGGCCTGGGCGACCCGGGCGATAGCAGGGACGGCCTGGAACGGCTCGGCCCGGCCGTCGCTCGCGGTATAAAGGCCGCCGCACCATTTGTCGGCGGCGCCGGCAAGCATCTTCTGCAACTCGCCCCGGCTTACCGCGCGGGTATCAAGACCGTGCTGCTTCCCGACCGGCAGCCACTGTTCCAATTCCGCCTGTTCTTCCTCGTTATCCGCCAGGTACATTGCGCCGCCGCGCCCGAAGCCGACCTGGTTGTCAGTTTCCCCTGCCAGGCCTTCCCAGAGCTTGATGGAATCCATCATGATGGGCAGCTCCGCCTCATCCCGCCCCATTTGCCTGACCCATCCCCAGTTGCGGCTGGATTGCTCACCGGCCACCCGGCCTTTTTCACAGACCAGTACCGAGACTCCGTCCCTTGCCAGGAACAGTGCGGTGCAAATCCCGGCAATACCGCCGCCGATAATAACCACGTCAACGGCTTCGGGCAGTTTGTCCCGGAAAGTTACGGGAGATTTTTCGCTCAATACGGGCATGGTGTATTCAGGTCTGTCGCCATGACGATTGTATTACAAATCTCCAAATGCGTTCACGTGTTCCAAAGCGTCAGCGTATTCGTTCAGCAACCGGTTTATCACGCCGCGGCAGGATTCGACCTCGTTGATCTGACCCACTACCTGACCGGAGGGGTTCATGGCTACCTGTTGTGCGTCTCCGGCGCCGGCGTAGGTTTCGGTACGGCGCATGGCGTCGGAAGCCAGCAGGCCCTGTAAAGGCAGATCCAGAGGTTGCGGCGCATCAGCGCTCTCCCAGGCATCTGTCCAGTCATTCCTGAGCACCCTTGCGGTCTTTCCCGTCCAGCTTCGGGTGCGGACGGTGTCTTCACTGGTAGCCTGCAGGTAGGATTCTTTCTGCGCGGGCTGGGCTGCGGCTTCTTCCACGGTCGTCCATAGTGTGCCGGTCCACACGCCTGCGGCGCCCATACCCATGGCCGCCAGCATTTGCCGGCCGTTGCCGATCCCACCTGCCGCGAGCACGGGCAGGGGCGCGACGGCATCGATTATCTGCGGCCACAGCACGATACTGCTGATCTCACCGGCGTGGCCGCCGCCTTCCCCGCCCTGGGCAACGATAAAATCCAGGCCGGCCTGCTTGTGCGCCAGCGCTTGTTTTACCCTGCCGCACAGTGCGCCGATGAGGCGGCCGTTCTCCTTTACCAGGTTTACGACCTGTTGCGGGGGAGTGCCCAGCGCGTTGGCGACGAGTCTAACTTTCGGTCGGGTGAGAGCTTCTTCCAGCAATGGCAGCGCGGTGGCATACGTCCACCCTGCCAATCCCGCGAACTTTGAACCGTCGGGCCACTCCGGCACGCCATGATCGCGCAGGAGGTTTTCCACGAAAGCGATGTGTCCCTGCGGGATCATGGAGCGCAGCTTTTCCTCCAGGGCCAGGGGGTCGGTCTCGTCCATGCCCGTGTAGCTTTGCGGGATGACGATATCCACCCCGTAGTGATGATCCCCTACGTGTGCATCCAGCCAGTCGAGTTCTTCCCCGAGTTGTTCCGGGGTCATCCAGCCGACCCCCAACACGCCCATGCCGCCGTGATTGCTGACCGCGGCGACTACATCCCGGCAATGGGAAAAGGCGAAGATGCCGTGCTCCAAGTCCAGACTTTTACAGAATTCGGAATACATTTGATTGTTGCTCTGACCCCAAATGCCTTTACTGGACTTGCAGCCGGCTAACGGCGGCGCAGACAATCAGGTGTGATCCCGGCAATGCTGGTGATGCCCATGAGCGTCATATCGCGTTCCAGTTCCGTACGGAAGATCTCCAGCGTGCGTGCGACGCCCGCTTCCCCCCCGGCAGCCAGGCCATACAGGTAGGGGCGTCCGATAAGGCAGGCGCGTGCGCCTAAAGCCAGCGCCTTGATGATATCGGTGCTGCGCCGGAAACCGCTGTCGATAAATACTTCCAGCCTGTCGCCGACCGCATCCACAACCTCCTGCAACACTTCCAGGGGTGAGGGCGCGTGGTCCAGTTGTCTGCCGCCGTGAGACGACAGCGATATCCCCTGCGCGCCGATCTCTGCGGCCAGCTTTGCGTCTTCCACGTGGGTAATGCCCTTGACGACAAATGGTCCTTCCCAGTCTTCTGCCAGCCTTGCGGCATCCTGCCAGGTAAAAGTCGGGTCCATCTGGTTGCCGAACCATTGCACGATCGAGGAGACGTCATCATGGCTGCCCAGGGCGCCGGCAAAATTGGGAAAGTTATAGGCCGGCGACGTCAGGTATTCCCACAGCCAGCCGGGCCGCACCACCAATTGCTGCAATACCTTCAGGGTGGGCCTGGGGGGCAGTGTAAACCGGTTGCGGTAGTCTCGCTCCCGGTTGCCCGCGACCTTGCAGTCAGCGGTCAATACCATGGCGTTGTAACCGAGTTCACGGCAGTGCGCAGCCAATTCACGCGTGATTCCGCGATCTTTCAGTTCGTACATCTGGCACCATTTTGGGCCGTCCGTCACCGCCGCCACCTCGTCGAAAGAAGCCATGGCGGTTGACGCCAGTATCTGGATCACGTCCGCTCCGGCAGCCGCCCTGGAGACGGCAAGTTCTCCGTCAGGATGATATAAGCGGTTGGCTCCGGTTGAAGTCAGGATGACAGGCGCGCCGACCTCCTCACCCAGTACGGTCGTTGAAGTATCTACCCCGGAGACGTCGACCAGGATTCTTTGCAGCAGGTATAGCTCCGAAAATATGCCGCGGTTCCTGGACAGGGTAAACTCATCATCGGCGCCGCCCTCAAGATAGTCGAACACGAACCTGGGCAGGCGTTTCCTGGCCAGTTCGCGCAAATCATCGATGTTATGACAGTTGTTCAAGCGGTTTTGTCGGGACAGTGCGGGCATCGTGCTTCCGGAAGCGGATTATCTGTTTTTCCGACATTATCCTTATTGTGCCCGGCAAATACCAATCTTTAGCGGCAGGTAGTTTATCCTTCACGGCACGGTGCTTGCCCGGGGAAAGGCACAATGCCGATTTTCAAGTTTGAGTTTGTTTGCCCTCAGTTCGGGAACGCAGCTTGATGATGACCAGATGTTTCATCACGTGACTTTTACCTTGAGCGGAAACCTGTGCGGCTTATCAATAATCTCCTTGGATAAATCCACGTGAATTTCCGGCCAGTATTAGTGATCCTAGGATAGCTGTTCTCTCGAATAAAAGCTTTTGATTAAACGGTTCCTGAAAGCCGCTACCCATGTGTTCAGAAATTAAGTATACAAACCTTCGGCTCGCGCTTTTTCAAGAATATCCATGAGAATCATGCTCTGTTTTTCTGATGGGATCCTGACAGGTATTCGTTGCGCTATCTTCAGGATTCCAGCCTCTTTCGGAGATAAATCTCCTTTTTCTGATAGTCCTTGAAAAATTATTGTCCATTGGTCAGCCCCGATTTCCAAAGACTTTTTTTGTGCATCAATTCCATTGTCAATCTGTTGTGTTTTTTTTGCCTCCTTCATTTTTTTATCGTTCTCATCAAGTGAAACAAGGTTGCCCAAAAATCCGGCGGGTAAAGAATCTTTCAATGTCTCAATTTCTAACTGTAACCCCGTCCAACAGGCATCCTTCTTGCACCATTCGGTAACGTTTGAGATACCAGACGGAGGATGTACGATGCGTTCATTTACAAACTTTGCTGCAACAGCGAGGCCGTCAATAAATATCTGAGGCACTTCCTGGGTATCCCATGTCCCTAAAAAATCAACAGTCTTTTGCTGTCTCTCACATATTTCACGGATGACAGCAATAGTGTAGGCAACGATGTTTGCCCTGTATCCACCATCGTACCAGGATTGGGCAGATACCAGTTTTTCAGTTCGTCTGAAAATAAGCGCGCGGGCAATAGCACGTCTGTAGTAGAACTCATTGAAGGTATCGGGGGACTTGTCCCATTGCCTTGCGATACGCCCGGCAAATTGTACAAAGTTCTTTTGCGCGCCAAGATTGACCCATTTTGGATGATCTTCCCAGACGTTTTCAAACTTTGCCAGATCAGTTTTGGTAAACATTTGAGACCTTGGATATTCGGCCTTGAAACGTCGTTGCTCAGACGGGGTCATCTTCGACTGCGCATCGGCGTACTGTCCTCTGGCTCGCTCGTAAAACCATTTCGTCTCACGTTGTTCTCCTCGCTGAGCGGGAGACCAGATTCTTCGCGAAAATTCTTCCATTCGTATATGGAACGGGTGGTTGGAATAAAAATCGGCAGCGCTCACCCTGTTCTGTGTATTGGCGTACTCGGAAATACGAGGCACCATTTTCTCACTTTCCTCACGATCAATAACAGAGAGTTTCATCTGTACGAAGATCCTTTCAAGAGACACTTTATCCCTGCGCCGTGTATGGAACAATGAGGCTGTAGTCTGTCCGCCGTTGACAATTTGCAGATCTTTGATTCGCATAATTTGCAAACCGGTCTCGTTCCCAACGGTTTCCACCTCTTCCGCAGTCGCTGTAATACCGTTGTTATAAGCAAAGAAGTTGTTTGGTTCGCTGATAATAGTTGTTCGGATACCCTTGTTTACCTTCCCTCTTGCCTGAAGGAATGACCGGACATTCTGTTCCAGTAATCTCGAACCATACTTCTCATACAAAGCCGAGAGAATTTCACCCGGGATAACAATGAGGTAGGACTGGTAGGAGTCCAAGCCGAGGTCTGCACGCAGGCAGGAAATTCCCATGCCAAACATTTCCTGAAAATCGATATTCAAAGGCTCCTTATACCCGCGTGATGCCCGTTGGCGTTGCAGGCGTGAGATATCCCAAATGTGGTAGGTAGCAGACGTGTCTGCTATTACATTAGCATCAAGAACCTGAAGCCGGTCACTCAGTACCCGCTCTGACAAAAGAAAAAAATTGACGCTGAGTATCTGGCCTTTGCGGTCCGCAATCTCACGGGAAAGCCCGTACTCGGGTGACGTTTCTTCAAGCTCGCGATACAGTTCTCTGTTCCTGCTGGCTTCAAAAAAATTTGTGACTCGCTTGAATGCTGCCTCTACTTCCGTCCTGGTGAGCGACAAAAGCTCATCCCTGTTATCGAAGTCTGCAATAAACAGGTATAGTGCATTTTCGTCATTGAACCAGTACCCATCAACGCGCATTCCGCGCTGCGCACGATAATGGCAGAAATCAAACCCTTCCACAAATCCTGTCTCTGTAAGCTCTTCCGTGATCGATTCCATGAATTCCGCAAGCTGAAATTGACTCCCCGCTTCTGTTCCGGCCAAGAACTCCTGCCTGAAATCATGGAAAAATTCCTGTACTGTCTGTTCCATCAGTTTTCCGTCAATCTTGTAATATCACATTTGAATGCAGCGATTTTTTCCAATTCAATTTCGTAACTTGCTCTTACGATACCGTCAGGCATACGGGACCGGATAAGACGCGGGAAGTCCTTTTCAACGTGATATGGGTGTCGTGTGGCGACCACAAACTCGGGGGTATCGTACTCGGCAATATCCACATACCCGTAAGCTGCAAGACGTCTCAGCAGTTCTTCAACAGCAGCCGCATCGTTCAATTCCTCCTCGACCAGACGTACCAACGTGTTCAACGACATGGCTTGACCTGACTCAAGCATTGTATTAAGACGGAAAATCACCAGAAAAAGGTTGTCGCAAAGGGTTTCCAACTGATCTTCAGATGAAATCCGTACAGTGCTCCGTTCCTTTCCCGATACTGATTTAATCTCCACCGCGGTATTGCCGAATATAAAATCCTGGTGACTGCCTTCGGGTCCAGTCCAGGCATCGACGGCAGCTTTTTCGCTCAAACGGCCCTGATACAGAAAACGGAGAAATTGCAACTCGGCGAAAAGCCCTCTAACCTCCTCAGCAGAAAGAATGCGGCTTTTCCTGCCCGACATGAACATTTTCCAGCGTTTGATATGCGTCAGAGTAACCGAAAGCGCCGTACTGGGGTCTGTTAAGGGCTGAAGGCTACTAATGAGAGTTTCACACAGGCTCAGAAAAAGATCTTTATCGACGTGTTTTTCCAGCTTCAGGACAAGTCCCTGTCTGGCATTCACATCAAATCCTCTCAGGTCGAGACTGATACCATGCACTGAGGTACTGTCCTTTCGGAACTGTTCAGTGTGATCGCCCTGCAATTCTATGATAAACAGACAATGGCCTGCTGTATCTTTGCCCCAGTAAAGAGGGATGGAACCCTTAGCCGCAATCAGACGAACATTGTATTCTGCGTCTGGAATTTGGATCTCGTCCCACGGCATTACCCTATTCGTCATAATCATCCTCCTCATCCGGACTGTCGGTAGAGGTATCGTACATTTGCTCTATCCACACAGTATTAGCGACCACCTCAATTTCCGTTTCGTAGTTACCTTCGGGGAAGCTGATACCGAAAGCCGGAACACGTTGCTGTTCTGTCCGAGTCGGGTTAATTACATGAAGCATCAACAAAGGCTTGTTACGCACTGTTCGATAGTGGGTGTCCGAAGGTTTCTCTGTAGGGTTATCACCTTCACGCGATAGTGACTCCGCGTCTTGCAGTTGCTGGGGGCTAAGGCCCAGTTTCTCGTCTCCACGACTTGCAACGCGATCCTTACTCATTCTCCAGGCATTCCCTTTTTTTTTGGCGCTCCACCGCTCCTGTATACCAAGGCGATATTGCTTAGAATCTTCGCCATTTTTTTGAAGCGAGATCAATAAGATATCACCCTTTGGATACCGGTCGGAAAGCGCTCGAAGATATTGATTAGCATGATTTTTTCGATCCGTAAAAGATGGATGAGTCACAAATTCAAACAGGAACTCCTCTATGACCTCAGTGGGAACATCTCGTACAATCCATCCTTTCTGAGTACGCTCTATCTCTCGTTGCCCAAATCCAGATTCCCAATATTTCGCAATAAGCTTCTCATTTCTCTGATTACTATCACTGCTTATGGGTAAAGTATAACTTTCGACAAGCTTTCCGCTGAGATTCAGTTTGAGTTGTACCGGTTCGCCGCTGCGCATTTTATTCCGTGCAGTAATCAACAAGCTGTCCGGGTGCGCTTTGACGTAGAGCCCGAATTGTTTTGGACTGAGGTTGGCTTGTCGCATTCTTCGTATCTGATGTCGCAGTTCTTCAGAAGCATCTGCGATATGTGCATACCAGTCAATTGAATCCTCCGACAGGTGAACCCTGCACAGGTCTTCGTAACTTGGACGGAAACCAAACCAGCGGCCCATCTGCATCAGGGTGTCATACATCCGGGTATTACGATACATATAACTGACACACAGCCCTTCAATGGTAAGGCCGCGGGAAAGACTGAGGCCACCTACCGCAATAGCTGTCAGCCCGTGACCCTCCCGTTCATATTTTTTATAATCCAACACTTCATCGGATCTGCTATTTATTGTGTAAATGCGAAGATGCTCCAGAATTGCAAATAATTCTTTTTTCACATCCCCCCAATCAGCACCACAATGCTTGTAGTCACTGATAAATCTTTCCTTCAATGCTTGCATATACTCGTTACAGTCGGCAACAGCATCAGGCATCTTGTAATTGGCTTTGACGGCTTCACGCATTTGCTTTAAATAGACACTGATTAAATTTCTGACTGATTGTTGAACTACTACAAAGCGTGAAACATTTATCATCATTGAACAATGTCTGTTCGCATGACCACGAAGATTTCGAATAGCCCTGGCAACTATAAACTGCTTGATGGCCTGGTAAAGGCTGGGCGGCAAATCTGGAATTTCATAATAGTTCTTGTGAGTCTGTGGCAGATAGTTCTCGCAATCAGTTATTGGTTCCAAAATAGTTCCAAGAGTATCATCTTCATCGAGAAAAACTTTTCCCGGTCCGAAATAGGTGGTCGGCGGATCCAGACAATAGATAAAATCGCGAGGAAACAGTTCCTTATGAACTTCTTCGTCACCGTATGATTCAGGATTGATAAAAATGTTTGCGAACGGAGTAGCGGTGTAACCCACATAACATGATTTCGCAAAAAGTCTCAATATCCTGCGAATCATTGCATTGGTCCGTGTTGGGTCTATATCTTCCTTGTTGGTGTTTATCGAAGCATGATCCGCTTCATCATCGATCATGAGCATCGGCACATCGGATATTCTGCCGTGGCCTTGCGCGTTCATCTCCTTCAACCAGTTGTGTAAAGAATCCAATGTCCGTACATTCTTTTTAATAACAAGTACAACCGGCTTCGTGAAATCATTAAGTCTCCAACCACTTTGTGCTGCGGTGTTTTTGTTAAAATCGTGGTGTATGTTTGTGAGCGTAGCGGGATATGGGTAGCCGTCTTTGATGCCCACTCCAACGTTGACACGGTTGCCGGGTTCACTTGAACGCCCCACAAAGCCTTCATCAATGCGCTCCTGTGTCTGCTTTCTGAGATTATTGTGTATGCCTGCGATAACAATAATGAACTTGTAACCCGCGTCAGCTGCTCTGGCAATAACACCCATGTAGTTGGCAGTTTTCCCCGACTGGACGTGACCGATTACAAGGCCGCGACGGTCCCAGTCACCTTCACTGACGGGGTCCTGTAGATGACCTAGAATCCTGGCTGAAACATCACTCAGGGATTGAACGACAGGTGGTGCCCAACGCTCTCCCTTGAGGTACTCTTCATAAGCATCCGAGTAGGTCCAAGTGATGTCATCACGTTTGGAAACCCATTCCTCATCATGCGGAGCTTCTCTATCTACCAGAGATACTCCGGCCCCCATACGGGTATCCACTGCGGTTAAGGCTTCTACAATTACCGGTTCCAGGTTGGTTTCAAAACCGTATATGCCGGCAAGTTGCTGCGCTATTTTTTCGACTTCATTTCTTGTAGGGATCTCGTCCTGTCTGGAAATCCAGGAAATCAGCAGGTTCACAAATTCTTTTTCATCTGCCACCGGATTTGCTTTCATATCAGTTTCTCCTTAATAAACTGTTCAACCATGTCTGCATGAGACTCAAAAAAACGCGTGGAACTTATCACTTCGCGAAAACTCTCAGCATCAACCTTCTTTCCATTGAAAAGAACATCTTTCAAGGCTTCAAGCTTATCAACTACTTCATCCTCTGCAACCTGAGACTGTTGCACATCCTTCAGGTGAGTGGAACAATCCGAATAGATCATTTCTACGGGGAGTGATGCTCCGATTGCTTCAAGAAGAATATGGAGACTGTTTCGCGCTCCATCTTCAAGGTTGGTTTCCAGAGCCAATACAAGCGGGTGTCTCCTGTTTAGAGAATACCTGATTTCACCCTGATCGGCGTAGCGTTCCCAAACGGAGGTTTTGGCTTCATCAAACAGCTTTTTTCCTCGGCCTCGATGAACAGTGGTACTTCTCTCGGAGATTCTATCTATGACCTGCTTCAGTCGGTTTCGGACCTGAAGCGGGGGATTGGCGCGGGACTTCTTGATGTCTACTGTCCAGGATTCATCAAGCTTGCAGGGAAAGTCTATCTGAACACGCGCCAGCTTGGTGTTTTCCCCTTTTGGTATCAGCCTGAACCAATCGCCCCATGCCATAAGCCGTCCATCCCTATAAATGTAAGCTCCCTGATTTGATATAAAATCACTGCGACTCTGATAGTAGTCATACTCTGTTGCTGACAGTTTGCTGTGGTGAGGCAAAATATACGGTTGCATCTTCACACGGACCCCGTCAATCCGAACGATTTCCTCCGGGAGCCTTTGAGTTGCTGAATTGTTGCGACAAAAAGGGTCAAAAGCTTCCAAGTTGTGACCATTAACATCAACAGTCAGTTTTTTTCTCCCTCGTATTTCACCTGACAGATACCTGTGAAACACAAGGGAGAGATGCTTTCCGAGGGCATCAAGTTTTTCATTGATGACTTCATGCTGCTTTGGACCGGTCACGTCTTCGAGAAGTCGATCCAAGTCTCTCCAAAGTATTAATGTTCCGTCCGCACCAAGCATCTCAACGAAAGGTAGTTTCCCGATCTCCTCATCGTCCAGAACTGAAATCAACCAGTCATCCTTTTCATCGATAAGATTGAGGTCCCATTCCGCTGAATGCAGAATATTATTTTGTGCACTCACGACAGTCAGACGCCTGCACTGCGACAAAGATGCTGTCTTGAGACCCAGCCCGAACCTGCCTAAATCGCCAGGTAATCGTTGCTCAGCAGGACCGGACGAGCCGTAACGCATTGCTTCAACAACCTCGTCTGCGTTCATACCTTTACCATTGTCGATGACTGCGAGGACGGGGGTATCAAGCGTCAGGTCACAATAGATTTGGATGACGGTCGCCTCAGCTGAAATACTGTTATCCAGTAAATCTGCGACAGCGGTTTCAAGCGAATATCCCAGGTCGCGCATTGACGCGGAAAGGGTGGAAGCGCTCGGTGGCAGTCTTTTTTCGTGTGTCAATATACGTCCCTATCAAGTTCCCGATGGATATCGTCAAGTACAACTTGAGGGCTTTTCTCCAGTTCACATTCCCAGACTGTAATTACACGCCAGCCCAAAGCCCTCAATTCCTTAGCCTTACGTTTGTCCCGTTTCACAGTCCCATCAAACTTGGCTTGCCAAAACTCTGTCCGGGTTCCCGGAGTAGTTGCATTCGAACAACCGGGATGCCTGTGCCAATAACATCCATGAACAAATATAACGGCGTGGTATTTCTTAAGAACTACATCCGGGCGACCTGGTAACTTCTTATCGTGCAGGCGGAAACGATAGCCGGCGCCATGAAGCAGTGATCTTAGTTTGAGTTCCGGCGAGGTATCTTTACCCCGGATGCGCGACATGTTCCAGCTTCTTCGTTCCTCCGATATACGGTCAACCATCAATCCAGATTTCCCATGGCGTCCAATGTATCACCAATAATTTCCGCGATCTGCCGCGCTAGATATGGTGGCACAGCATTCCCTACCTGATGGTACATGGCAGTTCTCGGTCCCTCGAAGCTGTAGTTGTCCGGAAACGTTTGGAGGCGCGCAGCCTCACGAACAGTCAAACTTCGGCACTGTGTCGGATCATAGTGAATATAATAATGGCCATCCTTGGAAATGTGGGAGGTGATGGTAGTGGCCACCTGATCAGGCAACTGAACCCGGAAGCGGTCAGAAAACGGCAAGTTGGATTTTTCAGAACTGACATTCTGGTGAGTTGGAAGCAAAGGAGCAGGAAAATCAGCCAACCTGGGACATTTCCCGGTCACCTGTGCAAACACTGAAGCGTACATATAACGTCGCAAATCAGAAGCCATGTGTCCCCTGGACTCATGGCCTGTCAGGACATTCAGACTGGGATCAAAAAGTACGTCAGCAGTCGGGTGATTTATTCTCAACTTTCCAGGGTATTTCATCGAAATACGTTCTTCAGGGTATTTCGAATCGTTCAACCTGAAGTGAATCCCGTCAGCCACCTCCTTGGCATAAGCATGGCCGTTAAGTTGTTTTACCAGTTCTAAACCGGGAAGTTTCAAAATTTCATTCTGCCAGTTCTGGTAACTGTCATTACCGCGAGAGAGGCCGCTGCGAATTTTTGGAAGATCTCCAACTATTTCATCGACCACAGGGGAGGCGTGTCGCCGAAGCAGACCTGGCTGAACATGCAGATCATTTCGGACTCCAACTATGAACATGCGATGCCGTGCCTGTGGAACACCGTACTCTTCTGCCTTTACCAGAAACAGACGCGGGTCAATTTCATCGCTTGAGGTTATCCGCTCTGACAACGAATAAAGTTGATAGCTCAGACCGTTGGTATTCACGTCATTAACGGACTTTGGAGATGATAAATCTGAAACGATCCGTTGGATAATAGACTCGTCATCGACCTTGGCAGACAATAAACCCTTCACATTTTCCATAACAAATACAGGCGGTCGATGACTGATGATAATTTCCAGATATTCACGATACAAAAAATGACGCGGGTCATCCTCAAAATCAGGTTTATTCATCATCCGTGAACGCCCTGCCACCGAATATGCCTGACATGGCGGCCCACCAACAAGCACCCATTTCTTTCGACCTTCAAGGCGCTGTTTTATGAGTTCATTTACCTGTCTATGATTTTTCGATTCAATTGACAGTCTTGGCGCACTTTGTACTGCTTGATTAAATTCACTAGGATAAGAATGGTAAAGCTCGTCCAGAGTAATATCCCTTTTCAGGTAATCGTAGTACTCCTCTGGAAACTCGTTGTACGGAAAATTTCTGAGGAAATGTCTGAGGAACAAAGTTTTGTGAGCAAACTCGTCACGCTCAAAAGACAAAATGATCTGGAAATAAGGGTCGGTTCGCCCGCATAACGCCGAGGAAAATCCCTCTCCGAGACCCCCGGGACCCGCAAAAACATCCACCACAGGGTATTTTGTTTGATTATGACTCATTCCTTTGTGCTAAAACAGGTAATGACAAGCTTGCGCAAACTCAACAAACTGGGAGTTTCTTTTAACTCGTCCACTATACTAAAAAATAGGAAACCCATCAATTCAATTCAGTTGTCTGGCTCTGACTCAGAAGATAACCCTATGATTTTTATGGATTTATGTCGATAATCAGATGTCGGGGTCCGAATATGCCATGCGGACAGTACTTCTTACGTTCCTCTTAATATGCAATTCACTCTGGTCCGATCTGTCACGGCTGAATAAAGTTTTGGTTCAAGACAGGCACAATGCCGATTTTGATAACCCCGGCGGCGGGGCGGTGGCATAATATCGTTCCCTATACCTCCATCACAGCGAGACGAACAGTGAGCAAAGAATCGATCAATCCTGATGAGCGAATCAGGGAACTCGGCCTGGTATTGCCGGCGCCGTTGGCGATACCGCCGGGTGTAGATGCCCCGCTGGCGTTTATCAAGGTGGTCGGCAACCGGGTGCTGGTTTCCGGCCACGGCCCCCAGGAAGCCGACGGCAGCATTGCCCGGCCGCTGGGCAAAGTCGGCGCCGACCTGACCGTGGAACAAGGCGCTGAAGCCGCCCGCAAAACCGCCCTGTCCATGCTCGGCACGATACAACGGGAACTGGGCGAACTGGAAAGGATCAAAAGCTGGGTCAAGGTACTCGGCATGGTCAACTCGGCGCCGGATTTCACGAACCAGATGCTGGTGATAAACGGTTTTTCCAATACCATACTGGAAATTTTCGGCAGGGAGCGCGGCCTGGCCACCCGCTCGGCGGTCGGCATGGGACAATTGCCGTTCGGGATCCCGGTAGAGGTCGAGGCGGAACTGGAACTTTACTGAACCAGCGCTCCGCCCCAGCAGGCGAGGCAGCGGCCATTGACGAAAAAACCGGGGGAACAGGATTGGAATTGTGGGCTGAAAGTGAACGCGGACGCACGGCGGTCGCGAGAGCGAAAGTGGAGTAGCCTGTAGAGTGACGGCTGGCAAATCAATCATCGCCGGGTTGCTTCTTCTTCTCCTTCTGTCAGCTTGTGCGCAAAGCGACGGGGAGTCGAGCAGGAAATCACCAGTGACTGAAACCGGAACCGTCTCGCGGGAAGGCGCCGAACCTGCACAGGCCCCTGATGTGGACTGGCCCTTTCACGGCAATGACCCTGGCGAACAGCGCTACAGTATGCTGGACCGGATTAATACGGAAAACGTCGGTGAACTGGATCTTGCCTGGTACGCGGACATACTCAGTATCGATGGCCTGTCAGCAACCCCCATCGTGGTGGACGGCAAAATCTACCTGTCTTCCAGCTTTGCAATTATTACGGCTCTGGATGGTAAAACCGGTGAGGTGTTATGGGAATTCGATCCCCAGGTACAACTGGACCTGGGACTGTTCAGTTCCTGGGCAGCCCGCATCAACCGTGGTGTGGCCCACCTTGATGGCATGCTCTATGTGGGTACGGGAGATTGCCGCCTGGTGGCCGTCGACGCGGCCAGCGGGGAGAAACGCTGGGACGTCAGTACCTGTGACGCAACGGCGGGATATGGCATTACCGGGGCGCCGCGTATTGCCGGGGACAAAATCATCATCGGCAACGGTGGCGCCGATTTCCGCACCCGGGGCTATATCAGCGCCTACAGTGCGGAGCGGGGCGAACTGATGTGGCGTTTCTGGCTGGTGCCCGGTGACCCGAAAAACGGTCATGAAAACGAGGCCATGGCCATGGCGGCGAAAACCTGGACCGGTGATGATTATTGGACCTACGGCGGTGGTAGCGCCTGGGACTCCATGAGTTATGACCCGGACCTGGACATGCTCTACGTGGGCACGGACAGTTCTCCGGTACTGCCCACCACGCGCAGCCCCGGGGGTGGCGACAATCTGTTCCTCTGTTCAATCGTTGCCCTGGATGCATCCAGCGGCGAGTACCGATGGCATTACCAGACCGTTCCTGCCGATGCCTGGCATTACGATGCCAACATGCAAATGACCCTGGCTGACCTGGAGATCAACGGCAAACCGCGCAAGGTATTGATGCAGGCTCCCAAGAACGGCTTCTTCTACGTGCTGGATCGGCAGACGGGAGAATTGCTCTCGGCCAACAATTACGTGGCGGTTAACTGGGCCGAGGGTATCGACCTCGAAACCGGCCGTCCCATAGAGAAGCCGGAGGCCCGCTTCTACAGGACTGCTGCCGGGGAGTTCATGCTCATGCCCTCGGGCGCCATCGGCGGCCATAACTGGCACCCTATGAGCTACAACCCGGTTACGGGCCTGGTTTACCTGCCCGCACACGAAATACCGGCCCGCTACAGCGTGGGAAAGAGTATTCTTTACGGCGGGGCGACGGTGGATTTCAAGGGTGTCGACCCCTTTAACAAGGAAAAGCTTGCGAAGGTAGGCCGCTTACTGGCCTGGGACCCGCTGAGTGGTGAGGCACGCTGGAAGCAGGGACACGCCCTGCCCCTGAACGGCGGGGTGCTTTCCAGCGCCGGCAAGCTGGTGTTCCAGGGGACCGCTACCGCCGAATTCAACATCCACCATGCCGAAACCGGTGAATTACTCTGGCAGCGAGGCACACAGGCCGCCGTGCAGGCGCCACCAGCCAGCTATGCGGTGGACGGGGAACAATACGTCATTCTGCCGGTGGGGGCCGGTGGCGCCGGACGCTTCATTGCGCCCCGCTATGGCGAAGCCGTTCGCGGGCCCAGCCGCCTGCTGGCCTACAAGCTTGCTGGTACAGCCAGTCTTCCGGATCCTGACACATGGGCTCCACCCATGCCCACACCGCCGCCACACACGGCTTCCGAGGAAACCGTGAAACGGGGCGGGCAGTTGTATAATGACGTGGGCTGCGCCCTCTGCCATGGTCTGGATGCGGAGGTGGGTTACGGCAATGCAGCGCCGGACCTGCGTTACCTGACTCCCGAAAAACATGAACGCTGGAATGACATCGTCCTCTCCGGCGAACGCAAGAAGATGGGTATGCTGTCTTTCAAGGACAGCCTCAATGAGGAGGATTCCGCAGCCATCCACAGTTTCGTCATTCACCAGGCCCACCTGGCGCGGCCGGTTCACCAGGAGCGGTGAGATATTGCAGTGTAAAGATACAACAAGTGAATAGTACTATGCATGATTTGATAAAGTTGATGAAATAGTTATACGGCATAATCAGCATGTTAATTTGTTGCTTAAAGACAACGGCTTATATGATTTTTCAACCTACACAAAAGGGGGAGGCGTCCATGAAGTTCGTTCCGCAAATGATAGGCAGGCTAGTCTGCTTCATTGCCGGCATTTCCCTGGCAAGTGTGGCCACTGTCACCGTGGCACAGGCTGCGCTGGAAGAGATTATCGTCACCGCCACCAAGCGGGAAGCCTCCGTGCAGGATATTCCCCTATCCATTGAAGTGGTTACCGGGGACGTACTGGAGGATCGCGGTATCACCAACCTGGAAACCCTTGCCACCACTATGCCCAACCTGGAAGTAGGCGACGGCCTGCTTACCACCGGCGTTGCCATTCGTGGTGTCGGTTCCCAGCCGGAGCGCTCCATTGAACAATCCGTGGGCATGTTTATCGACGGCGTCTACATGCCAAGGAGTCGCAGCTACCGTTCTCCCTTTCTGGACGCGGAACGGGTGGAAGTGCTGCGCGGCCCGCAGGCGGTTATTTTTGGCCTGAACGCCACGGCAGGCGCCATCAGCGTGGTGTCTAACAAAACCAGGCCAGGCGATCCTTTTTCGGCCGAATTCATGGTTGATTATGAAGTGGAGCACGGCGGCCCTTCGGTAACAGGTATCCTGGGAGGCTCGCCGTCGGACAATATGGGCCTGCGCCTGGTGGTGCGCCATACGGATCGTGACGGGTATTTCACCAATGATGTGGATGGCGATGAACACCACGGTAATAAGGAAACCATTGTGCGTGCGACCGGAGTCTGGGAACCGGGAGACGATATAAGCATTACGGTGAAAGGCGAGTACGGCAGGTTTGAGAGTGACGGTTCGGTGGGAGAACAATACGGGCCGGCAGGCATCAACCAGTTGGTTGCTTTTGGCTTCCCCCCCTCCCTTGTCACCGATGACCTGGAACTCAACTGGCGCCAGAGCGCGGACAACAGTCTGGTGCCCATTCTGCTGAATAATCACCCACCCGGGGGCAGTCCCGCCACCGGTGACCTGGATGGCCCGGGCATCGCGCAAAGATACATCAATGTTTCTCTGAATGCAGACTGGGACATTGCAAACCATACACTTACCGCGCTCGTTGCCCATGTTGAATCGGACTGGGACTTGATAACGGACCTTGACCTGACTCCGTTACCCATACTGGACTCTGGAATTTATGAGCCCTTTGACCAGGACAGCGTCGAAATCCGCCTGACGTCGCCGGGCGACCGGACCCTGGACTATATTCTTGGTTTTTATTATCACGACAACAGTGTATTCAACTCCCAGCCTAATGTCCTGGATCCCACCTTTGCTACGGCGACGGGGGCGTTTGGTTTCGAGCATAATTACACCACTACGCTGCAGAGCACCGATGAAGAACTCTGGTCCGTATTTGCGACCGCTACCTTTAATGTCAATGATCGCATTCGCTTGACCGGTGGCGTACGTTACGTGGATACAAAAAAGAAACATATCAGGGAAGGTGTTTGCGCGCCCATCAATGGTGGTGTCGCAGACTTCAGCCCGGCAGCCGATTTGACAGCTTTTGAAGCGCTGGTGGGTGCGGGGTCATTCTTTTGTCCGAACTTCAGGGGTTTCAGGGATACCCTTAATTTTGATGATGTGCTGCCCGAGGCCTCAATTCAGTATGATTTGAACGATGATATCATGCTGTTCGCGAAGTACGGGCAGAGCGCCAAGTCCGGCGGTTATGCCTTTTCAACCATTATCAATTCCAACCCGGACGGCTCACCGCAGATCCGGTTTGATGAAGAACAGGCAGAATCATTCGAAGCAGGTTTCAAGGCCACCCTGCTGGACGGCGCCGCCAACCTGAACTTTACTTTCTACCATACGGAATTCGATGACCTGCAGGTAAATACTTTTGATCCGGTAACAGCCGCAGCCTCAATACAGAATGCCGCAAAAGCCACCTCGCTGGGCATCGAAGTGGACGGTGTCTGGCAGGTCAACGAGTGGCTGCGCCTGTTCGGTTCATTTGCCTGGCTGGATAACGAGTTTGATTCCTTCCCAAGCGCCCCCTGTCCCATTTCCGGGCAGTTGACAGGCGCTCCGGAGCCTTGTGGCGCCACCGGCAGCCCCCTGCCCTTTGCCCCGGATTACAGCGGCAGTGCAGGCTTTGATGTGGAATATCCCGTAAGCGGCGCCATGAATTTTGTTGCCGGTCTTCAGGTGGGCTTCAAGGATGACTACATCGTTGATGCCGCCCTGGAGCGTTCCATCGACCAGGACAGTTACGTATCCCTGGGCGCCAACGCGGGTATCGAAGCCGCTGACGGTCGCTGGGGTATCTCGGTCATCGGCCGCAACCTTACCGATGAGGAAATTCTCAACAACGGTACGCCCTTCTTTACCACCCTCGGATTTCTCAAGCCGCCGCGCATGATTTTTGTCCAGGGCCGCTACCGTTTCGGCGGCGAATAACAACAAACAGTTGTTTCAATCAAGGGGTGCAAGGCACCCCTTTTTTATCAGCCTGATTCATTACCTGGCCCATGGCAATGCAAAGGCCACCAGGGAATCGCTGAGCTCCGTAGCGGCGACACCGTTTCCCCCGGCGGCCACCACAACGTACTGTTTACCCTTGTACATGTAGGTCATGGGCGTGGCATTTGCGGGCGCCCGCAATCTTTCGGATTCCCAGAGCACCTCGCCGCTTTCTGTATCCAGGGCGCGAAAATGGTGATCCAGTGATGCGCCGTTGAAGATCAATCCGCCTGCGGTGGCGATGGGTCCGCCGATGAGTGGTGAGCCCCAGCGCGCCGGGGTACGTAAACCGAACCTGGGTACTCGCCCGAAGGGTACTTGCCAGACGAAGTCTCCGCTATCCATGTCTATGGCTGTCACTGTTCCCCAGGGTGGCGGCGTACAGGGGGCGCCAAAGGGGGACAGAATCGGTGAGGACCTGTACTGGTATGGCGTACCTTCCAGCGGCCCCGATGCGTCGAACTGTGTACGTTCCGTGATATCCATGGTGGGGACATCATCCCGCGGGTAAAGCCATGACACATTGGCAACCTGGGTCGCATTCACGATGGTCCAGTTCCTGTCCGGGTCATAAGCGGCATTGCCCCAGTTGACGCCGCCGAAGCCATTGGGGAGTGTGACGGATCCCTGCACGCTTGGCGGTGTGTACATGCCCTCGCTGCGGTATGTCGCAATCCTTTGCCCGCAACGGTTCCGGTCCCAGAAGGTGAGGCCCCAGGCATTGTCCTTGTCCAGCTTCAGCAGGGTCAGCGGCGCCGGTCTTATCGGAAAAGGCTGGGTTGGCGAGGCCTCTTCACCGGGCACATCGGAGGCCGGTACTGCACGTTCTTCTATCTCGAACAGGGGTTCTCCCGTCTCGCGGTTGAACGCGAACATCAGGCCGGTCTTGGTGAACTGGATTACCGCCGGCACCTGCCGGCCCATGATCCTTGCGTCCACCAGGACAGGTTGAGCCGGCAGGTCATAATCCCACAGGTCATGGTGGATGATCTGGTAGTGCCAGACTACCTCCCCCGTGCTTGCACGCAGTGCCACCAGGGCATTGGCGTAGGGTAAATTTTCCGTTCGATTCACTCCCCAGGGATCTACCGTGGGACTGCCCGTGGGCAGAAATACCAGATCGCGGTCCGCGTCTACGGAGATGGGAGGCCAGACATTAACGCCTCCTAATTTTGTCCGCAGGTGTACGGGTATCGGGTTCCAGTGCCATACCTCTTCACCGGACCTGACGTCGAAAGCGCGTACGATGCCGTTGGGTGAGGTCACATCAGAGTAACTGCTCATTGCCGCACCCACTACCAGCAAGTCGTTGACAACTGCAGGCGGTGTGGTCACCGCAATTTGCCCGTTATTGATATAGTCATATTCCGACAGGTCGATTTCGCCGCCGGAGCCAAAACTTTCACAACGCTCACCGCTGTCCGCATCGAGACTGACCAGACGTCCATCGACCACAGGGGTGATAATGCGCTTGTTGCAGACTTCACCCATTGCCGCGCTCTCATCTTCCCAGTAGCTCACCCCCCTGCAGACATGCACACCGAATGGTGTGCCGGCCTTCCTGTGTCCCGGATCAAATATCCAGGCTTCCTTTCCGGTATCAGGTTCCAGCGCGGCTACCCGGCCCAGGGGGGTACAGTAATAGACCCTATTGTTGACAAAAAGGGGATTGACTTCAAAGGTGGTGAGGTCGGCTTCAGCCGTACCATACGAATAGTCGCCGGAACGATGTTCCCATACCTTCTCCAACAGTTTTACGTTGCCACGGTTGATCTGGTCGTAGGCCGCGTATTGCCCGCCGCCTGGAGCCCCGGCAAAGACGGTCCAGGCCTGGGCCTGGGTAGAGAATAACAACAGGACCAGGACTCCGTTCAGCGCTTGAACTGTGGGTTTCATGCTTCTATTCCGCCGGGGACTTGAAGATATAATTGTTGCCGGACACTATGATGTATCCCCTGTTTCCTGCGTTATTATAAACAGCAGAAGTCTTGTCTTGAAACTCCCCTCCCGCGCAATAGACCGGGGTTGTGCCATAATTGACAAGAAAGATCGGGAATCGCGTTCTTATAATTCAGGACTGATCTCTAAGGGGCTGGTACTCTTTCCAGTTAATATTGACATGCCGGTTTACAGTTCCAATGGAACCCAGCAACAAGGCGGTTACGCCGCCGGCGTCCTGTGCATGGATGAATACCTGCCCTTTCCGCCCGGTACCGTGAGCAATGCCAGCACCTACGAGTATCCTGTGCTCTACAAGCTGGTGCCCGGCTGGCGCTCCGGTGATGTCGTCGCCGGTACGGAAGAAAACTTTCTGCCGGCATTACTGGAAAAGGCCAGGGAACTGGAACAAGCCGGTGTGCGTTTCATAAGTTGTAACTGCGGCTTTGCGTTGCGGCTGCAGGAGCAAGTCGCCGCTGCGGTAAACATCCCTGTAGCCATGTCGCCGTTACTGCAATTACCCATGATCGCGGCCAGTCTCGGTGCGGGTCAAAGTATCGGCGTGATTGGCGCTGTTGCCCCACCACTGTCGCCGGAATTCATTGAGGACTGCGGGGTCCGGGTGAAAAATGAGCTTATTGTGCACGGCTTGCAGGATGAACCCGGTTTTGCAAAATTGCTTGCCGCCTGTGGTGTCGGCGCGGAAAAAGATGACAACCTGGTGGAATATGACACCGATGATATCTGCGCGGATGTGGTAAGGGTTGCTACGAAAATGCGGAGGGAGAATCCAACCATGGGAGCGATACTGTTCGAGTGTTCCGAGTTCCCCCTTTACGCAAAGGCAGCGCAGGACGCCACGGGTCTGCCCGTGTTTGATTTCGTTACCCTCATCGATTACATGCACCGGGCGACATTGCCCCCGGAACCCAGGGGCTTCATGTAGCCATGCTTGTCTACCGGCGCTGTGGCCGTATCAAGTAGTCGTGAAGCGGTGGAGGACGCCGATGATTATTTTCATTGCCGGTTTGGAAACTCACCGGTCACTTTATAACTTCCTTCGCCGTCCCGAATAACAACCATACTACTGCGCCGACGATATGCACCGCCGCGGCCAGGGCGAACGCGGCAACATAAGTGCCGCTGATACCCACCAGCCAGCCGGTCACCGCCACGCCGATGATCCCCGGTATGGTGCCGAACGTATTGCTGATGCTCCACAGGATATCGCTGTGCCGGGGCGCCATTTCCAGCGCGGCCGGGGCGAAGCCCGAGTAACATACCCCCAGGCAGGCCAGCGCGCCGCACATGGTCGACACCGCGACCAGGGGCGTGGCGGCGCTGCCCGCGGCAAACAGGAATACTGCCGAGCCGCCCAGCCCGATAGTCTGGGCTATCTTGCGCAGCCGGGTTGCATCCATGCCGCGGCTGAGCGCCCGGTCCGCCAGCCAGCCGGCGATGTTCATGGCGAAGAACATGGACAGCCAGGGCGCCATGGAATACAGGCCGGAGCCGACTATGGAAATTCCCTGGGTGTCGTAGAAATAGCTGGGCAGCCAGGCCAGGGCGACGTACAGGCCCCAGTTGGTGCAGAAATTGGTAACTATCAGCGCCCAGGCCGCCCGGTGGGAAAAAATGAGGCGCCAGGGGATGTCCTTGTTCTGCGTGTCATCCTGCCTGACCCCGGCAAGCAGTCCGAGTTCCGCTTCCGTGATCTCCGGGTGCTCGCCGGGGTCGTTTCTGACATACCGGAACCAGAACAGCGCCCAGATGAATCCCAGCACCGCAAAACTGTAGAACGCCATGGGCCAGCCGAACTCAACGATAATCCAGCCGGTGACCAGCAGGGTGAACAGGGTGCCGACGATTGCCCCGCTGGAAAAAAAGGCGACGGCCCGGGCCCTCTCATCGGGCGGCACCCAGCGGCTGAACAGGTTCAATACCGCCGGCGCTACCGAGGCTTCACCGACGCCCAGGAGGATTCTCGCGCCCAGCAACAGGACCAGCGATCCGGTAAAGGCGGCCAGCGGCGTCAACAGGGTGAAGCCGGACCACAGGATAACCGCGACGCCCAGCACAATCTTTCCGCCATAGCGGTTTGCCAGCCAGCCGCCGAGCACCTGGAAGAAGAAGTAGCCTACAAAAAAAGATGACAGCACCAGGCCCTTGGTCGCGTCCGACCAGCCCAGGTCGTCCTGCATCTGGATTGCGGCAACGGAAATATTGACCCGGTCGGTATAGGCGATGACCATGGCAAGAAAACAAAGCCCTACCAGGGTAAAGCGCCTGGGCCACATGTTCTGCAAGGTTATTTGTATTCTCCTTCTTACCGGTCTTTACGGGAGGCGCGGGGAAGTAGCCCGGTTATTTCTCCAATGTATTTTTATAAACAATTCCATTCTTGACGATCAGGCGAAGGTTTTTTTCCGGTTCGGAAAACACGGTGATATCCACCAGCGGGTCGCCGTCTACCAGTAGCAGGTCTGCATAAGCGCCTTCCTCGATCACGCCCAGTTTGCCCTGGCGGTAAGGATTGCGTTTGCCGCTCAGTTCCAGTAATTCAGCTGCGCCGGAAGTTGCCTGCCTGAGAATCTCCAACGGGGTGAAATGTTCGGACCGGGCCCTGAACTCCATGGCATACAGGGCGTTGAACAATTCCTCGGAACCGAAGGCATCGACGCAATAGGTCATCTTCGGCTGGTATTTTTTTGCCAGCCTGACCATGTTGTCAGACCAGGAGACGACCTCGCGGGCCTTGGCCAGTTGAAATTCGTTGAGGAAATCCACTTCCAGCACCATTTGGTTCCAGGCAAAATGCGTATTCAGGAAAGCGCCCCGGGACACCAGCATTTTCATGCCTTCCTCGTCAATGCCGAAGCCGTGGTCGATACTTTTCAATCCTGCCTGTAATGCGCGTTTGATTGCCGGGCCGTTGTGCAGGTGTGCGGCGACATAAGTGTCCCAGTCTTCCGCCGCGCGGACGGCTGCCTGTTGTTCTTCCAGCGTGTACTGGACGGAATCGACGGGGTCGTACTCGGAACCCACACCGCCACTGCCCATGAGCTTGATCTGGGTCGCGCCCCTGGACAGGTTCTCCCTGACCGATGCCAGCACATCCGGGACGCCGTCGGCAAGCCGGTAATAACCCAGTCTTTCCCAGTTGGCCGTCTCGTCAAACCAGCGCGGGTGCGGGTCGGTCCAGGCGCGGAAATCGCCGTGGCCGCCGGTCTGGGTGATAAATGCCAGTGAGGGGAATATGCGCGGACCGGGCACCAGCCCCTCATCGATATTCTGCTTCAGGCCCATGACCGGGCCGCCCAGGTCGCGCACGGTCGTGAAGCCCCACATCAACGTGGTTTCTGCCCGTTTCCCCATCAAAACGCCTATGCGCTCCCAACTCCAGTCCCGCATTTCACCAGGACTGCCTGTCAGGGACAGGTGGCTGTGGGTATCGATCAACCCGGGCACCATGACCCGGCCTGCGCCATTGATGACAACCGCTGCGGACGGCACGTCATTAATCTCGCCGGCAGAGATTTTTTTTACCAGGTTGCCTTCCACCAGCACGTTCATGTTCCTGTGCAGGTTCTCATTACTGCCGTCAAAGATATCGACGCCCGTAATGTAGATTTTTGACGGTGGTTCGCCGGCGTAAACAACACATCCTGAAACCATCAGTACAACAGCCACAAGCCTGACCAGATTGGTTGAGAATTTCGAAATAAACATTTATCAGCCTCCCGAGGCGAACGAACCGGCTATTTTGCCGGAACGGAACTCGCTTGGCGACTCACCCGTCCAGCGTTTGAAAGCGCGTGAGAAATTGCTGCAATCGGAAAATCCGAGCAGGTAAGCGACCTCGCTTATCGAACGTTGCTGTTGCTGCATGTACTGCTCGGCCAGTTCCTTCCGGGTATCATCCAGGACTTGCTGGTAACTGGAATCCAGCCGTTCCAGCTTGTTGTGCAACGTGCGCACACTCATGTACAACCCCCTGGCAACGTCTTCCTTGCTGCACTCTCCCGAAGGCAATAATTCCACCAGCTTGGACCTGACCTGCATTACCAGGTCTCCCTTTACCGTATCAGCGAGCATTTTCATGACAATCTGGTCATTTTGCCGCGCCAGTTCCACGTTTGCCGCGGGAAACGGCTTGTCTATATCATCCATATTGAAGACCAGTGCGTAATCCGCGGTCGAAAAGACCACTTCCGTTTGGAAGTAATCCCGGTAAACCTGCTCACAACCTTCCGGCGCCTCGCAGGCGATGTCTACCCTGAAAGGATGAAAATCCGGGCTGCTGATCTCCCGCAGGAAATGCACCATGACTGCCATGTAACCGGAAACCAGGGAGCGGTAGACAAGCTGATCAATCGCGGTATCGGCCGGCTTGATCAGCAGTCTTGGCTCCTTGCCCGCTTCATCGAAAATGCAATCATGGTTTGTAGTGATAAAAGAATGAAACCGTGACAGGCGATGGCAGAATGCACGGATATTACTGCTTGAGTACAGGGCAAAGCCCAGGGCGCCGTAAGTGGTGGGATGGATATAGCTCGCCACCCTGAAGCAGAAACAGGGATCGCCGGTAACGGCCTCTGCAGTCATAACCAGGTGGGCCAGGGCTTCACCGGGCACCCGGTAAAGAGGCTGGCTCACCTGGTGCAGGTCCAGGCCGGCGTCGCTCAGTATGGCGTGCCCATCCACGCCGTAGGATTCTATCGCCTGGAATATACTGACAACAGTATTGCCGTAACTGGTTGTATTTTCGGGATAAATCTGGTTACTCCACGTTCACCTTCCGGTCCACGCCGGCTTGCGTTTTTCGATAAAGGCGTCTATGCCTTCCCGGGCATCTTCACTGTCCATGTTGCAGGTCATGCGTTCACCGGCAAACTGGTAGGCGGCGCTAAGGTCCATGTTCGCCTGCCGGTAAAACATCTTCTTGCCCAGGCCGACGGCCAGGGGGGACTTGCCGGTGATTTTCTGCGCCAGTGACACTACCGCCTCATCCAGTTCCTCCGGGGATGTCACCTCATTGACCAGGCCGAATTGTTTTGCCGTCTGCGCATCTATGAAGTCACCCGTCAACAGCATCTGCATGGCCTGTTTGCGGTGCATGTTGCGGCTCAGGGGCACCGCCGGCGTAGAGCAGAACAAGCCGACGTTGATACCGGATACGGCAAAGCGGGCGCTGTCCGCGGCAACGGCGAGGTCGCACTGCGCCACCAGTTGGCAGCCCGCGGCGGTGGCAATGCCCTGCACCCTGGCGATGACCGGCTGCGGCAGTTGATTGATGGTCTGCATCATCGTTCCACAGCGGTCAAACAGTGCCTGGTGATAGGCCCGGTCCTCGCTGGAACGCATTTCCTTCAGGTCATGTCCCGCACAAAAAGCCTTGCCGTTAGCCGCAATCACCACAACCCGGATGGTTTCATCCCCGGCGATATCATCCAGGGCTGATTGAAGGGCGACCAGCATGTCTTCGGACAAGGCGTTGTACTGGCGCGGCCGGTTCAGGGTCAAGGTCGCTATACCGGCGTTTGTCCCGGTCAGCAGGATGGGTTCTTCGGTCAGCATTCGTGCAGTTGTAGCCATGGTGGATGTTTCTCAATGTGTCACGTCTATAGTTTACTATAGATGCAGGAAACTGTTGTATATGCAGACGGTAACTGCTGGTACACTTTCGATATCATAAATTAGCGGGAGCAGTTCTTTAAATGGCGCTGACAAGGCAGCACAAGGCTTATTTGTTTGCGCTGAGCGCGGTATTACTGTGGTCAACGGTTGCGACCGCGTTCAAGATTTCCCTGCGTTACCTGGATGTATTTCAGCTGCTTCTGGTTGCAAGCGTAACGGCAACCTTGTGCCTGTTTATCATTGTCCTCGCAACCGGCAGGACGCCGCTGCTGTTACGTACGGGCAGGCGGGATTATCTCCGGCTGGCGTACCTTGGCATACTGAACCCGTTTTGTTACTACCTGGTCCTGTTCAAGGCTTACGACCTGTTGCCTGCGCAGGTGGCCCTGGCGTTGAACTACACCTGGGCGATAACGCTGATGCTGCTGTCAGTACCAATCCTGAAGCACAGGATCACCCGTTCCGATTACGGCGCTACCGTCATCTGTTATTCCGGTGTCCTGGTGATCTGTTTCAGCGGCGCGCAGTTACCGGCGGGGGACTTAAGCAGCGCAGGTATCCTGCTGGCCCTGGGCAGCACGATTATCTGGGCGTTTTACTGGTTGCTCAAGACAAAAGACCCTGTCGATCCCGTATTCGGCCTGTTCGTCAGTTTCCTGTTCAGCATTCCGTTCATCGCGGCCGCCTGCTGGTTCTGGTCTGATGTATCCTACGTTGGAATTAACGGCATCCTGGCGGGAGTCTACGTGGGACTGTTTGAAATGGGAGTTACCTATATCCTGTGGCTCGCCGCGCTGCAACGATCGGAAGCTGCCGCAAAAGTCAGCACGCTGATATTTCTCTCTCCATTTCTGTCGCTTGTCTTCATCAGCCGGATCCTCGGTGAAGAGATTGCCGTGACGACGGTCATTGGGCTGGCGCTGATTGTCGGAGGGTTGTCAGTGCAGTATTTCAATCCGCAGATTACGCAGATTAACGCAGATTAAGTTGTTCCATCAACGCGGGGACGGATTTAAATCCGTCCCCAAACTGGCTGTTAAAGCAGTTCCAGGGCCACCGCCGTGGCTTCGCCACCGCCGATGCACAGGCCGGCCACGCCGCGCTTTAACCCGCGGTCCTTCAGGGCGGCAATCAATGTCACCATAATCCTGGCGCCGGATGCGCCTACGGGATGGCCCAGGGCGCAGGCGCCGCCGTTCACGTTCAGCCTGTCATGGGGAATCCGTAGATCATGCATGGCCGCCATGGCGACGACGGCAAAAGCCTCGTTCACTTCAAACAGATCGACGTCGTCCACCGTCCAGCCGGTTTTTTCCAGTACTTTCTTGATTGCACCTACCGGCGCCGTGGTAAACCAACCGGGTTCCTGGGCATGTGTGGAATGTGCGTGCAGGACTGCCAACGGCGTCAAGCCGCGGGATGCTGCGTCACTTTCCCTGAGCAGAACCACGGCCGCCGCACCGTCCGATATGGAACTGGAATTTGCGGGCGTCACGGTGCCGTTTTTGGCGAATGCCGGTTTCAGTGTGGGAATTTTGTCGATCCGCGCCTTGCCCGGTTGCTCGTCGGTATCAACTGTGGTTTCGCCTTTACGCGTTTTAACCACGACCGGTTCGATTTCTTCCCTGAATTTCCCCTCACTGATGGCGGTTTGCGCACGCGTCAGCGACTCGATGGCGTATGCATCCTGCATCTCCCGGGTAAAACCGTATTTGCCCGCGCAGTCTTCCGCGAATGATCCCATCAACTTCCCCTGGTCGTAGGCGTCTTCCAGGCCGTCAAAGAACATGTGATCCACCATCTCCCCGTGTCCCAGGCGCAGACCGCTGCGCGCCTTGAGCACCAGGTACGGCGCATTGCTCATGCTCTCCATGCCTCCCGCGACGATACAGTCGGCCGAGCCTGCCCGGATTGCGTCAAAACCCAACATCACGGCTTTCATGGCCGAACCGCACATCTTGTTCACGGTAGTGCAACCCGTGCCGGCCGGGATACCGGCGCCCATGGATGCCTGGCGCGCCGGCGCCTGGCGCAGGCCGGCCGGCAGCACGCAACCCATTATGGTTTCGTCCACTTCCGCCGGGTTAATTCCCGCCCTGTCCAGCGCAGCCTTGATGGCAACGGCGCCCAGCTGCGGGGCGGGCACGCTTGACAGGTCGCCCTGCAGTCCGCCCTGTGGTGTACGGGCCATGCCCGCGATTACGATTTGCTCATTCATCGGTTAACTCCTGCGACATTATCTTACTGGATACCGGGTCAAGCCCGGCATGACGAACGTAGGTGTTCATCCTGCCTGCTTCAGTCAGAATGGCTGATTGTATCTGGTTGCGAAAACACCCGGATTTCAGGCAGTTCGCCGGTATATTTCTCCACCTCAACCAGGCAACTGTGTGCGGACGGTCCCTGGGCCAGCTTCGATGTGCCGGCGTCGCGCGTCAAGGCATTGGGGTTGCCGTGTACCTCCAGCGACATCGGGTCGGACGGGTCCTGCGGGTCGTACCAGGCCCCGGTTTCCAGTTCTATCACGCCCGGCATCAGGTTTTCCGTGAGGATGACCCCGGCCAGGCAGGCGCCCCGATCGTTAAACAGCCGGATGACGTCACCATCCGTGATATTTCGTTTCGCCGCATCACCCGGGTTCATCCTGGCCGGCGCACGCCCCTTGAGTTTGGCGTTGCGGCTGGTGACGCCATGGTCGTACTGGCTGTGCAGCCGGGTCTTCGGCTGGTTGGAGATTAAATGCAGAGGATAATCCGTAGCCCGTTCAGCGCCCAGCCATTCCTGTTTGTCGTACCACCTCGGATGACCGGCGCAATCATCGTAGTTGAAGCCGGCGACCTTTTCCGAATACAGTTCAATCCTGCCCGATGGTGTTCGTAACGGGTTTGTTTCCGGATCTGCACGGAATTTCTCCAGGGTATACACGCGATCCGGTGTCTGTTCCTCCACCGAAATCTGGCGGCCGCGCCAGAATTCATCAAATTCAGGCAAGGACACATGCAGGCCTGCCGCCGCTTCCCTGGTTTTGTCATACAGGTGTCTCACCCAGTCCATCTCGTCCCTGCCCTCGGTAAATTCCTGCTCCGAACCCAACCGCTCTGCCAGGCCGGCGAAGATGTCATAGTCGCTTTTCGACCGGCCGAGAGGCGGCAAGGCGCGGGGCATGGGGGCAAGATGGAAATCGTATGGATTGATGCTGACGTCATTGCGTTCCAGGGGAGTGGTCGATGGAAACACGATGTCGGCATGCCGGGCGGTAGCCGTCCAGAACGGCTCGTTGACGATGATGGTTTCCGGCTTAGCCCAGGCGCGGCGCAAACGGTTCAAATCCTGGTGATGGTGGAAGGGGTTACCACCCGCCCAGTAGATCAGCCGGATGTCCGGGTAGGTCAGGCTCTGCCCGTTATAGTCAAACCGCCCGCCCGGATTCAACAGCATATCGGCAATCCTGGCCACCGGGATAAACGTTTTCACGGCATTTTTTCCCTGCGGCAACGCGGCTATCTTGAATTGCGGCAGGCGCCGGCCGGCAAAACCGATATTGTGGACGGAACCGTAACCATAGGCGACACCGGCGCCGGGCAGGCCCACGTAACCCAGCAGGGCGCTCAATAGAGTCGCCATCCAGTAAGACTGCTCGCCAAACTCACTGCGCTGCAACGACCAGCTTATGCCGATCAGGCAACGTTGCGCAGCCATTTGTCTTGCGGTTTCCTCGATGTTTTGCGCCGGTATCCCGGCCAGTTGCGCCGCCCACCGGGCATCTTTGGCGATGCCGTCCTCTTCGCCCGTCAGGTAGGGGAGAAAGCGCTCAAACCCCGTGCAGTAAGTGTCGAGAAAATGACGGTCATGGAGGTTGTTCACCACCAGGGTATGGGCCATCCCCAGCATGACGGCGACGTCGCTGTTGGGCCGGCACGGCCACCACTCTGCGTCGAGGTAATCCGCCATGTCGTCCTTGACCGGACTGACGTTCACGAACCTGACCCCGGCCTGTTTCAGATCCTGTAACTGGTCCCTGGCCGTGTGCGCGCCCAGGCCGCCCGCCATGATCTGGGTATTCTTCATGGCGATGCCGCCGAAACACACGACCAGCCGGGTGTGTTTTGCGATATCCTCAACGGTGGGCGCCTGCATCATCAGGTCTGCAAAACCAATGCCCAGCGCGTGAGGCATTATCACTTCCGCAGCGGAAGTGGAATAAGAGTTGATTGAGCGGGTATAGCCTCCTGTGACATTGAGGAAACGGTGCACCTGGCTGTTGGCGTGGTGAAAACGCCCGGCGCTGGCCCAGCCGTAGGAGCCGCCGTATATCGATGCATTGCCGAACTCCTGCCTGACCCGTTGCAGGGCATCGGCTGCCACGTCCAGCGCCGTGTCCCATGACACCGGGACAAACGGTTCAATGCCGCGCTGCGCGCCATCGCTGTCGTGGCGTTTTTCCAGGTACCCCTGCCTGATCATCGGCCGGAGAACGCGGACGTTCTCATCCTGGGCATTCAGAAGCGACTGGCCGATAGGCGTAGGGTCCGGGTCGGTGGCGTAGGGGTGGATCGCCACCAGCCTGTCGCCGGCGACCTCGGCCAGGTAATTTCCCCAGTGGGAAGTTACCGGGACCAGTTTATGCAGTGGTTCGACTTGCGCGTGCATGTATGTTTCCCGTCATCAGGATAGCCAAATTACTATACACATGTTGACTGACAAGTTCTAATCAAGCCGGCATTAAAACCTGTCCACCGAATAAGGGGTTATGTCCACTTCCGGCGAGCGCCCCATGATGGTGTCCGCCAGGGTCCGGCCCGATGCGGCTGCCGTGGTCCAGCCCAGGTGGCCGTGGCCGGTATTCAGGAACAGTCCCTCAACCGGGGTTGTTCCGAGAATGGGTACGCCGTCGCAGCTCATCGGTCGTAAACCTGCCCAGGGATTGAGCGCATCCCGGTCCATGATCTCTGCAAATTCAGGAAAAATGGCCTCCACAAGCCCGACCAGGTTTGCCGTCCGCTCGGCAGGAACAGTCTTGTCGAACCCTGTGAACTCCGCAGTGCCGGCTACCCGCAAGACTTCTCCCCCCAGGGGATTGGCCACCGCGTGCAGATTCATGTCGCCTATCACGTAGCGCGGCCTGTTGGTCCAGCCTTCCATGGGAATCGTCAGGGAATAACCTTTGACCGGGTAAACGGGAAGCCGGATGCCCAGCGGGGCCGTGAGCTTCGGACTGTAAGGGCCGGCCGCGACGATAACCGCATCCGTCTTCAGCATTTCGCCGTCTGCCAGTTCGACGTTGAATGATCCGTTGCGCCGGATTATTTTCGCAACGTTGACGTTGTAGCGAAACTGTACTTTCCTGTTTTGCAGTATTTCAGCGAGGTTCCTGCAGAAAATATGGCAGTCACCGGCCTCGTCATCCGGAAAGAGTATTCCTCCTGCGAGCCTGTCCCTGACCCGTTGCAGGGAAGGTTCCAGGACGATCAACTCATGAACATCCAGTATCCTGTGCTCCACGCCATACTCTTCGCCCAGGAATCTGTAATGCGCAATAGCGCTGTCCAGGGAAGCCCGATCGCGGTAGATCAGCAATGTACCCGTATCGGCAAGCCTGTACCGGATTCCGGTCTCTTCCCGAATCTGTTTCATGAGATCCAGAGAGTAGCTGGCCAGAACGTAATTACGTTTGATGTTGCGGATAAATCGATCTTTACGCGACTCCCGTAAAAACCGGATGCCCCACGACATCATCCCGGGGATGGCAGTCAGCCGCAACAGTATGGGCGAGTCTTTCCTGCCCAGGGATTGCAGCAACACCTTGTGAATTCCCGGCTCATTCCACGGTTCGACAACGCTTGCAGTCAGACCGCCGCCGTTGCCGAAACTGGTTTCAAGTCCTGCGCCGTGACTCCGTTCCAGGACTGTGACATCAGCTCCGTATTGCTGCATGTAGTAAGCGGTCGTGACTCCGGTCACGCCGCCGCCGATTATGATTACGCGCATGTGATTCTGCTGCAAATAATGAGATATACATTATTTTGGCAGCTTCGGAGAAGGAGTAAAAGAAATGTTGTCAGTTCTCTCAGTATAAATTCGTTACAAATGCCCGGTTGAAATCATTACAAATTAGCGGTTGAAATCGTTACATATTACCTGTTATTATCGTTACAAATATCCGATTACAAGGCGCGTATCAGGTCATGGGTTGCGTAACGGCCAGATTGACATCCCAGGAGAAAAAACGTGTATTACTCCAGAATTGCAGATATTGAACTTACTGAGCGCCTGAAATCGGCCGGCGTTGTCGTCATTGAAGGTCCCAAGGCCTGCGGTAAAACAGCTATGGCAAAACAAGTCGCCCAAAGCGAGGTCCTGCTGGACGTCGATGAGAATGCGCGCCGCGCCATAGCCGTTGATCCTGCACTGGTACTTGCAGGGGATACACCTAGGTTGATTGATGAATGGCAGGTCGAACCTGTCATCTGGAATCATGTTCGGCGAATGGCCGATCAACGTCAGCAGACAGGACAGTTCATACTCACCGGTTCAGCTGTGCCTGCCGATGACATTACGCGTCATACCGGCGCGGGCAGGATTTCACGTCTCCGGCTACGCACGATGAGTCTGGCTGAAACAGGGTTTTCTTCTGCTGAAATATCCCTGCTCGATCTGTTTGCCGGGCACTTTTCAGGCAGTACAGATCCGGGACATAAGCTTGGCGATATTACCGAACAGTTGTGTCGGGGCGGTTGGCCCGGTAACCTGAACCTGAAACTCAAAGCCTGTCTGAGAGCGCAGCGGGACTACTTGGAGGAGATACAAAGACTTGATATCAGTCGAGTGGACGGTATCCGGCGAGACCCTGAAAAAGTGACCAGGGTTATACGTTCACTGGCGCGTAGCGTGGCCACTGAGGTCAGTGCCCGAACAATAGCTGCCGATGCTGGCGGCGCGGATGGTCCACTCAACAATGATACCGTTCGGGACTACCTGTCAGCTTTGGTACGGCTCATGGTTTGCGAGGAACAACCGGCATGGCCGACACACTTGCGTTCCAAGGCCTCCCAGCGTAAATCAGTCAAACGGCATTTCGTAGACCCGTCCCTGGCGGTTGCAGCACTACGGGCAAATCTGGAACGCCTGTTACAGGACCTGAACCTGCTGGGTCAACTGTTTGAATCCTTGGTCTTCAGAGAACTCAACATTTACGCGAGCGCGGCCGACGCTGATGTCTATCACTACCGCGACAACACCGGTCTTGAAGTAGATGCAGTCGTGCAACGCAGAGACGGAGACTGGTGTGCATTTGAGGTCAAGCTGGGATCTGGCCAGGTTGACGAAGCCGCCGCGGCTTTGCGGAAATTTCGCGATCGTCTTAACTTGGACAAATGCGGAGAGCCGAAGACTCTTGGCGTGATAGTAAGCTCCGGCTATGGATACCGACGCGAGGATGGAGTTGCAGTCATACCGATAGGTGTGCTTGGACCGTAGATGAACCGTTTAGCCACCGTGGGCACAAAATCGGCGACTATGCCACTTATTTTCTGTCCTCAACAGCCATTTACCGCCGTTATGGCGGGCGTCAAGAAAACTTGCCAGCGCCGCTACGATGGACCCGAAATGGAGCGGGCCGCTGGGAGTCGGGGCGAAACGTCCGACATAAGTCGTGTTTAACATGGATTTACAGGATATCCGGTAATCGGGGACAGATTTGTAAATCTGTCCCTGGCGGTTTCTGCTGGTTAAAATATAACAAATGAACCGCTGCGACAAATTGACCGAACTGTACGATCGTCTGCTGGACGCTTACGGTCCGCAGCGCTGGTGGCCGGCGGAATCCGCATTCGAGGTGGTCGTCGGCGCGGTGCTGACCCAGAACACCAGTTGGAAGAATGTCGAGAGGGCAATCACGAGGTTGCAGGCAACGGGCAATCTGGATTTGGATCGTATTGCCGCACTGTCTCAGGATGAGTTGGCTGAACTGATCCGATCCTCCGGATTTTTCAACGTAAAGGCCAAACGTCTGAAGAACCTGTGCGGCTGGCTGCGATCAGAAGGCGGCCTGGATGCGCTGTCAAAATGGGATACCGGCAGGCTGAGACAGTCTCTGTTGTCGATAAACGGCATCGGCCCTGAAACGGCTGATGATATTTTGCTTTATGCACTTTATCGTCCCGTGTTTGTCATAGACAGCTATACCCGTCGCCTGTTGAAAGAGCTTGGTCTGGCTGGGGGCGCGGAGGATTATGAAACCTTGCGGCAGATGTTCGAAACCTGTCTCCCTCGTGATCACAGGCTGTATAACGAATACCATGCGCTGATCGTCAGGCATGCCAAGGAAAAGTGTACTCACGACAACCAGTGCCGGCATTGCGCGGTGGAAGCGCCAATCCGGTTACAACCATGACGCTGGACGGTATCGGCGTTGCCGTAACGGACTAGGAAAGTCCCAGCCGTTCCAGGGTTTCCGGAGCGGGTACGCCGGTCTCGCTCCAGCCGCGCAGTTCATAATATTTCGGCAGCATCTCGTCCAGCCGGCATACATGCCCCTTGCCGACGCCGCTCGGCGCCGGTTCCGTCAGGATCCTGGGCGGCAGGGTATCGTCCTTGCCGGTCAGGCCGGCAGCCAGGTTGAACTGCCGTTCCAGGTTCCAGATGCGTTCCCCGGTCTGCTGCAGACGCTTCAGGTCCCAGTCCCCGGTACAGGCGGCATTGATGTGGTCGGCGACCAGCTGCTCGGAAAAACCGGCGAAACCCGAGAACAGGCATAACCCGCTGGAATCGGCCGCAGCGATATAGTCCTGGGATTCCTTGACCACCTGCGCCTTGCCGGCGGTTTCCAGGGTCGTGAAATCGTCCTCGAAAGGGCTGGCCCGCAGGTGGCACGCGCCCCGGTTGCTGGTGGCATAACCCAGGCCCATGCCCTGCATGCCGCGCCCGTCGTAGGCGGCGAATTCCTGGCCCTTGACCGACATGGAAAGTTCGGGATGGCCGTACTTCTCGCACAGCCGCTTCGAGCCCATACCGACGTCCCGCCCGAACCCTTCACCCCTGGCAACGGCCTCCGTCATTGCGCAGAAAGCCTCGGCGGAACCGAATTCCAGCTTGATGCCGCCGGTCACCGATTCATCGATCGCGCCGATATCGAACAATTCCATCGCCGCAGAAATGGAACCGCCCAGGGAAATCGGGTCCATGCCGTATTCGTTGCACAGGAAACCGCAATAGGTGGCGGCGTCGATGTCGGCCACCCCTGCGGCGGAACCCAGGGCATAGGCCGTTTCGTATTCGAGTCCGCCGGACGCGCCGTGATACTGCGGTTTGTCCCTTACGGTAAAATGTTCCGGGTCGATGTGGCAGACCCGCCCGCAGCCGATGGTGCAGCCGAAACAGGCGCTGTTGGTAACGAGGTTGACGTGGCCGTTCTCCTTGGGGGTTTGCATCGCGCCCAGGTTTATCTTGTCGGCGCCTTCAAACTGGACCTCACGGAAATTCCGGGTGGGCAGTGTGCCATAGACATTGGTGGTATCCATCATGGCGATGGTGCCCTGCCCGGTCAGTCCCTTGCGTCCGGCGTCTTCCCGCATGGCCTGTGCCGTGCTCTGCGCTACCCGCATGAAGGCTTCCGGGTCCGCCACGCTGAGCCCTTTGGTGCCTCTTACGGCAATGGATTTCAGGTGTTTCGACGCCATTACCGCGCCCACGCCGGAGCGGCCCGCGGCCCGGTGCATGTCGTTGACCACGCAGGCGAAGCGGCAACCGTATTCGGCGCTGGGCCCGACCGAGGCCAGGTGGATCAGCGGGTCCTGGTGAGCGTGCTTGATGATCTCTTCCGTTTCCCAAACGGTCCTGCCCCACAAGTGTCCTGCAGGCAGCAGGCGGGCGTTCTCGTTTTCGATATGCAGGTAAACGGGCTCCGGCGCCCTGCCTTCCAGGATCAGCAGGTCGTAGCCGGCCAGCTTCAGTTCGGCGCCGAACTGGCCGCCGGAATTGGAACAGGCGATGGCATTGGTCAACGCGCCCTTGGTGATGACCGAATAGCGCCCGCCGGTGGAGGCCATGGTGCCGGTCAACGGCCCGGTGGCGAAGATTACTTTATTTTCAGGAGACAACGGGTCGACCGCGGGGTCGATCTCTTCAAACAGGTATTTAGTACCAAGACCCCGCTGCCCGAGGTAGGATTGCGCCCACTCCTCGTTCAAAGGCTCGATGGTGCAGTTCAGTTCGGTCAGGTTGACCCGTAATATCCGGTGTTGCCAGCTCATGTTGTTCTCTCCGTTACAATATCCGATAACCTGCGCAGGCGTTTCAACGCGGAGTACAGGTACCTGGGCAGGGTAATAGCCCGCTCGCTGGTATTGTCCTCCACCGGCTTCGAAGGTTCAAGATTTTCTTCATGTTGGCATCGCTATCCGGTAAACTGCCCGCCGGTATGAATACGCGCTATCGGCACTTCCGCATTGTTCCGGTCCTGGCACTGGCGGCCCTGCTCTCCGGCTGCCAGTCGGCGTTCGGCCCCCAGGCCCTGGAGCGCACCCATCCCGCCACTTTGGGGAACTGGTAACGGTTACCGAGGCCAAAGATGGGGGAACATTCGACTGGAGCGAAACGCCCGCAGGACGTCTGTTCGAGGTCAAGACCAGCAAGGAGCAGCCTGAAGATGCTTACATCGCCACCCGCTACCGGGGGCACTGGTTTTATATTGAAGACAAAAACAAGGACTCCAAAGCCACCTTCATGTTGTTGCGCCAACTCTTTGACTTGCAGGCCGGGCAAAGACAGTCAAGCGGGCCCACACTGACTCTGCCGGTGCGGTAACATTTGTGCAACGCAACGTTTGAATTAATCTGACAAGTTA
>CAYOEQ010000004.1:0-45654 GCA_964402775.1 uncultured Enterobacteriaceae bacterium
GACCGGCGCCGGCCCGGAAGAGATACACGCGGAACTGCTCGCGGAAGCAATCCGCATCCATGATGAAGACCGCCGGCTGTGCCGTGATATCGGCGCGGCCGGCAAACCGTTGATCACGCAGGGCATGGGCATCCTCACCCATTGCAATGCCGGTCAACTGGCCACATCCGAACTGGGAACGGCCACCGCGCCCATGTATCTGGCCCACCGGGACGGTATCGATTTCAGCGTGTTCGTGGACGAGACGCGGCCCCTGCTGCAAGGGGCGCGCCTGACGTCGTGGGAACTGCTGCAGGCAGGCATCGACGTTACCCTGATCTGCGACAACATGGCCGCCACCATGATGGCGCAGGGCCGGGTCGACCTGGTCATCACCGGTTCTGACCGGGTTGCCGCGAACGGCGATGCCGCCAACAAGATCGGCACCCTGGGGCTTGCCGTCCTGGCGCGCCATTTCAACATCCCGTTCTACGTCGCCATTCCCTACTCGAGCATTGACCTGGATGCGGCCAGCGGCGCGGATATCCCCATCGAGGAACGGGCGCCGGACGAGGTTACCCACTGGGGCGGACACCGCACCGCGCCCGAAAACGTGAAGGCCGGCAACCCCGCCTTCGACGTCACGCCCAACGACCTGATTACGGGCATCATCACTGAGCGGGGTATTTTGCAGAGTCCGTATGACCAATCGATCCGGGCGCACTACACATGAAACCGAAATACCATTTTGCAAGCGATAATACCGCCGGGATAATACCCGAGGCCTGGGATGCCCTGGCCGCTGCCAACCGGGGCTTTGCCGCCGCTTACGGCGAGGATGAATGGACCGCCAGGGCCTCGGACTGCATCCGCGCACTGTTCGAAACGGACTGTGACGTGTATTTCGTCTTCACCGGCACGGCAGCCAATTCCCTGGCCCTGGCCGGCATTTGCCGCCCGCAGCACAAGATTATCTGCCACCGGCTTTCCCATATCGCCACCGCCGAGTGCGGTGGTCCGGCTTTTTTCTCCGGCGGCACCGGGATGGAAGTTCTGCACGGGGATGCCGGGAAGATTACGCCTGATGAAATTGAACGTGTTTTGCAACAACCCTACGATTTCCACTACCAGATACACAAAGCGGTGTCCATTACGCAATCGACGGAAACGGGTACCGTTTACACGGTCGATGAGATCAACGCCATCGGCAAGGTGGCAGGTGACAACGATCTGCACTTCCACATGGACGGGGCCAGGTTTGCCAACGCCGTGGCGGCCCTGGGAGCAACGCCGAAGGAGGTCACCTGGCAGGCGGGGGTCGATGTCCTCTCTTTCGGCGCGACAAAGCTGGCCTTGCCGGTCGGGGAAGCCATTGTCTTCTTCGACAAGTCCCTGTCCGATGAATTCGGCCACCGCTGCAAACAGGCCGGCCACGTGGCATCCAAGATGCGCTTTCTCTGCGCGCCCTGGGTGGGACTGCTGGAAAACGATGCCTGGTTGAAACATGCGCGCCATGCAAACCGGTGCGCAGCCCTGCTGTCGGCGGGACTGGAACAGTTTGCCGGGGCCGAACTGTTGGCGCCGGTGGAAAGCAATGCCGTATTCGTGAACCTGCCCGAAGCCGTCCACCGGTCAATGCGGGAGAAAGGCTGGATTTATCACATCGTTATCGGTGAAACAGGGGCGCGCCTGATGTGTTCCTGGGATACGACGGAGGACCATGTCAATCAGTTACTCACCGACCTGGAGAGCGTTTTCTCAACTTAAGGAAACTCTGAGACTTAATCAGAGGTTCCTTAAATATCAAGTACGAGCCGGCCATGGGCAGTGCGGTCTCGTACCTGGATCAGCGCTGAGCGGTAATCTTCCAACGGAACCCGTGTTATTGGAGCCGGTTTGATCTTTTCTGCCTCATACAGCGAGAATATTTCGGTAAAGCATTCCTGCATCATGTCCGGCGTATGTTTGCGGTAATCGCTTACCTGTAACCCGCTCACCTCGATATTTTTCAACAGCAGGTAATTGGCCTTGATGACGGGAATGCGGCCGGCGGCAAAGCCGATGACCACCATCCTGCCGCGCCATGCAAGGGCGCGTAGTGCCGCGTCGAATATATCGCCACCCAGGGGGTCCAGGATGACATCGGCGCCCCGTCCCCGGTTGGCCGCATGGACCTGCCGCCGCAGTTCTTCACGCAGGTCGGTGACGCTGAGATCGATCACCGCTTCGGCTCCGGCATCGAGTACCAATCCGGCTTTTTCCGGCCTGGCTACGCCCGCCAGCGTGCGTACACCCATGGCGTGCGCAAGTTGCAGCGCCGCATGACCCACCCCGCCCGAAGCGCCAAGTATGAGGGCAACCTCCCCTTCACGGGCACGCGCCCTGTCACGCAGGGCCACCCAGGCCGTGTCATAAACCAGCGCCATTGCCGCGGCATCGGCGAAAGACATGGAGGCGGGAAGACGATAACACTGGTCAGCAGGCGCCGTGACCTGTTCCGCATAACCGCCCTCCTCCGCCATGGCCAGGACCCGATCACCGACTTTGAACTCGTCCACATCATCACCCACCGCTTCCACCACCCCGGCAGGGGCTTTCCCGGGCACAAAAGGGCACTCCGGACGGAACTGGTATCTCCCCGCTATCACCAGCAGATCCACGTAATTAACCGCAACCGCCTTGATGCTGACGAGTACTTCTCCGGGCCCCGCTGACGGTTTCGGCATATTACCGAGTCCGGTCGCTTCAATATCTCCAAATTCACTGACAATCACTGCCTGCATAACCCTTATCTCCTGACCGGTTGCGGATTGACCCGGCCTGCATTCATTAAGGCGAGCAGATCGCGCTTGCTCACCTTGCCGCCCGGGGTCATGGGCATGTCATCGATCTCGACCAGGTATTCGGGCATGTCGTATTTTGACAGCCCCTCAGCTTCAAGGTGTTTGAGGATTTGTCTCGCATCAGGATTCGTCCCATTAGCCGGTTTAATCACCAGGCATACCTTTTCACCCAGGCGCTCGTCCGGGAACGGTATGGCGGCGACCTTATCAACATCAGGGTGGCGCGCGGCAAGCTGTTCTATCCGGGCCGGGTAGATGTTGTGGCCGCCCCGAATGATCACGTCCTTGATACGGCCCTTGATATGCAGGTAACCATCTTCATCCAGGCTGCCGATATCACCGGTCATAAACCAGCCGTCCGAATTGAGTGAGCTTGCGGTCGTTGCTTCATCCCCATAATAGCCCAGCATCAGGCTGGCGCCCTTGCCACCAATCTGACCGATCTCACCGGCGCCCAATTCCACGTCTTTATTATCCAGGGACCAGATTTTGATCCGGTAGCCGGGACAGGTCCGTCCTGCCGTCCCGATAATCCGCTCAGGGGCATCGCCGGGCAGGGTGTAATTGTGGGAATGGGCCTCCGTCATGCCGTACCCGGTTTGTGGCATGATACCGTATTCCAGTAACTCCGCTGCGACATTACCGGGCACCTGTGCGCCGGATATGCGAAAACCTGAGATGTTTTTGGGAGCCTCTGTCCCGGTTTCCCTTAGTTCCTTCAACAGGTCGATGGCGTGGGCCGGCACGCCGTAGATGAACGTTGCCCCGGTCCCGAGCAGGTCGTCCACCAGGGATTCACCCGGGGCAAGCTGACTCAGCACGATTTCAGCACCGCTGTAGAGCGCAGTGACCATGGCGCCGAAACCCAGGTTATGGCTTAACGGACTCAATGTATAAATGACTGAAGCCGGGCTGAAATGCCAGTCCGCGGCAATGGCGCGGGCATTGGCCAGCAAGGTGTTGTCACTGTGCATGACGCCTTTGGGTTCGCCGGTGGTGCCGGAAGTAAGGGCAAGGTAGACAAGGGTATCGGGATCCGGAACCGCCCGCCCTGCCGCAGCACCCGGATAGGAATTCGTCACAAGATGATCACCGAAAAGGGGGATTCCGGCGTTATCTCCGCTGGACGGTTGCAGGGCATAGTGTACGGGAGCCTGCTTCAAACGCGCCAGTCCGGCATCGGCGTCGCACTGGTCCGCTCCCGTACCGTAGCCCTTCTCGCTGATCAGCGCGGCGGCCTGAAAGCGATCCAGTATCTGCATGATCTCCGCAACCGTATGATTGCGGTGTAACGACGGGCAACAGACATAGCGGTTTCCTGAACAGGCCAGCAACGCAATCACGGTTTCCAGCCGGTTCGGCAACCAGACCGCCACCTGCCGGCCGGGTTCGACCCCGTTTTCCGACAAATCCATCGCCAGGCGTTCCGCCGCCGAGACAAGCTGCCGGTAGGTCAGGCGGCGGTATCGATCACGCACGGCAAAGCGGTCCGGCGCCCGATCGGCATGCTCCTGAACGATCCGGAAAATGGTCTTGTCCTGCCAGAAACCCGCGGCGCGGTATTGGCGCTGCTGCGCCGCGCTGTGTGTTGTGATTTTCGGGTTATTCATTTTTCCGCTATTATTCTGTCGTTCATATTTCAACGGATCAAGCGGCTTGGAACTTAAAACCCACAACCGGTACGCCTACTCTCCCATTTCCGAACGACCGGATTACGACTGGCCGGACGGCAAGCGGCTGGCCGTCTATTTCGCCCTGAACATCGAACACTTCAGTTTCGGGGAGGGACTGGGCCATACCCCGACCCACCCGGGCACTCCACCGGACGTACGCAATTATTCCTGGCGGGACTACGGCCTGCGCGTCGGCATCTGGCGCATTTTCGACCTGTTTGACGAACTTGGGTTACCGGCCTGCCACCTGATGAACGTTGCCGTTTACGATTACGCGCCCCAGATCCCGGCTCGCATCCGCACTCGCGGGGACGAGTTCATCGGCCACGGCCGCACCAATTCCGAAGAACAGGCTGCCTGTTCGGAGCATGAAGAACGCCTGCTGATCGGGGAGACCACCGAGACGTTTCGCCGCCACGAGGGGCAGGCGCCCGCCGGCTGGATGGGCCCCTGGATTTCCGAGAGTGTGCATACCCCCGACCTGCTCAAGGAGGCCGGTTACCGTTACCTGCTGGACTGGTGCGCGGACGACCAGCCCTTCTGGATGACCACCCGCTCCGGCCCGGTACTTTCAATTCCCTACCATATCGAAATCAACGATTCCCCCGCGCAACTGACGCGCCGTCATACCGCAGATGATTTCACCCGCATGGTTACTGCACATTTCGACGAGCAACTGCGCCAGAGCAACAGGCAACCCCTGGTCTTCAGCCTGGCCCTGCACACTTTCGTTTCCGGCCAGCCTTACCGGCTCGCCGGCCTGCGGGATATCCTGCTGCACATCGCCAACCACCCCGACGCCGACAAAGTCTGGTTTACCCGCCCCGGCGCCATTTACGACCACATCGTTTCCCTGCCGGAGGGGGTCGTACCGTAAAAAAAGGGCAATCTCAGCCAAGTAACAGTCAAAATTCACGAAAAAGAATCATTTTTCATGAATAGCAAGTCAAATAAGCCATTTTCAGGACCAGTAATCATTTTTCAGGGACACTGCTTCACACATGGCAGATGGGTTCAACCCACCCGGTGTTGTCTTTCCGGTCTTGATTTTCCAATATAAAACGGGTTTGAAATAGTTTACTATCCTGTCAGATTAGAGAATATCTGGTCAGCTCAGGTTAAGTTGATCTTGATACTTGAGGAACTACGAATGAATATTACTGCAATATCAAGGATAAGCAAGACAGAGCGTCTACAAACGATGGAGACTATCTGGGATTCACTCATCCATGAAACTTCCGAAATTGAATCACCTGAATGGCATCAGGATATTCTTGCTGACAGAAAAAGAAAAATTGAAGAGGGTAAAGCCGAATTCATCTCAGTTGAGGAAAAATAAGATAACGATATGTGAAATGAAATATTGACCAAAATGACTAAACCAGCTAAAATAGCCGGTGGACTATGTTAAAGAAATAATCAGGTAGCCAAAATGAATGTGACTGCAACTGAACTGAAGCATCGTCTGGGACGCTACCTTGAGGCTGCCCAGGTGGAGCCCGTGGTGGTTGAGAAGTCCGGCCGCGTAACCAGCGTCGTCCTGTCCAAACGCCGTTATGACCAGCTCTGCGAACTGGAAGACATGTTCTGGGACCTGCAAGCGCAAACTGCCGAACAAGAAGGCTTTATGAGTGATTCAGAGGTCAGGGAATTACTGCAAACCCGGGCATGAGCCTGACTCTCAGGATATCCCGCCAGACCGGGCGATTCGTCAAAACACTGCCGCCCAAACAATACAAACAGGTGGTCAGCACGATATTCTCATTATTGAACAATCCGAAACCCCACGACAGCCAGGCATTAAGGGGCAGCCGACAGGATAACCGGCGCGTGGACGTGGGGGAATACCGTATTGTGTACCGGGTTGAAGGCGAGGAGTTACTGGTCCTTGTCGCCGGCAAGCGCAATGATGACGAAATTTATAAACAACTGAAACGACTTGAGTAGCCGGCGTAAATGCCCTCCCTGACTACAGCTTAAAGTCCACTCTATGATAATCATAACTGTTGAATTTGTTTCACAAGAGTCCGGTTAAGTTCACTTCCCCGGCACATCGGGGCGGACCTGTATGACCACATATAAGCATTACAAAAACGATGACCTCCTCGCCCGATTGTGACGTCCTGATAGTCGGCGCCGGCAACGCCGCGTTTGCCGCGGCGCTTGCAGCGCGGGAGCAAGGAGCAAAGGTGGTGATGCTGGAGTGCTCGCCGGAACACGAGGCCGGCGGCAACAGCCGGTTTACCGCCGGCGCCATACGGGTCGTTTACGATGGTGTGGAAGACCTCAAGTCCTTCATGCCGGACCTCAGTGAGGAAGAACTGGCGAATACGGATTTCGGCAGTTATACCGAAGAGCAGTTCTTTGACGACATGGGCCGGGTAACCGATTACCGGACCGACCCCGACCTGTGTGAACTGCTGGTTCGCAACAGCCGGGAGACCCTGTTATGGATGCGCGCCAAGGGCATCCGCTTTACACCCATTTACGGCCGCCAGGCCTTCAAGGTTGACGGAAAATTCAAGTTCTGGGGCGGCCTCACGGTTGAAGCCTGGGGCGGCGGCCCCGGCCTGATGGAAGCCTGGACAACGGCTGCAAGCAAGGCAGGCATCGATATCCGCTATGAGACGCGAGCCCTGGAATTGCTGCACGAAGACGGGCAAGTACGCGGTGTACGCGTACGCAACAAGGGGAAAACAACCGCGATTAAAGCCGCAAGTACGATTCTCGCCACAGGCGGGTTCGAGGCCAACAGCGAGTGGCGCACCCGTTATTTAGGTCCCGGCTGGGATCTGGCCAAGGTCAGGGGCAGCCGTTACAACGTCGGTGACGGCATTCGCATGGCCCTGGATATCGGCGCATCCCCGGCCGGCAACTGGTCCGGTTGCCACGCGGTCGGTTGGGACCGGAATGCGCCGGAATTCGGCGACCTTGCCGTGGGTGACGCCTTCCAGAAACACAGTTATCCATTCGGCATCATGATCAATGCGCGGGGAGAACGTTTCGTTGATGAGGGGGCTGATTTCCGAAACTACACTTATGCGAAATACGGCCGGGTCATCCTGGAGCAACCCGGCAACTTCGCCTACCAGGTATTCGACGGCAAAGTCCTGCACCTGTTGCGGGATGAGTACCGCATCAAACAGGTTACCAAAGCGGTTGACGACACGCTTGAAGGTCTGTTGGCGCAACTCGACGGCGTAGATCCAGATCGCGCCATGACCCACATCAAGGAATACAACACCGCGGTGCAAACCTCGGTCCCCTTTAATCCCAACGTCAGGGACGGTCGCGGGACGAACGGTCTTGCCGTCCCGAAAAGCAACTGGGCCAATGCCATCGATACCCCGCCGTTCCATGCTTACGGCGTGACCTGCGGCGTGACCTTCACCTTTGGCGGGCTGCGTATAGATACCGATGCCAGGGTGTTGAATACGGATTACCAGCCTGTTCCGGGGCTGTATGCGGCAGGGGAACTGGTGGGCGGATTGTTTTATTTCAATTATCCCGGCGGGACCGGGCTGATGTCGGGGGCCGTATTCGGTAAAATTGCCGGAGAGCATGCGGCCCGCTAATCTCTTTCTGGAATCGGCAGCACGCCGTCATACCGGACAGGGATTGTCCGGTATCCAGTAACAGGGATGTTAACCAAATGATGTATAAGGAATTGTTTAATCGACTGGATTCCCGCATTCGCGGGAATGACGACATGATGGATGCCAGCTATACGAGGAGGTTTTGATGAGTAACACGCACGAACAAACGGTATATGACCGTCAGGGTTTCGGCCAAGGCCTGGAATTGTTGCCGCCTGCAGGGCTGTTGATAGTGGATTTCATCAACGGCTTTGCCGACCCGGAGGTGTTCGGCGGCGGTAATATCCGGCCTGCCATCGGGAAGACCGGCAAATTGCTGGCGCTGGCCCGCAAACGGGGCTGGCCGGTCAGCTATACGCGGGTGGTGTACGCCGGCGACGGTTCCGACGCCAACGTGTTTACCGACAAGGTGCCGGGATGCCTGGATTTCACCGAAACCTCCGAACTCAGCCAGGTAGTCCCGGAACTGCCCCCCGAACCCGGCGACCTGATCATACGCAAGCAATTCCCTTCCGCCTTTTTCGGAACGCACCTGGCTTCCGCCCTGGCGCTGAAGGGCATCAGGACTTTATTTATCACCGGGGCGACCACCAGCGGTTGCGTGCGCGCCTCGGCCGTCGACGCCATGTGCCATGGCTTCAAGCCGGTGATCGTCGAGGATTGTGTAGGCGACCGTTCCGTTCAGCAGCACGAAGCGAACCTGTTCGACCTGAAAATGAAGTACACGGAGGTCATGAGCTTACACGAGGTTGAAGCGCTGACCTCCCTTTAAAAATGCCACAGAGGTCACAGAGAAAAATTATCCGCAGATTAACGCAGATCAATGCGGGGACAGACTTCAAGTCTGTCCCCTGCGAACACAGCTACTCTGTGATCTCTGAAAGGGGACAGATTTGAAATCTGTCCCCGGCGGAACTTCGAGCAATAGCGTCCCGGGCGCGCCGGTTCGCCGGCTGGAAGACTACAAATTGCTAACGGGCAGCGCCCGTTTTATTGACGACCTGCAACTGCCCGGAACATTGTGTGCCGCCTTTGTGCGCAGCCCTTATGGTCACGCGCTGGTTAACCGGACCAATACGGAGGAAGCTGCAAAGGCGCCGGGAGTAGTGGCTGTCCATACCTTGCCGGACCTGCAACCCCGGCTTACCGATACCAGGATGGCCACAGGACTGCCAAGCCGGAGCCTTCGTCTTGATGTCAAGCCCGGCGTACTGGCCGGAGACGAAGTGGTTTATGCAGGCGAACCTGTCGCAGTGGTGATTGCCTGTTCCCGCTACGCGGCAGAAGACGCGGCAGACCTGGTGGAAGTTGACTATGAACCCCTGGATGTCGTGGCCGATTGCCGTTCTGCCCTGCGTGCGGGCAGTCCGGCCGTGCACCGGAAACTGTCTCACAACCTGGCTGCAGCATTTGAGTTCGACTACGGAAATACGGAAGACGCCTTCCGGGACGCGGACCTCGCTTTCAGGGAGTCCTTCCACCTGCACCGGGGGGGAGCTCACTCCATAGAATGCCGGGGCGCAGTCGCCCGCCATGATCCCGCCACCGATCACCTGACACTGTGGACTTCCACGCAACGCCCCCACGGGGTAAAACGGGTAATCTGCGACCTGCTCGGTCGCAATGACGACAGCGTGCGCGTCATCGCCCCCCAGGTCGGCGGCGGATTCGGACCGAAACTGGTGTGCTACCCGGAAGAGGTGGTAATCGCCCTGTGCGCGACCATCCTGCAACGGCCGGTGAAATGGATACAGGACCGTTACGAATACTTCCTCAGCACGACCCAGGAACGGGACCAGTACTGGGACGTGGAAATTGCGCTGGATAGTGACGCGACAATCAGGGGAGTGCGCGGCGCCTTGCTGCACGACCACGGCGCCTATACGGCGCGCGGCCTGAACGTGCCGTATGCCTCCGGCATCGCGCTGCCCCTGGCCTACAATATTTCCGCCTACCACCTGGACGTTTACGTGGCGCTTACCAACAAGGTACCGGTCACGCCGGTGCGCGGCGCGGGACAGCCCCAGGGAGTGTTCGTGATGGAACGGCTGCTGGACCGGGCGGCCGGCAAATTATCCATCGACCGGGCCGAAGTACGAGCCCGCAACCTGGTCAGGAAGGAACAGATGCCCTGCCGCAAGTCCCTGCGCCTGCGCGGCGATACCGAAGTCATCCTGGACAGCGGCGATTACCCGGCGACCCAGGAACTCGCCCTGAAGCACGCCGGCTGGGATTCGTTCAGGGAACGGCAGCAATCAGCCCTGGAACAGGGCCGCTATATCGGCATCGGCCTGGCCAATTTCGTCGAGGGGACCGGGCGCGGACCTTACGAAACGGTGACGGTGCGCATCAACCCCTCAGGCAACGTTGCCGTCGCCAGCGGCGCCACGGCCATGGGCCAGAGCACGCAAACCATGCTGGCGCAAATCGTTGCCGAACAGCTTGGCGGCGACCCTTCAAGGATCGGCGTCACCTGCGGGGATACGGACGCAACGCCCCTGGGCTTCGGCGGCTTCAACAGCCGCCAGACCGTCATCGCCGGCGCCTCGGCCCATGCCGCCGCCAGGGCCGTGAAGGCCAGGGCGTTTAAACTCGCAAGCCGCCTCCTGGAGGCGGCGGAACATGACCTGGAGATCGACGGCCGGGCCGTATTCGTCAAGGACGCGCCGGACAGGAGGCTTACGTTTGCGGAACTGGCCCGCGCCGCGTCCGGCCTGCCGGGCTTCAAACTGCCCGTGGCCGGCATGGGGCCGGGACTAGAAGCCACGGAATCCGTGATCATTGACGACATGGTGTATGCCAACGGTTCGGCCGTGGCCGAGGTGGAAGTGGATATCGATACCGGCCGGGTCACCGTGCTGGGTTTCCTGGTCGTCCACGACTGCGGCCGCAGGCTCAACCCGGTGATCGTTGACGGACAGGTTCTCGGCGGCATTGCGCACGGCATCGGCAACGCCCTGTTCGAATGGATGGGCTTTGACGAAGACGCGCAACCCGTCACCACTACCTTTGCCGACTACCTCCTGGTGGCGGCGGATAACATGCCGGAAATAAAACTGTTCCACCTGGAATCGGACTCCCCGTTCAATGCACTGGGCGTCAAGGGAGTGGGTGAATCCGGCTGCCTCCCGACACCGGCCGCCATCGTCTCCGCGATTGAGGATGCGCTGGCGCCTTTCGGCGCGCAGCTCAACCAGGCGCCCCTCACACCTGCCGTACTCTGGGAATTAATCCACTCAGCCCCCGATTCTGCGCCCGATTCTGCGTCTCCCGAACACTGGCGCGCGCCGGATATCGACAAAGACGCCTACGGGCAGGAATCACTGGACGGACGATAACCATGAAACCCGCGCCATTCACCTACCACCGCCCCGGCAACCTGGAAGAAGCGCTGGATATCCTGTCACAGGTGGCGCATGAAGACGGCCGTATCCTTGCCGGCGGGCAAAGCCTGGTTCCAATGATGGCGTTGCGCCTCGCCTTCCCCGCGCACCTGGTGGACATCAACGACATATCCTCACTGCAGGGTATCGGGGTGGAACAACAATCCCTGGTCATCCGCGCCCTGGCCAGGCACGCGCATTTTCATCAACCTGCCGTCTCCGGGCCGTTTGGGCCGGTGCTGGCAAAGGTGGCACAACATATCGCGCATTACCCGATACGCCAGCGGGGCACCTTCTGCGGCAGTCTCGCCCATGCCGACCCTGCTTCGGAATGGTGCCTGACCGCCGTTACCCTGGGCGGGTCGGTGATGGCTCAAAACCGGAACGGCAGCAGGGAAATACCCGCCGGGACGTTTATCCAGGGTCCGATGACTACGGCGCTGGAAGCAGATGAGATGATCACCGCAGTGCGCCTGCCGATACCCGGCGCCGGCTCGCGCTTCGGGTTTTACGAGTTCAACCGCCGGGCCGGAGATTTCGCCCTGGCGATGTGCCAGGTCATGTTTACACTGGAAGAAGACAGGATGACCGGGGTCAGGCTGGGTATCGGCGGCGCTGAAGAAGTCCCGCGGCGGCTCGGGGAAGTCGAAGAAATGCTCACGGGCCAACGGCTCACGGAGAAGGTCATCCTGTCCGCCGCCGAACGCGCGGCGAGCGTGATCACGCCCCTCGAAGACATACAGACACCGGTTGACTACCGGCGTCACCTTGTCGGGACCTCAGTCAGACGCGCGCTGGAAGCGGCGCGGGATTCCGGTAATGGACAGTAAAATTCCGGTAAGGCTGAATGTCAATTCACGGGACTATCATGTCAACGTGGAGGCGCGGCAGACCCTGGCGGACGTCATCCGCGAAGAGTGCGGGCTGACAGGTACCCGCGTCGGCTGCGAGCATGGCGTATGCGGGAGTTGCACCATCATCGTTGACGGCGCGCCGGTGCGCGCCTGCCTGATGTTCGCGGTGCAGGCTGAAGGGAAGGAGATCAGGACTATCGAGGGCATGGCCGACGGCGCGGAACTGCACCCTGTCCAACGCGCATTCAGCGATAACCACGCCCTGCAATGCGGTTTCTGCACCCCAGGGTTCATCATGCTGATTACGGCGGCCCTGGAGCAAAATCCCGCGCCCACCGATGAGGAGATCAGGGAGATGCTGTCGGCCAACCTGTGCCGTTGCACCGGATATCAGAATATTTTCAACGCGGTAAAACAATATGTGGGAGAATCAAACCAAAGAGGAGGAACAGACAACAATGACTGACATAACCGACGCTTCCACCGGTAAATTTGTCTCCGTGGATGGAGTGAACGTCCATTACAACGACGTCGGTGAAGGCGAACCGATCCTGTGCCTGCATGGCGGTGGTCCCGGGGCTACTGCCTGGAGTAACTTCAAGCAGAACATACCCGTGATTACCGGCGCCAACCGCCGCATGCTGATGATGGACATGCCGGGCTACGGTAAATCCGATTTCCCCGACGGTTCCACCGAGGATTTTTTCGATTTCATGGGCGAGATGATCCACGGTTTCCTGTCGGCGCTGGGTATAGAGGGCGCCGTGGATATCATCGGCAATTCCCTTGGCGGACAGGCCGCCCTGGGCCTGGAACTGCAATACCCGGACCGGATCAAACACCTGGTGCTTATCGGCAGCCAGCCTACTTCAGCAGGCATCGTTATCCAGCCACAACCCCAGGAAGCACTGAAAAACATCATCACGTACTATGGCGGGGAAGGGCCGACCCCGGAGAAGATGCGGCGCCTGGTGGAAAGCTTGTTATACGATTCGTCCCGGGTCACCGATGAAACCCTGCAGGAACGTTTCGAGGCAAGCAAGGACCCGGGGCAGATGCGCCTGCTGGGGCTGCCGCACCGCGACCTTTATTCAGAACTGGACCGGATCGCCTGCCCCACTTTACTGGTCTGGGGCCAGGAAGACAAAGGCGGCGCACTGGAAGCAGGTTTACAGTTGCTCAAGAAGCTGCAGAACGCGCGCATGCACATCTTCCAGCGCTGCGGCCACTGGGCGCAGGTGGAACACCAGCAGGAGTTCGAGCGGGTCGTGCTGAACTTTTTTGATTCCTGATCACAACATGGGGACGAATGGGGACAGAATTTAATTCTGTCCCCTACAGAAGTCAGTAGTTGTAACGCAGGCTCACTCCATAACGGCGCGGTTTCTCAAAGGACTGCTCGTCCGAACCGTCCACGATAGCCAGGTCGAAGGCGCTGTTCTGCGCACGGCTGTCGGTAAAGTTCCTGACAAAACCTGTCACCTGCCAGTGGCCGTCGGGGCTGTACCAGGTGAGACTGGCGTTTCCGATCCAGTTGGACGGCAGCCTGTGGCTGTCGAAGTTGTTGATGTTGCCCCAGGCGTCATCCGCGAAAGTGCCGTCCAGTTGCGCCGCGACGGAACCACCCAATACGTTCGGGATAGTGTAGCGGCCAACGCCCGAGAACTGCACGTCCGGCGTGTAGGTAGGTTCCACGTCGCGGTAAACGTTATCCGCCACTTCCAGCCCTTTGACCTCGGTATCAATATAGCTCATTCCCAGCCAGATATCCAGGTTATCCCATGGAGTGGCCAGTACCTCGACTTCAAAACCGTAGTATTCGGCGTCGGCATTGAATACGGCCCCGGAGGTGCCGACGAACTGGAACGCCTGGTAATCCTTGTAATCATAGTAGAACCCGGAGACGTTCAGGCGCGCCTTGCCGCCGGCCAGGGTGGATTTGAAGCCGGCTTCATAGGCCCAGAGTATCTCTTCGTCATAGCCGTATTCCTCCTGGGTCAGCGGCGTCAACAGCGGCCCGTTGAAGTTGCCGGCCTTGACCCCGCGGTTTACGCCCGCGTAGACAAGCAGGTCATCGTTGGGGGTATAGTTGAGCTGGACCTTGCCCGACCAGAGAAAATCCGATGAGGTGTCGGAGAACGGCGGCAGAAATTCGATCGGAATGGCCGGGGCGAAAATCACGCCCAGCGGCTGGGCGCCGTAAAATGCCGCCCCGTCGGTGCGACCGTCCCTGTCGTTGAAATAAAGCCTGTTGGTGTAGGAATAGTCCTTTTCCTCGATGATAGCGCGGAATCCCAGGTTGACCATCAACTGCTCGGTCAGGTCATAGTCGATCTGGCCGAACAGGGAATACGAATCCGTTTGCAGGTCGACATCCGTGGTGGCTTCCAGGTAGGTATCGCCACCCACGCCGAAACCCAGTTCACCGGTGATCAGGTTGATGGGGGTGCCGGCGCCGGGGAATCCGAGCGGGATCCCCGTGGTGGTGTTGAAGACGGGTCCGAAAAACAGGCCGCCGAAGGTGTTGATGCCACCGCGCTTGTCTTCCAGGCCCTGGGCCGACTTTGTATCGATATGCAGGTAATATGCCCCGGCAATCCAGCGAAACCGATCCGCCTCCCCTTCCAGGCGTATCTCCTGGGTGAACCACTCGCTCTCGAACTGGCGAATGAAATTGGATCGGGGCGTGGGCGCGGCGCCGACGTCACCGCCCTGGTACTGCTTCATTTTGGAATAGCCGCTCACCGCCACCAGTTTGGCGAAGTCCAGGTCCCAGTCCATCTTGCCGGAAATACTCCAGAGTCTGATCGAGTTGGCGTCCTTGGGCGAGTGATCCAGGTTGACGTCCAGTCCGTCCCGGCCTCCCGGCTCGAAACTGCCGAACAGGTCGCCCCGGTCATTGGGCCTGACCGTATCAAAGTCGCCGTCGAAGACACTGTTGACACAGTCCCCCGTATTGACGTTAATGGCCTCGCAGATGGTGCGCACGTCGCGCTGCAGGCGGGTGTTCACCGTGTCGTCGAACATCCCGTCGCCATCGGTATCATCGACAAAAGCCACGGACGGGACGCCCTGGTAGGCCCAGCCGCCGAACTTCTGCTTGGCATACTGCCCCTTGACCAGGAAATTCACGTCCTCATTGGGCTCGAACAGGAGCTGGCCGCGCATGGACCAGGTCTCCTCTCTCCAGGAATCGTTGAAATCATCCGGGTCAGGCGTCAACTCGGGTCCCCGGCCGAAGGCCTGCAGGACCGCCGGCGTGGGCGGGATGCCGACCTCTTCGATATTGTTGTTGTAAATTGCGCCATGCTTGCTGAAAATGCCGGACAGGCGACCGGATACCGTGTCCGACAGGCTGCCTCCGGCCGCGCCTTCAACCCGGACCTGATCGAAACGGCCATAGGTCAGGTCCAGAAACCCGTCGCCTTCCTGGGAAGGCTTGTTGGTCAAAAAATGCACCAGCCCGCCGGTCGCATTGCGGCCGAACAGTGTCCCCTGGGGGCCTTTCAGGATTTCCACCCGCTGCATGTCATAGGTGGCGAACAACTGGGACTGCTGGGAGGCCTGGTAAACTTCATCGACGTAAATGGCGTTGGGCGCCTCGGAGTGATCGCCGAAATCGTTCTGGGTGGCGCCGCGGATAGTGAACTGCTGCTGGTCGCCGCCGCCGGGCCCGGAAATATAGACACCGGGACTGTAACGGGCCAGTTCCGTGTTGTTGACGATGCCGATCTCCTGCAACTGGTCGCCGCTGAAGGCGGTGATGGCGATGCCAACGTCCTGGATGGACTGCTCGCGTTTCTGCGCGGTGACCAGCACCTCCTCCAGGATGCTGCCGCCCTGTGAAAACGCGGCGTGGGCAAAACATGCCGATAACAACACCGAAACGACTCTTTTCAAGAGACCTGAATTTCCCAGGTAAAACATTGCATTACTCCCCTTTGTATGAAATCTTTAAAATAACCGGAAGGAAGGATTATAATTATTCAATCCTGTAATTCACAAAATTATTAACAATTCTTGTGTCCAAACAAGCGGCATATAATACAGAAAAATCGACTCGCACGGAACTGCCTATGAAATACATCGAACCTGCCAGCCTGCCCGAGGCGCTTGAAATCCTGTCCGCAGACGACGAGGCCCGTTGTCTTGCCGGCGGCGCCACCCTGGTGGCCATGCTGAATGCGGACCTGGTTGAGCCTTCAACGTTGATCGGACTGCGCCGTATTGGTGAACTTGCCGGTATTTCGGTATCCGGGGACCATATACGCATCGGCGCTACGACGACCCATGCGCAGGTTGCCGGCGATGACAGGCTGACCGGCAACGCGGCAGTCGTCAGGGACGCCGCCAGGCAGATCGCCCATTCTGCCATCCGTAACATGGGCACCATCGGCGGGGCGGTATGCCACGCCGACCCCAATGCCGACTTTCCCGGCGCGCTGGTCGCGGCCAATGCCGTGCTTGAGGCAGCCGGTCAATCCGGACGAAGACAAATCCCGGCTGACGAATTTTTCCTGGACTACCTGGAAACCTCCCTGGAGGAAGACGAGATACTGAGCGCGGTCACGGTGCCGGTGGGACCGGCCGGCGCCAGGGGCAGACACCTTAAATTCAGCAGGACCCATGGCGATTACGCCACAGTTTCCATCTCCCTGGTGTTGGTGATGAACAACGGCGCCTGCAGTTACGCCAGGGTGGCGGTCGGCTCGGTGGGACCCACCCCTGTTCACCTGAATGATGTCGATACACTCCTGACAGGATCTGACCTGTCCGAAGAGACCATCAAACAGGCAGGCCAAAAACTGATGGAGGCCGCTGACCCCGTCGATGACGTGCGCGGCAGTGCGGAGTACCGCCGCATGATCATCCCGGGGCTGTTGCAGCGGGCCGTGGACGAGTTGCGGTAGATCGTATGCACGGGGAAACACAGGCCGGAACCGGCCTTTTGCCGGTAAACCGGCGGCAGTTTTTAAAACAGACCGGAGGGTTGACGTTCTGCTTCGCCTTCCCCGGCCTGTTCGGTAACGGCGATGCCTGTGCAGCAGGAGCCGCACCTGGTACGAAGCGCCAATCGGTCGAACTCAACGCCTACGTACGTATTTCTCCCGATGGAACGGTGACCATTATCAATCCGGCCGCGGAAATGGGCCAGGGCGTCATGACGGCCCTGCCCGTCATTGTTGCGGAGGAACTGGACGTGGAATGGGACGACGTGCGCATTGAATCTTCTCCGCCATTCGGCGAGGTCTACGGCGACCCCGCGTTCTTCAACCGGATTTTCACCACTTCCAGCAGGACGATCACCAATTACTACGAGCGCCTGCGCCGCTTCGGCCGCGAGGCGAGACAGGTGCTGCTGGAAAATGCCGCACAGGAATGGCGCGTGCCCGTGGCGGAACTTCGGACCGCGCCCAGCCTGGTCATACATGACAAGAACGGGCGCAGTATCAGTTACGGTGAGATAGCCGCATTCGCCGGGACTGATACAGCCATTGACGGGGGCGAACCGGTGACATTCAAAGCCCCTGGAACTTATCGTCTGGTAGGTAAAAACATCCCGCGCCGGGACCTCCCCGGCAAGGTCAGCGGCAGCGCAGAGTACAGCATGGATGCCCGGCCCGCGGGACTGGTCTATGCCGCAGTATCCAGGGCGCCTGTTGAAGGCGCTACGGTACGCGCCGTCGATGAACATGATGCGCGCAGCATCAGCGGCGTGATCGACGTGATAAAACGGCCCGAATCCGTCGCGGTCGTTGCCGCCGGCTACCCTGCGGCGCTGAAAGCCCGTGACAGGCTGGAAATCTCCTGGCATGAAGTGGAAGGCATGAGTGACTTTGACAGCGACGACGCCCTGCAGCAACACCGTGCGGCAGCGCTTGACTTGTCCCGGTCCGGTTTCCCCTGGGACACGCAGGGCGATATTTCCTCCCTGACGAACGAAGTGCGGGGACGGAGTTCAATTCCGTCCCCTTCAGCAAGTCCCGAGGGCGAAACAACGCAGATATATTCGGGCGAATACCGGACGGATTACGTCTATCATGCCCAGATGGAACCGCTGAACGCGGTGGTATCGGTCACGGACGCCGGGAAAAAAGCCGAGGTCTGGGCGGGGACCCAGGCGCCGGCCAACACGGTAGAAGCGGTTGCCCGAATCCTGGATATCCCCGTGCATGACGTCAAACTCAACCGTTCCCTGCTGGGCGGCGGGCTTGGACGGCGCACCGTCCCCAGTATGGATTTCGTGGTTGACGCCGCCTGGTTGTCCAGGGCGCTGCAACGACCTGTCAAAGTGGTCTGGACCCGCGAAGATGACCTGCGTAGCGGACATCTCAAACCCATGACGGCCCACTACCTGCGCGCCGCTGTCGACACCCGGGGCAATATTTCGGCCTGGCAGCATCGCGTTGCCAGTGATGAGTCCATAAAAATGCTGGACCGGCCCAGCTACGAGGCATTCGGCAAGGTGCCCGTCACGTCCATGCTGGGCGCTTCGCACCACGCCATGGACCGGACCCTCGGCGACGCCTACGACCTGCCCAACCGCCTGGTCGAGCACATTGCCATGGATACGGGAGTACGCCTCTACCCGGTGCGCGGCGTGGGCGCAACACCCAACAACCTGGCCATTGAATCCTTTATTGATGAATTAGCCGCACAGCAAAACGCCGATCCCGTTGAGTACCGCCTGCGGCTTCTGCATAAATCCGCACGCGGACGGCGTATCATTGAAACAGTCGCCGGGATGGCCCACTGGACACGGGAGCGGCACGAGCGCGCGCTGGGCATTGCCTATACCCACTATGTGGATACCGCCGCCGCGGCAGTGGCTGAAATCTCCTGTGATCAGAAGCAGGAAAAGATCACCGTCCACAATGTCTGGCTTGCCGCCGATGTCGGCCTGGCCATCCAGCCCGACAACGTCAGGGCGCAACTGGAAGGCGGCATCGTCCACGGCCTGGGTTACACCCTGTCGGAACGCATCACCGTCAAAAACGGCCTGATACAACAGCGCAATTTTCACGATTATTCCGTTATGCGCATGGCGGAAGCGCCTGCCGTGCATACGGAACTGCTGCGCAGCGACAGGGAACCGACCGGCGTCGGGGAAACCGGGTCGGTCCTGGCGCCCGCAGCCGTGGCCAATGCCTTCGCCGCGTTGACCGGCAAGCGCCTGCGCCATATACCGTTTACGCCGGACCGGATCCGGCAAGCATTACTGACATAAGGGGGATTTATGACCGACAAACAAGCCGTGACATTATCCATAAACGGCGACCCGTATGACGTTTTGGCCGATACGCGCCAGACCCTGCTCGAGGTGTTGCGCGAACAGCTCTCTCTGACCGGGACAAAATGCGGCTGTAATAACGGTGTATGCGGCAGTTGCACGATCCTGGTGGATGACTTGCCGGTACGCGCCTGCCTGACGCTGGCAGTAGCGGCGACGGACCGCGAAATTACAACTATCGAAGGACTGGAATCAGACGGCGAACTACATCCCGTACAACAGGCCATTATCGAACACCAGGGTATGCAATGCGGATTCTGTACTCCCGGGATGGTCATCGCGGCAAAGGCGCTGCTCGACAGCAACGCGAACCCGACACTGGATGAAATACGCGATGAGCTGAGCGGCAACCTGTGCCGCTGCACCGGCTACGTGAAAATTGCCGACGCGGTACTATCACTGGCCGGCGGCGCGTCCGGATGAACTTCCATTTGAGTACGGGGACGGAATTGAATTCCGTCCCCTGGTAAGAGGAAAACAGGTATGAGCACAAACATGGCGGAAAACCAGCAGATTAACCCTATTATCGGCGCTTCGGTCCCGCGCATAGAAGGGCCTGAAAAAGCGACCGGGCGGGCCGTATATACAGACGACATCACCCGGCCAGGCATGTTGCACGCAGCCCTGCTCGGCAGTCATTACCCCCATGCAAGGATCCTGTCCATTGACACTTCCCGGGCAAAGGCGCTGCCCGGCGTCAAGGCCGTCCTGACAGGCGCCGACCTGCCGCTCAATTACATCGGCATGTTTATCAAGGACCAGCTTCCCCTGGCGCGGGACAAGGTCTGCTACAGCGGCGAACCGGTCGCGGCCGTAGCGGCGGTCGACCTGAAGACGGCGCGCCAGGCGCTGCGGCTCATCGAGATAGAATACGAAGAGCTCGAACCGGTAACGGACGTGGAGGAGGCCCTGAAACCGGGCGCCCCGGTCATACATGAAAAGCGCGACGAATACCCCACCATGTATGAACTGCCTGAACAACCGAACGCCATGTGCTTCACCGAGTTCATGGAAGGCGATCCCAACCCGGCCTGGGATGAATGCGACGTCATCGTGGAAGACGAATACCTGGTGCCGGCCCAGTACCACATGTACATGGAACCGAGTTCGACCGTTGCGGAAGTGGACGGCAGCGGCAAGGTCACGTTGTGGTCGTCAACCCAGGGCGTTGCCCGCTCCCAGATGTACACTTCCCTGGCGCTGGGGTTGCCCATGTCGAAAGTGCGGGTCATCGCCCCGCGCATAGGCGGCGGTTTCGGCGGCAAGTGCGAATTCACCAACCAGCCCATTACCGCGCTGCTGGCGCAGGCGACGGGCCGGCCGGTCAAGCTGACCTTTTCACGGGAAGACGACATGACCATGATGAAGCGCCGTCATGGCGGCAGGATTTACATGAAAACAGGCGCCAAAAAGGACGGCACGCTGGTGGCCCGTGATTGCCGGATCGTCCTTGATGGCGGCGCCTATGCCGATGAGAGCCCGGAAGTCTCCCCGGTGGCGGCTTTTTTCAGCCAGGGCCCGTACCGCATCCCGAACATGCGGGTGGAAGCCTGGTCGGTATACACCAACCTGTCCCGCGCCAGCGCTTTCCGCGGCTTCGGCAACCCACAGGCTACGTTTGCCAGTGAATCCCAGCTGGATGACCTGGCGGACCAATTGGGAATGGATCCCCTGGAACTGCGTCTCAACAACGCTCTGGAGCAGGACGACAAATTTTTCTGCGGCAAAACCATCGAGAAGGCCACGATGCGGGCCTGCCTGGAAAAAGTGCGGGACGCCTCAGGCTGGGCCGCTAAACGGTCAGGCGGCAGACCGGCCGCGCCCGGAAAAAAACGCGGTATCGGCATGGCCGGCATGAGTCATATCTCCGGCCTGGCCGGGGCCGGGGCGAACGTGTTACTGAATGAAGACGGCAGCGTCACGTTGAACTGCGGGGCCGTCGATATCGGCCAGGGTTCTGACACCATATTTACCCAGATCGTGGCGGGCGCCCTGGCCCTGGACATGGACCAGGTCAACTTTGCCGCGCCGGACACGGATTCATCCCCCTACCAGTTCCAGACGGCGGCAAGCCGCAACACCTACACCATCGGCAACGCGGTAAAAAAAGCCGGCGACGATGTCCGGGAGCAGATTTACCGTCATGCCGGGGAGATACTGGAGTGCAACACAGCGGACCTTGAGCTCAGGCAGGGCGGTATCGTCGGCGTGAAAGGCGTGCCGGACGCGGCGTTGCCGTTTGCCGCGATTGCCGGCAGGGCGCTGTGGCAGGAAGGAGGCCCGATCATGGGTACCCATAACTGGCTCTACACGCCGCAGGACCGCATGGACCCCAAACGCATGCTGCTCAGGGGGTTTGCGTTGATGCCCGATGCTATCGGCATCTTCACCTTCGGGGCGCAGGTTGCGGAGGTGGAAGTGGATGAGGTAACGGGACAGGTGGAAGTGCTGGAATTCTGGGCCGCCCACGATGTGGGCAAGGCAATCAATAAAGCTTCGGTGGAAGGCCAGATAGAGGGCGGGATCGTACAGATGCTGGGTTACGCCCTGACCGAAGAGATGCTGTGGGACAACGGCCGCATGATCAACCCGACCATGATGGATTACAAGATCCCCGGCATGGCGGACGCGCCGTACAAAATCCATTCACTGCTGATCGAGGAAGCGGAAGAATCCGCGCCGTTCGGCGCCAAGGGTGTAGGCGAGATCTGCGCGGTGGGACCGGCCCCGGCCATCGCCAATGCAATCAAGAACGCCGTCGGCGCCAGGGTTACCCAAATTCCCGCCACTCCTGAACGGGTGCTGACAGCCATGCAATCCGCAGATGACGCAGATAGATTTTATGGAACCGATACCTGAAGCTGTAGATACAGGAAGGTTCCCTGCCAGGGCACGACAGAATCGCTGCGATAGATACGGCCGCAACAGGATTCGAATTCGCCCCGCTCGGGGTAGACGTCGAACAGGTTCCGCGCGCCGGCTTTCAGGGAGAACCGGTCACCGAAATGCAGGGTCGCCTCCGCGTCAACCATGAACTCAGCGCCGAATTTCTGAATGACGGCCAGGTCCGCGGTGCTGGTGTTTTCATAGTCGCCGTAATAGCGGCCCCGCAGCAACAGGTCTAAACGGTCCCGGCTATGGTGCAGGGATGCCACGGCGCGCAGGTCCGGGGCGCCATTTTCAACGTCAAACTGCGCTTCTGCGTCCACGAAACGTCCGCGCTCAACGAGCCGGGTTTCGTTGTAGTTGCCGGCCAGGTGCAGCATGTTATGTCCGCCGAAACCGTCGAACTCAAAAGTGGCCGACAGGTCAACGCCGCGGGTTTTCGAATCCACGTCGTTGGTGAAAAAGCGCACCTGCGAAATGGTATTGGCTCCAGGTACGCCCAGCGCTTCCAGTTGTGCAGTCTCCCCAGGCCCCACCGCGAACTGTGAGGACAACACGATGCGGTCGTCAAGCCGGATGTGATAGTAATCAAGGGTCAGGGACAGGCCGTCCAGGGGCTCTGCGGCGAAACCCAGGCTGTAGGACATGGAGTCTTCGGCATCCAGCGGACGGGCGCCGAACAAGGCCGAAACCGGATGCTCGGCGGGGTACACCCCTTCTGCCATGGGCAAGCCGCTCGGGCCGATCCGGGTGGAGACGTTGGTTGTCGAAATCTGGCCCGGCGTCGGCGCGCGGAAGCCTGAGCCGACCGAGCCGCGCAGGTTGAGATAATCTGTGAGGCGGTAACGGGTCGCCAGCTTCCAGGTGGCCACGTCGCCGAAGTCGGAGAAGTGATCGAAACGCACCAGGCCGTTAAGCAGCAATTCATCCGTTAAATCCATCTCCAAATCGATGTAACCGGCATAGTTGTTCCGGCTCAGCCTGCTTGCAAACTCCGGCGCATAACCGGGGAAACCGTTAGAGCCGACCGGGACCGTGTTATGGATCGGGTCGCCGGCCGGGCACAGCGAACCAGCCGTTTCCAAACCGGGAATCCGGCACTCGACAACGGTCAGGTCGTCATCCGGGTCAGCGTCGACCTCGGCCCGGGTAATCTCGAAATTAAAGGGGTCAGCCGCGGCGTACGGTCCTATCGCAAACGACAGCGGGTCACCTTCTTCGATCGTATACCGCTCGCGACGGTATTCAAAACCGAAAGCGGCATTCAGCGGGCCGGCAAAGCCCAGTTCCACGGGCAAACTGAAATCGGCGTTCACGGCAAGCTCATCATTAACCAGATCGCCGGGTCGAAAGCTCGTCGGCGTTTCCGGCCCCAGGGACGGATTGAGTGTGTTGGCAATTCGATAACGGATCTCGTCAGAGCCATAGCTCACCGACAGGTCCAGTCTCAAACCGTTGTCCAGTTCTCCCCGCAGGCCGCCCACCATGCTGTAATCGATCACTTTCCCGGAAAATTGCGGCGTGAACCCCGCCGGGTACAGTCCGGCGCGGGGGTCGTAGATGGAGCCGTCTTCCAGCCGTAACGGCAATAACTGGCTGACGCCGGGACGCCGGTAAAAAAACCCGCCGCTCTGGTCCTTCCAGGAGTAATTTCCGAAACCATACAGTTCGAATATCTCCGAGACCGGCAACGCCGCGTTGACAAAGAAAAGCGCCTGTTCGCGCTCCGGCTGCCCCCATATCTGCGCCGGGCTGTCGAATTCACGGTCACCGCCGACGCCGGTGAAATTGTCGGCGAAGCGCGTGTCGGGGTCATCCGGGATGCCGTCACTGCCCGGCAGCACCTGCTCAATCGTACCGTCGGGCCCATAGGTATAGGTAAACGCATCGGGCCCGAACCAGGTCACGCCGTCCACCGTTAACCGGCTTTGGGTGGCCTGCAAGGGCGTCAGACCCGAACTGCCTATGGCAATGTCGTAGGGTTGTGAACGGCTGCTTGGTTGAGTATCCGAATATTGTCCGCTTATATTGATAAACCCTTCACTGCCGAGAGGAAAACCGGCGTTGGCTTCAACGGTGACTTCCTCGCCATCGCCTTCCGTATAGCCGCCGTATTTAGCGCGCAAATCGAAGCCGGAGCGATTCTCCCTGAGGTTGAAATTTATCACGCCGGCAATGGCGTCGGAGCCGTACTGGGCTGCGGCGCTGTCCCTGAGCGTTTCCACGGACTGCAACGCGACGGAAGGAATACTGCCCACGTCGGGACCGTGCGCGCCGAAACCGTTCAGTTGCATCAGCGCGGCGCGATGGCGGCGCTTGCCGTTGACGAGGACCAGGGCGTGGTGTGAATCCAGGCCGCGCAGGCTGACCGGACGTATAAAGGTCGATCCGTCGGAAATCGGCTGGCGGGTAACGTTAAATGAAGGGACAATGGTATTGATAACGTCGACCATATCCGACGAATTGACACTTTCGAGATCGTCCAGCGTGAACATGTCAACCGGCACCGCAGCATCGCTCGCGGCGCGGGCCGAGGCCCTTGTGCCGATGGTCACGACTTCCTCAATGTCCCCGTGCGAGTGTTTTTCTTCAGCTATGGCCGGCGCCGGGGCACATACGATAAGTCCCAGGCCAAGCCATAATGACAAAAAACCGGAACAGGTGTTCATGTTTGAAAAAAATTTGTCCACAGATTGTACAGATTAGCACAGACTTATTTGAATTATCGCCGTGTCAATACGGGGACACAGAATAGATGGGGTCAGAGTAAGAATTTCGTCAGAAATTTTACTCTGACCCCTTAAATCAGGGATATACTTCCTGATTCTGACCTGGCCACGTCAGGACAGACAACTACCAAAAATAATCTGTGTTAATCTGTGTAATCTGTGGATAATAACCATGAAAGTTGAGAAGACATTTACCGTGCAGGCGCCCCCGGAAACGGTCTGGGATTTTGCAAAAGACCCGGTAAGAATGGCGCCATGTATCCCCGGTTGCAAGGAAATCAGCGTCGTCGATGAAACCCGTTACAAGGCCCGCGTGGCCGTCAAGGTGGGTCCGATCTCGGCAAAGTTCAACCTGGACCTGGAGATAATCGAGGAAACGCCGCCCGTGGAAATCATTTCCAGGACCCGCGGTGAGGAAGGCACCCGCGCCAGCATATTGACGGCGAACAATATCGTGCGCCTGACGGCAAACGACGATGGCTCCACCGGGGTCTATTGCAGCTCGGAATCTTCCATTACCGGGCGTCTGGGCAAATACGGGGCCGGCATGATGATGAAAAAAGCCGATGCCATCTGGGAAAAGCTGGCTGAAAACGTCAGCAAGGCAATAGAAGAAACCTCTTGAATTGAAACCGTCGAAATTCAACTATGTCAGGGCGGAGTCGGTGGACCAGGTGCTGGATCTGCTGGAACAGCCGGCAGGCTTTGTCAAGATTCTCGCGGGTGGCCAAAGCCTGAATCCCACTCTGAACATGCGCCTGTCCGCGCCCGACCTGCTCATCGACATCAACGACCTGGATGAACTCAGGGGTATCAGGGTAGAAGATGACAGGCTGCACGTCGGCGCCCTGACCCGGCACGCGGAGCTTGAACGCTCCGAACTTGTGGCCGGGCACGCGCCTTTATTGACAAAAGCAATTCAGCACGTGGCCCACGCGGCTGTCCGCAACCGGGGCACGATCGGCGGCAACGTATCGCTGGCTGACCCCGCATCGGAACTGCCGGCCTGCAGTGTCGCCCTGGATGCCGAATTCACGATACGGAACAAACAGGGCACAAGGGTCGTGCGCGCCCGTGATTATTTCAGGGACCTGTATGAAACGGACCTGCAGGAAAACGACCTGTTGACTTCCATCTCCTTTCCGCTTGCCGGGGAAACGACGGTATGCGCCTTCCGCGAGTTTGTACGGCGCCGGGGAGATTTCGCCTCAACCGGCCTGGTGGTCAACGCGGAGCTCGAAGACGGGGTATTTACTTCTTTCAGTCCGGTATTTTTCGCGGTTGCCAATACCCCGGTTCTGGCTGAAGGCGTCGCGCAACGTCTGGTGAACGTGACGCTGACGAAAGAACGTATTGAACAGGCAATCGCCGCTGTGGACGATGATGTTGATATTACCGGCGATGCTTATATGAGTACGGAAATGAAACGGCACCTGGCGAAGTATTATTTGAGAGAGGTGATAAAAGAATTGTATAAGGAAGATTATTCTACTGGATTCCCGCCTGCGCGGGAATGACGGGTGGCAGCGGGAATGACGAAGCCCTTATTTGTCATTCCTGCGCAGACAGGAATCCAGTAGATTAATCGTCGATGAAATCGACTCATTCGCGGAATTGACGGGTGAAAATGCAAGGCAAAAATGAACAATATTTTTCCGTCTCCGTCACGGTCAACGGCGTACGGGTAGAGGCCGAGGCGCCGGCGCGGGAAAGCCTGGCGGACTTTCTGCGTCACCGGGTGGGACTGACAGGCACCCACGTCGGTTGCGAGCAGGGCATCTGCGGCGCCTGCACGATCAGGTTTGACGGCCGCATCGCCCGTTCCTGCCTGACCCTGGCGGCGCAGGCGCACGGCCATTCCATCGAAACCATCGAGGGAATCACGGACAGCGGGGAGATAGCCGACCTGCAGGAGGCATTCCTCAGGCATAACGCGGCGCAATGCGGGTTTTGCACCCCCGGCATGCTGATCACTGCCGCGGAGTTTCTGAACTCCGGTGAAACTGCCGGGAGGGAGCCGATCCGGGAGTTCCTTTCGGGCAATTATTGCCGTTGTACCGGTTACCATGCGATCGTCGATGCAATTGAAGAGATCGCAGGGAAGAAAACCGATGCCTGATCCCTTTGTTATCGATCCCGGCCTCGCCAGACCGAACGCCCGCAAATTCGTCCAGGGCCGGGGCCGTTACCTCGACGATATTACGCTCACGGGCATGCTCCACGTCTGTTTTGTCCGCAGCCCTTACGCCCATGCAAAAATTGCCGGTATAGATACCTCGGCGGCCCGGGAGGTCGGCGGGGTCAGTCACGTTATTACCGGCCGGGACCTGGCGCCTGTGTGCCAACCCTGGACCGCACAGTTGACCAACCTCGGTGAGATGAAGACCGCGCCGCAATCGGCGCTGCCGGTTGATGTAGTCAAATGGCAGGGTGAGCCCGTCGCGGCCGTCGTGGCGAGTTCCAGGGCAGTTGCCGAGGACGCGGCCGAACTGGTCGAGGTGGATTACGAAGAACTGCCGGCGGTGGTGGACCCCGAGGCAGCGCTGAAACCCGATGCGCCACTGGTTCACCCCGAACTGGGCACCAATGTCGCCTGGTCGATCAACATCGACACCGGCGAGGTGGATGCAGCGCTGGCGGGGTCTGACGTCGTTATCGAGAAAACCTTTTCGGTGGACCGGCAAACGGGGGTCACGCTGGAACCGCGCGGCGCTATTGCCGATTACGACCCCGCGAGACGTTACCTGACCATACACCTGACCAGCCAGGTTCCCCACATTCAACGTTATATATACGCCAGGCAACTGGGTTTGAATGAAGCTAACGTACGCATAATCTGCCCGGATATCGGTGGCGGCTTCGGCCTGAAACTGCACGTTTATTCCGATGAGATCGCCACCGCCGCGATCAGTATGCTGATCCGCCGGCCGGTCAAATTTACAGCCGACCGGCTGGAATCGTTTGTTTCCGACATACATGCCAGGGGGCACCGGGTCAAGGCGCGCATCGGTGTCAATAATGACGGTAAAATACAGGCCCTGGAGGTGAATGACCTGGCCGGGGCAGGGCCGTTCCTGATCCACCCGCGCACCAGCGTGATCGAACCCCTGCTGGTCGCCATCTGTACGCCGCTGGCATACGACCTGAAGCATTACCGGGCCGGCGCCTCACTGGTGTACCAGAACAAGGTCAGCACCGGCCAGTACCGCGGCGTGGGCATGCCTGTCGCCAGCCTGGTGGCGGAAGGACTGGTGGATGCAGCAGCCAGGGAGATTGGCCTCGACAAGGCCGAGATCAGGAAACGCAACCTGTTCAGGGATGACGCTTACCCCGTTACCGGCATTTCCGGCGAATACCTCGAGTGCCTGTCCCAGCAGGCGTCGCTGGACAAGTTGTTGAAGATGATGGACTACGGCAGGCTGCAGGAGGAACGGGATGCAGGACGCGACAGGGGTATCTACAAGGGCATCGGCCTGGCTACCGTGGTAGAGGGCACCTCCCCCAGCCCGGCCCTGTACGCCGCGGGCGGCGCGCCGATAAGCTCCCGTGACGCCTGCACCCTGCGCCTGGAGGCCGGCGGCAATATCTCCTGCGCGACGGGTCTGACCGACCAGGGCCAGGGCGGAGAAGCGGTGATTACCCAGGTGATCGCCGACGTGATCGGCATACCGTCCAATGAGATTAACATCGTCATGGGCGATACCGCGACCACGCCTTTCGGCGGCGGCACCTGGGCGTCCAGGGGTACGGCCATCGCGGGCGAGGCGTGCCTGCTGGCGGCGACGGAGATGCGGGAGAAGATCCTGGAGGTGGCTGCCGCGGTCCATGAGCAGCCGGCGGACATCCTGACCATCAGGGCCGGTGAGATTTTCAACCTGGAGACGGGCGAGAAGGTGTCCTCCCTGGCGGAGATCGGCAATACCGTCCATTTCAATACACACACCCTGCCGCAGGAACTTGAGCCGGAACTGATCGTGACCCGCCACTACAGCCAGCGCGAACAACTCATGGTCTATGCCAACTGCGCCCTGGGCGTGTCCCTGGAGGTGGACGTCAATACCGGGCTGGTCACACTGCATAAAATATGGACGGTGGACGATTGCGGCCGCATCATCAACGAAAAGCTGGTGGTCGAACAGATGCGCGGCAGTATCGTCCAGGGCATCGGTTCCAGCCTGTATGAAGAATGTATCTACGATGAAACGGGACAGTTACTGAACGGCAACATGTTCGAGTACCTGTTGCCCATGGCCGGGGAGATGCCGGACATCGAAGTCGGCCACATAGAGACACCCACCAGAGCCACTCAACTGGGCGCAAAAGGATGCGGTGAAGCGGGCATCATCGCCGTCTGCGGCGCTATCATGAACGGGATCAACGATGCGCTGGAACCGTTCGGCATGGAGGTAAGTTCACAACCGTTCACGCCGGAGAAGATACTGAGGGCGCTGGGGAGGATCAGCTAATAACGAAACTGATCAAGCCTGAACAACTTAAAACAGGAAGACAAACACCAATGAAGCAAAGCAAACCAATGCCCGATGAGGGGCAGGTGAAGAGCCTGGCAGTGCTGATTGATGCTGATAACACCAGCGCGCGCCACGCTGAACCAATCTTCGATGAGATCGTAAAGCTGGGCGAAGCCAATGTGCGACGCGTCTATGGCGATTTTTCAAGCGGACGCCTGGGCGGGTGGGATGAGGCGGTTAAATCACTCGCTATCCTCCAACACCAGCAACGTAATAACACCAAGGGCAAGAACGCAGCCGACATAGCGCTTGTCATCGATGCCATGGACCTGATGCACAAGGGCAACATGGATGGATTTTGCCTGGTCAGTTCCGACAGCGATTTCACCCGTCTGGCACAGCGTTTGCGGGAAGATGGGCAACTGGTTTATGGTTTTGGCGAGCGCAAGACTCCGGAAACGTTCCGCAATGCTTGTAATCGCTTCATCTATGTGGAGAACCTGGTGGAGGCTACAATGGAGAAGGAAGGGACAGGCGCCGACACAGCAAATATGAAGGAATCTCTCAAGGACGCAGCGAACATTATTGCCAAAGCGTTGGAGGAAACCGACGACGATTGGACAAACCTGGGTACCGTCGGTAGCCGGATCGTCGTAGCCGCACCGGATTTTGACCACCGGACTTACGGCTGTCCCAACCTGAGTACGCTGGTCACAAAATGCGCTGGCTTCGAAATAAAAAAAGAAGACCATGTGACCTATATCCGCCGCAAGCCACACAAAAGAACCTGACATCAAGCGTACCCGATCTGAGATTCTACGAAAAATTCAGTAAAATCTCTTGAGATTTTGCAAAAATATCAGTAAAATCTCTTATCATGTACATAACTCGTGAATTACAGGAGAATTTGTTGCGTTTTTTCAAGCCGGATTCTCCCTCCGGGCTCATATTGGCCGGAACAGTCGGTTCCGGAAAGACGACGCTCGTTAAACATGTCCTGAAAAAACTGGAAAACGACTTTCGGGTCTTTTCCTATACCGGAGACGATGTGCAGTTTCGCCAGGCCGTAGCCTGGAATACCCGCTACCTGCACGAACAGGTGAGCGCGCAGACTACCCTCCCGGCGCTCATTTTCATCGATGAAGTACAAAAATCAGAGCTCATCTTTGATGCGGTAAAATATGCCTTCGACCATACCGGCGCGTCTTTCATCATTTCCGGTTCCAACCCTGCTTTTCTGCAAACGGAGGCCGGAAAGAGGCTGCAACGCCGGGCCGACCTCTGGAACCTGGCGCCCTTCTCTCTGGGCGAAATCCTCTGCCATGAAAACATGGTGGAACCGGAATGGGTCCGGCAATTCCGGGAGGTGTTGTTCAACTGGCAGAACGGGCGGGACGTGGAAATCCCCCTGGATCTCAATGAAGGTATCAAGCGGATTATTGCCGGCTACCTGTGTTATGGCGGCTTCCCCCTGGTCCACCTTGCGCGGGATAATGACGCCAGGCTGGTGGAACTACGCAAAATCGTTGAGCGCGGTTTTGAGCTTATGTCTGTCAATAATGAAACCACGGCAGATACGATTAAGCTGGAACTGGCCCGGCTGGACTCCAGGGAATTTGCCTACCAGGGAGTTTTCCAGAGAACCGGTTTGAGAAGGCGGGATCAAATCAACAAGGTCATTGACGCGCTTATCAACCAGGGCTACCTGCTCAGAAAGAAACCGCTTCTTATCGGTGAAGAGCGCCGCTCCTACCTCAACAATTTTTCCTATATCGACCCGGGCATCGTCACTTATTTAACCGGTGAGGAACTGCTGGAAGGCGATACGGAAAGAGGCTTTCGCGTGGAGGGATACCTGCACAGCAGACTCAGGCAGATTTTGCAGTTAAAAGCCCTGAAAACCCAGGTTAACTACTACAAGCCCTTCACCATAGACGCCAACAGCAAGGTGAAATACGGAGCCGGAGAAATTGATTTCGTGGTAAGTATCGGCAAACGCATGATCCCGCTGGAGGCCAAAGCCGGCATCGACCGTAGCCGGGTTGATACCTCATTGCTTGCTGATTTCATCCGGAGCCGTGGCGTTGCCTTCGGCATTGTTGTTTATGGCGGACTGCCTTACTGGGATAAAAGAAGCAGGATTCTCTATTGGCCCTACTGGTTGATATAAAACCTGAGCGCCAGCTTTCATAATTGCTTGCCCGCTACTCCCTGTATGGTTGCAGCGCTGGTCGTGAGATGAACAGGATCGATGCCAGCATGGTGATGATACCCATCCATAGCACGGGAACGTAACTGCCCGAAGTTTGCAGCAGCGCAGCGCAGGCCGGTCCGATTGAAGTGCCGACCGCGGCCACCAGGTTGGACAATATCAGCAGCCTGCCCGTTGTATCCACGTTGGCGATGCACGCCATAATGTACGGCAAGGTAAAATACCAAGCAAAACTGAATAACCCGACGCTGATCAGGTAGACAACGGTGGAGAAATCCGTCAGTAACAGCGCCATACAGAGGATTGCCAGACCGGTTCCCACCACAACCGGAAGGAGGCGGCTGAAACGGGTGGACAACGCCGCCGTCGCCATGGAACCCAGAAAACCGAGGAACAGGCTGGCGGACAACGCATAACCGATAGTCTGGGCTGCAATGCCACTGGCATTACCGATGCGTTCGTAGTAAGCCCACACGCCCATAATACCAACCTCGAACAGAAACAGACCGGCAAACCCCAGTGCAACAAGGATGGGAACGGAACCCGTGGCCTTGACCTCCGGCATTTGCTTGATTTCCCCGCTGTCGGGGATAAAGCGAATAAACGCCAGCAGCAGCACGTGCATCCCCGCCAGCACCAGGAATACCGAGCCGATACCGAAATCCGCGACCAGTCCCGGCAGAAATATCACTCCCACTGAGCCGGCCAGTAATTGCAGCCCGAACCAGTAGCCGAGACTTCGATCCGGGTCCAGGGTCCTGTGGATCACGGCCATACACACGGCCAGTTGTATCCCGGCGGCAAATCCGCTCAGAAAGCGAACCAGGAGAAAGAGAGAGAAACCGGTCAGCGTGGAGGTAACCAGGTTCATCAGGATGACGCTGACGGCGGCGAGGTACAGAGCCGTACGCCAACTGATCCTTTTCACCCAGATAGCCGCGGGTATCGGGGCGACGGCAAAACCCGCCAGTTCCGCCGATATGATGTAGCCACCCTGCTGGCTGCTGAACCCGAGTTGTGTCACGTATCCACCCACCAGCAAGGGTGCGATAAAATACACCGCTGCACCGCAGGTGCTCAGTAACGACAGGATGGTGAGGACGCTATAGTTTCCGGCCTTGTTATTTTCGGTTCCGGTCATGACTCACCGGATATTAACATGGATGCACAGGATGGACAGGCTTATAAGGAGTTATTTTTTATCGGATTCTGCGGGGACGTGCGGGGACGGACTTTAGTCCGTCCCCGGATTCCCAGAGGCCCTGGATGCAACCGGTGACTTGCGCAAACGAAGGCAGGGCTTGAATATCCCGAAAAATACTGTTCAGATAGCGGAAGCTTACTCAGGAGACTCAGAATGCGTTGGCGGGATTATTCGCCGGAAGAACTGCGGCGCCAGTACCTTACCAACCTGACGCCCGGCATGGGCGATCACGTGCGCCGCTACGAGGAACTCAGCGACGAACTGGTGCGTACCATGCCTGGTGAACTGGACGTGCCTTACGGCGCTGCAGGTCCACGCCAGATGCTGGACATCTTCGCACCTGAAACGGGCGGCGCGCCCATCCTGGTCTTTATCCACGGCGGTTACTGGTTCTTCAACAGCAAGGACCCGAGGCGTTTTCCGGCCCGGGAGTTCGTTCCCCGCGGCATTGCCTGGGTTCCCATCAATTACCGTCTGGCGCCGACCGTGCCGATGTCCGACATCGTGGCCGACGTGAGGAGCGCTGTGCAATGGCTGTATCAACATGCCGGGGAATACGGCTGTGATCCCGAGCGGATTTACGTGAGCGGCAATTCGGCCGGTGGGCACCTGACTGCGGAACTGCTCAGCGATGACTGGCCGGGCCAATACGGCCTGCCCGCGGACGTGGTGAAAGGCGCCTGCGCCATCAGCGGCCTGTACGACCTGGAACCGCTGCTGGAGTGCGAGCCCAATGAAAAACTGCGGCTGGACCTTGCATCCGCCAGACGCTACAGCCCCATCTATCACCTGTCCGGTCAGGCCACACCGTCCATCATTGCCTGCGGAGCGAACGAATCCGCCGAATTCCGCCGCCAGACTGCGGCCTATGCAGACATTCTCAAAGAGGGTGGGCATCCGGTTACTCACATGGAAATTGCCGGCCACGACCACTTTTCCATTATCGGTGAACTGGCCAACCCGGAAAGCCCGCTGTTCCGGGCCGTCATCGGGATGATTGTGTAAGCCGGCTGGGGTATTATCATGTTCAAAGAACACCTGACAGTCGAGAGACAAACGTGAAATTCAGCCTGATACTGGTTCCGCAGGTGCTGGACGGGATGCCGGAACCCTATGAACACATCACCGAGCAGATCTGTTTTGCCGAAGAGTTGGGTTTTGACACGGTATGGCTTACCGAACATCATTTCAGTCCTTACGGAAGGCCGTCCGTCCCGGCGATAGCCGGCCATGCCCTTGCCAACACGTCCCGGATCAGGATCAGCACCGCCGTCGTCGTATTGCCCTTCCAGCACCCGTTGCGGGTCGCGGAAGACTGGGCAACGCTTGATCACCTGGGGCGGGGGCGCGTGGACGTGGGTGTGGGGCGCGGCAACCAGCCGAAGGAATTCGCCGGTTTCAACCTGACCCTGCATGAAGCAGAACAGCGCTTCAGTGAAGCGCTGGACATCATCCGCCGGGCCTGGACCGAGGTAAGTTTTTCCTATGACGGCGAGTTCTGGCAGTTCCCGGAGCTTTCCGTGCTGCCGAAGCCTTATACAAAACCCCATCCGCCCCTGTGGCAGGCGGCAATCAGCGACTATACCGTGAAGAAAATCATAGACCGGGGTATCAACGGCTTGATCGGTCCTTACCTGTGCCCCCATGAAATCCTGAAAACTTCGTATTTCGATGCCTGGCACAGGATGATAAAGGAAGCCGGACGGACTGACCTGCAGATGGCCCACAATGAATTCATCTATGTCGGCGAGAGCGACGCCCAGGTCAAGGCTGATGTGCGGGACCATGTCCTGTGGTACGTCCGTACTGCGGCGAAAATCTGGGGCGAGCGGGACAAGGCCAAGGTGGCCGAGCAGTTCGCGAATTACACCGAGATACTGGAATACTTCGATAACGTATCCTTTGATGAGATTTACGACAAGCTGGGCATATTCGGCACGCCCGACTCGGTGGCCGACAAGATCGGTTGGCTGAACAGGGAAGGCGGCCTTGAGCATTTAATTATTTTCAGCTGGTTCGGCAGACTGGCGCATGAAAAAGCCATGCGCAGCATGGAACTGTTCGCCCGGGAAGTCATGCCGCGCTTCCGGCAACCCGCTACGCTGGCGGCAACAGGATGACCGGGAGAACCGTTATGGGCAACCAGGCACGAATGCAGGAGATGATCGAACTGTTCGAAGCGGAATTGCGACTCTGCCGGCTGGATTCGGGCCAGAAGCTCGCCGTGCTCTCGGAAGGCGAAAACCTGAAGGATTACGCCGAAGCATTCCTGCGCGCCGGCGACAACCTGGGCGCGGAGACGGCCCACGTCCATCTAACCTCCGCGAATACGGCAGGCGCCGACGCCTACCTGGGAGATCTCAGCGGCAATCCGCTGACAAACAACCCGGCAGCCCTGGCTGTACTGAAAGAGGCGGACCTGGTTATCGACCTGGTATTCCTGCTGTTCTCCGCCGAACAGATAGAGATACAGCGTGCCGGCACGCGCATGTTGCTGGTGGTCGAACCCTTCGAGATATTGAAACGGCTGTTTCCCACCGAGGCCATGCGCCGCCGGGTGGAAGCGGGTGAGCGGCGCATGCAGGCGGCGCGCACCTTGCGTTTCACCAACCGGGCCGGCACCGACGTCGTCTATGAACTGGAGCAACTCGACGGGCCGCCACCCAGGTGCATTCTTACCGAGTATGGTTATACCGATACCCCGGGGCGCTGGGACCACTGGCCCAGCGGTTTTCTCGCATCCACCGGCACCGCGACCGGAGTCGAGGGCCGGGTAGTGATGGACTCCGGTGATTTAATACTGCCGCAGAAGGACATGGTGCAGACGCCCATCGCGTTCACCATCAAGGATGGTTACATCACCCGTATTGACGGCGGCGAGGACGCCCGGCGGCTGGCCGATTACATGGAAAGCTTCGACGACCCCCGCGCCTTTGCCGTCTCCCACATCGGCTGGGGCCTGAACGAGGACGCAAAATGGGACGCGACGTTGCCGGGGATCTGCATGGACGGGCGCGCCTATTACGGCAACGTCCTGTTCTCCACCGGCCCCAACACCGAGTTCGGCGGCGACAATGACACCGCCTGCCACCTGGACCTGCCCATGAAGAACTGCTCCCTGTGGCTGGACAACGACCTTATCGTAAAAGATGGCGAAGTAATCCCCGAAGATATGCAAGCGCGAGGATAATAATCAATGATCGAATCACTCAGCTCCAAAAACCTGCCAGAACCCAGGTTCCGTTACAGCCCGCTGGTCAAATCGGGTCCGTTTTATAAAACCGCCGGGATGATTGCCCTGGACAAGAATACCGGCCAACTTGAACCGGGCGGCGCAGGGGCGGAAACCGCAAAAATCCTGAATAACCTGCTGGAAGCCCTGCCGGATTTCGACCTGTCCCTGGATGACCTGTACAGCGTAACCATATACACAACCCGCTTCGACCAGTTCCCGGAGATCAACAAGTCCTGGGAAGCCGTTATCAGCGCGGACAGGCGACTCCCGGCGCGTACAGCCGTTGGTGTCAGCGCCCTGCCCATTAACGCCACTGTGGAGATGGAGTTCTGGTTTTGTAAATAAAATCGGTACTTCAGACATTTCTGTGGGTAGCGTTGAACAGCACACCCTGACGGGTTACACTTTGTAATATGCCCGACTAATGGAGGTGAACGTCATGGCGCAGACTGAACTGAACGAAAGTACGTTAAAAAAGCTTTTCAAGGAAGCTCTCACTGAGACTTTCCAGGAGCAGCGTGAATTATTGCACCAGCTGTTTGCTGAAGCGATGGAGGACGTGGCGCTGGAGGAGGCTATTCGTGAAGGTCAGCAGACTGAAACCGTTCCCAGAGAAACCATTTTCAGAACCCTTGAGGGACAGGGGTGAAAGCGGTATTCCGCAGGACTTTTGAACGGGACCTGAAGAAAATTAAAAATCGAGCCATCCTGACAAAAGTCAGGCAATCCATTGAGGAAGTAGAGGCCGCAGTCAGTTTAAAAGAGATCAATGGAGTAAAGAAGCTCGGTAGTTCCGGCAACTTTTACCGCAGACGAAGCCCTCCCCTACGCCAGACGGTTTTGGTGAATGAAAAAGAAAAAGTCGATTAAGAATTTAACATTCCAATTGGTGAAGTCTCCGAAACAATATAAGCGTGATGGGGAAAACGTCTACTTATGTGCAAAGCGTAAGATGTTTGTTCACGCCACAGAAGAAGAAAGAGTGCGACAGGAATTTATCGCTTTTTTGCGTGATAAGGTCGACGTGCCACTTGATATGTTGTTTGTGGAAGAGTCGATGTCTCACTACAAAAAAGGAACAAAGGGACGAACAGATATTATCGGCCTTTCCTTAAAAGAAAACCCACTTTTCGTTGTTGAGTGCAAAAAACCAGAAGCACCTTTGACACAGGATGTTTTTGCACAAGCAGAGACTTATGCAGATATTGCTGGTTGCGATATTGTCATTCTTACTAACGGCCGCGAATCGGAGGTACTTATCCGGGAAAGCAAACAATGGCATAGTGCGAGAGGGATTCTGACTTACAAAGAAATGCTACAAACCGGAAATTATAATTACAAGAAGCCAAATAGAAAACCGTGGCAACGACCCGAATACAAAGACATACCACGAGCTATAAAAGATGGAGCGTTTGGTAGCTGGAGTGGTGAAAACCATCATCGAGACTACGGCTGTTTTGGTAAAGACAGCCCTGAAGAAAATTTACCTTTTTTCGCCAATCTGGTTGGTTTGTTACGCGATGAAAATAAATCCTTTAAGCTGCCGTTGACGGGCACTAATTTCGAAATTTGTGAGGATTTAAAGCTGCGCTATTCCAGCTTTGGAAATGCTGCGGGCGGGGGTTATACGAGTTATTATCGTAGTTTTATTATTGAAGACAAAAATGGTGAAAACCAGATCATCAGTATATCCATTACAGGGACGCTATCACGAAAGAACGATCCAAAATTCGGAAACAGGAGAGGAAATACTCAGTTAAATGTCGCAATTGACGATTATGAGAAAAAACATCATTCCTTACAATTGGATATGGATAAATTTGTCAAAAAAAGCGGACGACAAGCATTGATTTGGCATAATGGAAGAATGACCGTAGGAAATTCGGGCAGTGTAAAGCAAAATCTTGTATTGGAATATGTCAGGAAAAAAGCTCCGCACTTGTTGGAAGACAATTATATTTCGCTTGCAAAATTACCCACTAATCGCCTGATTACCTGGCGGGATGCTAAGCCGTTTTTAATCAATTGTATTGAATATGCATTGCTGCGTGATGAGTACAGACAAATTCATACTAATACTCTTTCAATTTAATTCTGATCGATTGACGGGAGGAAATCAATCAAGGGCCGGGAGTTGATTGAGGGGGATTGCCAGAGACAGGCTGCGCGCCACGCCGGGCTGTTTCGTGATGAGTCCCCTATCTGCCAACTGGGTGACCATGCGATGCACGGAGGGAGGCGAGACCCGGAAGTAGCGTTGTAAATCGGCGTGTGCGGGGGCGATGCCGTTGACCTTGGTGTAATAGTGGATGAAGGCCAGGTACTGGCCTTGCTTATAAGTGAAGGCCGGGGCAATTTTTTTTGCGTCAGGGACCGACATGGTGTGTATTTTATGATCTATTATCCCTTTTATCACTATAGTCCCTTATCCGTAAAATCTTGTGCAAACCGTCAAAGAATTTTGTTCACCCAAGCACCCAAGGGTCGAACCCGCCTAACATATTATAACTTATTGATTGAACTGATTAAAAGGTTAGACATGGGTCAGTTTTTATGCGTTAGAACACGGTTTTGACGGCAAAAAATACCACTTAGTAAGCGGCGTTGCTTAAAAGGCCTATTTTGGTAGTAAAAAGCGCCTTCTGAAGCTGAAAAAGGAGCAGGTTCTCTTGTTGATTCTGCCGTCGGATATTCGTTGAATATAACAGCTTCTCCTTGAGTAATGATGTATACTTATTTCTTAACTAGGACAGAACGCTATTTGATAAAATGGAGAGAGGAATATGCCCGAAATAAGTCGCTTTCTTGGCATTGTAATCTACATGTATTTCAATGATCATAATCCGCCCCACTTTCATGCGGAATACAACAACTACAAGGCGTCAATATTAATCAGGACTTTGGGACTGATGGAGGGGAAGTTACCCTCAAAAGTAATGAGCCTGGTAATTGAATGGGCACAGGAGCACCAGGAAGAATTATTGGAAAACTGGAATAGTATTAAAGAAACAGGTCAATACAGAAAAATTAAGCCTTTGGTATAGATGCGAGGCCACAATGTTAGAGGTTGAGCGGGCAGAATATTCCGGCGATTACACTATACATCTGGTTTTCAACAATGGTAAAACCGGCACAGCAGACCTTCAACAAACGATCTTTAACGATAACAGATCTATTTTCTCCAGGCTGAAAGAAAAATCGCATTTCAGGAATTTTCAAGTCAAGAATAATACCGTGGTTTGGTTTGATGAGTTGGATTTGGCGTCAGAATACCTGTTTTATCTTGCCTTTAAGGATGACCCCGACTTACAGGAACAATTCAAAGCATGGGGGTATGTTGCCTGATCTGTTTTGGTCACTCCAAAACTGAATACATCTTCACTAGGCAGATAAGGGTCTCCCAACACCAGCAGACAATTCGGTATCCGCTACCATTTGCTACCATTCACAGATGAATCCCTACATGTTTGATGCTTCATATATCAGGTGATATAACCTGGAGGCAGAGATACCGGTGATATAGTGATCAGTCATTGTTCATTACTCTTCCATCCAACTGAAATCTACATATGTACAATTACCAACCAGCAAAGATTGTTTATGAATTAAACCACCCTTAACCTGGCTTAAGCTGAATTTGTATTGTCCGTCGTTATCTTTCCAAAAACTATAAATTTCAATTATTGGTCCTGGCCAAAATGTAATGATGGAAAAAGAATCTTTGCCCGTCATCTGAGGGAGAGGATATATCTGCGCGCCATCGTCTTTAGCAGAGGTCAATGTACCAGTAGCATCTGAAAACAAAATATTAAATTCATCCTCTATCTTAGTGACCGTAGTTTTCCCCTCACTTATACGATCATCATTCCATCCTGTTTCTGATTCATTTAAAGAAGCAAGCATTCCGATATTAGGGAAGTACGATTTTCCTTCTAACCCTCCACAAACAGAAATATTTTTTGCGGAAGCCAGTCCAGGCGCCAAAATTAAAATTAGTGTTAGTATTCGCATCACCCATCTCACTCTGAATCATGCCGTAGGCAAAAGCACTTATGTCACACACAGAACGATCATACTCGCGTATTCAGCGTTCGTCACACCCCACCATAAGGCCAGCATAGTTTATCACTGTGAACCGGATCACGTTCATTCCCAAAACTGTCCACTGTTCCAGTGAGTGTGAATTTTGCCCGGCTGGCGGCAACTGGCCACCATATCGGCAGTTCGCGTCTGGGTCATTATATCGTTCCGAATGAAATGCGAGCCGTTTTGCTTTACGATCTATCTCCATAATGCCATGTTCCTCTTATATTTTTGCATATTGATTGAAAAAGTTTTGTACCACGAAACACGGCCTGATTATGAGATCAGTCCACATCAGCGAAGTTCAAGTTAAATGTCTTCCCTCGTAATATATTGTGCAGACATCGGCTCTGTGGAAAAAGGGAATTTCGCGTGGGCTCGTATGAATTGCGTTGAAGCGCCAACACCCGAAGTAGGTCAAGATATTAGTAACTTTGCTGATAAGATTGCCGATGATCTCAATTCAAATCATCCTGTGGCTCTCGGCTTTGAGTGTCCGCTTTTTATTCCGGTGCCTGATGATCCGAAACGTCTGACATCCTCGCGTGATGGGGAAGATGGGCGCTCATGGAGCGCCCCTGCCGGAGCGTGTTCACTCGCAACCGGGCTATCGGAAACTGTTTGGGTACTAACCCGAATTCAGCGTAAAATTATGACCGACGTCCCGGTTCATTTCACGTGGTCATCCTTCATGCAATCAAACGCAGGTCTCTTTCTCTGGGAAGCATTTGTAAGCGGCAAGTCAAAGACCGATACACACACTGGCGATGCTGAACTCGCTATTAATCAGTTTTATAAGTATCTGCCTGATCCAGAAGCTCACAATGCCATCACTTGTTCTAATCCGCGTTCATTAATTGGCGCTGCGTTGTTGCAATCAGGCCTGACGGATGATTTGTCATTACTCAATAAACCATGTTTAGTGATTCGCGGGCAAGATGAACCATTACCAGAAAGCAAGCAACGGAGGTCGGTAATGAATGAGGGCGATTCAAACCCTAACAGACAGGTCTTAATCAGAAAAACGACACAGCCATCCCCCAACTTTCCAGGGCAGAAAATTTGGGAAATGGAGTGTAAAGACTGCAAACATAGGTATGGAGCGAATGGATGCGATGTCCATCATCGCAAGTGTCCAAATTGCCAAGGCGGGAAAGATGGTTTTGATGCAACTCTGTAGCCAAAATACTAATAAGGTTACCCATGCCCATCTTACTAACTCCTTTATATTGATATTCGGGGTCAGAGAATAAATACTTGCCTATTCCCATTCTGGGAATTATCATTCCCAAAATGGGAAGTAATATAACAGATGCTGTAAGAATCCAGGATGCGCTTTTTTCCGGCGTACAACAGCGATTATTGGGAATCATATTCGGACAACCGGACCGGCGATTTCAGGGAGGGGAATTAATCCGCATGATAAATTCGGGGACCGGAGCTGTGCATAGACAACTCACCACGCTGGCTGCAAGTGGGTTGGTTAATGTTACCCGGATCGGGAACCAGAAGCATTACCAGGCTAATCCGGACTCACCTGTTTTTGAAGAGTTATGCGGTTTAATCAGGAAAACGGTTGGGTTACGTGAACCATTACAGCGCTCACTGGAGCCTTTGAAAGATCAGATTGAAGTTGCCTTTGTTTATGGATCAACCGCACGGGGCACCGACACTGCGAAGAGTGATATAGATTTAATGCTGCTCGGTGAAAGATTGGATTATGTAAGCGTGTATGAAGCTATCCAAAACGCCGAGACTATATTAAGAAGAAAGATAAACCCGAATTTAACAACGTTGAGTGAATGGAGAAAAAAACTCAACGAGGAAAATCCTTTTATCGCTAACGTAAATAAGCAAGCGAAGTTATTTATCTATGGATCGAAAGATGAGCTTGTCTGAACTGGACAACCTGGTCCGAATTGGCAAACTGAAGGAAGAAGCGCCTTCCCAGATTGAATTTGATGGCTTGATTCGTTCTGGTCAACTTCGATTAGAGGACGCTCGGAATAAATTCAACTCACTGGAAGGCCGCTTCGACCTGGCGTATAACGCGGCGCATGCGCTATGTCTTGCTGCATTACGCTGGCATGGCTACCGATCCGAAAATCGCTACGTTGTATTCCAGACTCTACCCCATACTCTTGGCATGGATACAGCAGTCTGGCGAGCGCTTGCCAAATGTCACCAACGGCGTAACGTGGCAGAATATGAAGGACATCTCGAAGTTGATGAACAACTAATCAATGATTTGGTGGCTTGTGCTAAACATGTCTATGCTGCAGTTTCTGAACTGGGGCCGGTCTAGATGAAAATCTACGGCGACAGCAATTCCGGCAATTGCCTCAAGGTGAAGTACACCGCTGATTACCTGGGGCTTGATTACGAGTGGATAGCCGTTGACATCACGCACGGTGAAAGCCGTACCCCGGACTTTCTTGAGATTAATCCCCAGGGACAGGTGCCGGTTATACAGCTTGAAGACGGGCGTTGCCTGGCCCAGTCCAACGCAATCATCCGCTACCTAGCACAGGGAACCGCTTTATTACCCGAGGATGCTTACCTGCAAGCAAAGGTGGATGAATGGCTGTTCTGGGAACAATACAGCCATGAACCGTATATCGCTGTATGCCGGTTTCACATGCTGTATTTGGGAAAACCCAAGGAATCACGGGAGCCTTGGCGGGTGGAACGCGGCGAGCAGGCACTGGATTACATGGAAAACCACCTGGCAGGCCGCCCGTGGCTGGCCGGAGATACTTTCACTATTGCTGATATCGCACTGTTGGCTTACACTCGGGTTGCGCACGAGGGGGGCTTTGATTTGGAAACCCGTCAGAATGTGCAGCAATGGATACAGGATTGTCAACGACTTTTATCGCTTTAGTCACAAAGATGTTTACCAGCACCGGGATTGGCGCCGGAGTGTAACTTGAGACAGATCCTTAAAGGTTTTGCAGCAGTCGCGATTATCCTGGGCCTGGCCGGTGCGGCCGTCATGCTGGATACCCCTCCCACCAGGCTTTTCGGTGGCAATGTTATCGGACTCCTTGAAGATCCTGTTACCAGCGGCATGTTCGTTTCCGAAGATACGGATGTTTTCAGCCCCGGCCTGCCAATCGGCGCCCAATTCCCGTCCATCCAGGCACTCTACCAGGGCGGGGAAATCAACAGCATCGACCGGTTCATGGGTGAGCGCGGGGCAGTCTTCGTCGCGGTACGCTCGGCGGACTGGTGACCCTACTGCAAGAGGCAGCTCGTGCAGTTGCAGGAACAGGCAGCGGACTTCGAGAAAGCCGGTATCGGCATTGTCGCGATTACTTACGATGCGCCGGAGTTGCAACAGGTGTTCATTGATGCTGCTTCCATTACCTATCCGCTCCTCTCGGATATCGATGCGGTAACCATCAAGTCGCTCGGCATCCTGAACGAGCAGTACGAACCGGGGGATACGGCATACGGTATCCCGCACCCCGGGGTATTCGTAGTTGATCCGGAGATGAACATCGCCGGCAAGATCTTCGTCGAGGAATACCAGGTGCGTGTAGATGGCGAGGGCACACTCGTCTACGCGCTGCAAGTCCTGGGCGTGCAATAATCCCGTCCCGATTGATGCCTCCCCCATGATGCTCCGGCGGGTGGCCGTCACGCGCCAAAGCTGTCAGGGAAGGCCGCCTGGCGGACCCTGAACCGGGATGACGGGTTCGTCCTGCGGGATGATGACGGCGGCAACCAGCAACGCAACCAATACGGCAAGACTCAGCCACACCGTGGCATGGAAGGAGCCGGACACATCGTAACCGATACTGAACAGTGCCGGACCTACGGCGCTGCCGAATACAATCAGGGACATGCTCAACCCGCTGATCTGCCCCAGGTGCTGACGCCCGAAGAAGCGAATATACGCCAGGTTTGAAAGGGCGGCCCAGATACCACCACAGACACCGAAACCGGCGACCATGGTCCAGTACCCTGACTGTTCCTGCAAATGCAGCAGGCCCCAGGCCCCCAGGATGAATGCCGCTAGTTTTACCACCAGCAGGTTCTTGAGCCTGGTCCTGTCGGACAGCCAGCTACTGCCCAGGTTGGCGCTTACCGATACCAGCGCGAGCGGGAAAAAGTAGGCGAATGCTTCCGCCGAACTTCTGCCGGCCTCGGCAAATATCGCGACAATATGAAAAATGAACGCCGTTCCGAACATCGAGTAAAAGGTGAGGGCCAGCGCGTAGATCCAGAATACCGGGCTTTTCCTTGCCTGGGCCAGCGTTTGTCCTGTTATCGAGGGTATCTCGTCACCGTTCTCCGGGACCTTTCCGTCGGGTAACAGGCCACAGGATTCGGGGGTGTCCCTGATAAAAACCAGTGCCGCCAGGCTGAACATAACTCCGACAATAGCGGCCAGCACAAACAAGGCGCCGCGCCAACCAAAATGACTGATAAGCAACGCCAGGAACGGCGGCGCCAGCGAAAATCCCAGGGTGATAAACACACTGCGCGCCCCGACAACCAGGCCGCGCCTTTTTTCAAACCAGACCAGCAGCACGTTCCTGGACGAATTGGTGAGCACGCCTTGCCCGGCAAAGCGCACCCCGAAATAACCCAGCAGGATCAGCGGAAAGGTAACGGCTGCCTGCGAAATTTCAGTGGTATGGCCCAGGTACCGGGCGACATGGTCGATACAGGCGATGTAGCTGACGAACAGGCCAAGCCCGATGCTTGAAACGACCATGGATACCCGTGCGCCTGATTCATCGTAAAACCGGCCGGCGCGGGTCAGGAAAAAGGAGCTGCCGAGCGTACCCAGTAAATACGCTATGGAGAGTTCCGTGCGCGATAACCCGAATGCCTCGATAAAGTGGTCGGTGAACACGGCCATGCCCATGGTTTGCCCCGGTATGGACATGACAAAACCAACGGAAGACACAAGCCAGATCACCCAGCCGTAAAATATGGGCGATCGTTCGACCGAAAACGGCCAGTCAGGTCTTGTCTTAGTCACAGGCACAGGAATTCATTCTTGTCGAACGGAGAGCTAGTACCGTTTCAATTTAATTCTGATCGATTGACGGGAGGAAATCAATCAAGGGCCGGGAGTTGATTGAGGGGGATTGCCAGAGACAGGCTGCGCGCCACGCCGGGCTGTTTCGTGATGAGTCCCCTATCTGCCAACTGGGTGACCATGCGATGCACGGAGGGAGGCGAGACCCGGAAGTAGCGTTG
>CAYOEQ010000005.1:0-40597 GCA_964402775.1 uncultured Enterobacteriaceae bacterium
CGGCAATGGCGTTGGCTGCCTGGGGACTGAAGTTGAAACTGGCAAGATAACTCGCGAACAGGTTGCCGACAAAGGGTGAACAGAAATCCCGTCCCTGGTCAAAAGACTGGTTGATGCCGTAATCTTCCCTGTAGAAATACGCGCCGGCAACGTATTCGATGAGCCCGCCGGTCGGGGAAAGCAACTGTAACTCCTGGGACACGGTTTCCACGTCGTAGAACGTGACGCGCCGTATCAGGTCCATAGGCAGCCGGATGATGGATTCATTCAGGGTGTCGTTATACCATTTCCGATAGCCGGTCAGGGAACGCACGGTATGCTCACCCAGGCGCCAATTGACGTCGCCGGCAATACCCCACTGTTCGTCCTCCGCATAGTCCCGGTGGTCCTGGTGGACTTTATTATCAAAGCCATTCACGGATTCGGGCACTTCCCCGGAAGGCATCGTGAGGGGATCTGTGAGTGACAGGAAGCTGCGGAGCGCTGTCAGGTATTCCGGCCGCACCGTGTCTGACAGCACTTCAATGACGCCACCGCCGTTAATTATCCTGGAGAAATCGGCAGTCAGTGTAATGTCAAGGTCCGGGGCAGGTTCAAAAAAGAGCTTGCCGCGCACGCTTCCATCTTCCCAGACGCCCACGTCATCATCGCTGCCGTTGTCGGTGAAACTGTTCTCACCGAAGCCGTCCCGGTCGGAATACTGGAATGCCACGCGGCCGGCAATGTCTTGCGAGAAGGCGCCGCTCAAGGCGCCGGCCACCTGCACATTGTCATAATTTCCGTAACTGACCCTGATATTTCCGGAAAACTCATCCTCGGGTTTCCTTGTGCGTATGTTCAGCGCGCCCATGGAGGCGTTTCGCCCGAACAAGGTGCCCTGGGGTCCGCGCAGGACTTCGACAATTTCCAGGTCCGTAAGGGTGCCTATGACCGAGGATGGCCTGGGGATATAGATCCCGTCGACGAATACCGCCACACCCGGTTCAATGGCGCTGTTGCCCACCGAACCGACCCCGCGCAGGATGATGCGGTTGTTCGCCAACTGGCTGGAAAAGGCCAGACTCAGGTTGGGGGTATATTGGCCGAGTTGCTGCAAGGTGTCGATACCGGAATCTTCCAGGAACTCCCCGGTGAAGGTGGAGATGGAAATGGGGACATCCTGCAGGGATTGCTCCCGCTTCTGCGCGGTGACCAGGATTTCCTCGACACCCTGTGCGCCGGCCGCGCCGGACGCTGCCAGGAGCACGAATACCGCCAACGTCAATATCACCGGATTATTGGACGTCCCTGGCGCGGAATTTATCATTTCGCTTTCTCCCCGAGGTAACAACGCAACGCTCCAGACTGACCAGGAGCCTGCATATTTTACCACAGATCGGGCGGGATTTCCTTAACTTTTTGCGTCCGGCCGCTTACTCTTCCGCCTTCATGCCGGTGGTCATGCGCCTGAGCGTATCGTCCTTCAACCGGAAATGGTGATACAGGGCGGCAAGCACGTGCAACCCCAGCAACACCAGCAGGATGATGGGAAATATCTCATGCAGGGCGCCCATCAGTTCATTCATGGCTTCGCTCTTTTCCATCGGGAACGCCACTTCAAACATCCCGAAAAACGGCACCTTGTAGCCGGCCGTGGCGAACCGGGCCATGCCGCTCAGGGCCTGGGCAAACAGCACGATATAAAGTCCGTAGTGGACAATCCTCGACGCGATATGCTGCCAGTCCGGCACATGGGGCATGCGCGCCGGAGTGACGTTCATCCAGCGCCAGATGAGGCGCGCCGCCAGCACGAACAGGAGCAGCAGGCCGAATGAGGCATGCAGAAGTATCAGTTCCAGTTTTTCCTCTCCCCGGGGCAGGTCCCCGGATTTGGAGGCGATCACCAGCAGCACGATAACGATGACCAGCACCAGCCAGTGCCAGGTTTTGCTGACTACTCCGTATTCTCTTTCGGTATTTTTGACAAGCATTGTATTCTCCTAATCCGGCCCGGAGAGAGATCCGGGCTATTGGTGGGTCGTGCAGGAATCGAACCTGCGACCAACTGATTAAAAGTCAGCTGCTCTACCGACTGAGCTAACGACCCGGGAATAACATCGGCGCCCACAGCGCGGGGCGCCGCGCTTACGACTGTTACATCAGGGGAGGATGATACCGGAGATTCCTTTTCCGGTAAATCGGATGGTTTGAGGTCTTTGCTCTTGATTTGAGATTTGAGGGGTCAGAGTAAAATTTCTGGCGAAATTCTTACTCTGCCCCCTGGATTTTTATATCACCGTGTGAACGATGTGAGCACCTGGGTGTATTCGCTCGGGTAGAGGTTCGGGATGGCGTATTCCTTGCGGGTCATCTTGACCAGGCCCACGCCCGGCGCGTACCACTGGCTCTGCTCGACCTTGATGATCCTGATGCCCAGCATGAGGCGGCTCGGCAGGTCCAGGAAGCCGATTGCATCGATGCGCAGGCATTGGGGGAAATAGCCGGCGGGCACGTCCACAGGATCATCCAGGCTGGTGATGGTGTAATCCAGTTCCAGGTTGCTGCTGATCCTGTCCCAGGCGCCTTCCAGTCTTTTCGGCAGGTCGAACAGGTATAGCCGCGAGCCGGCGCTCCATTCGTTGCCGACGTTCAGCGGGTGCCCGATAACCGGGTCTGCGCCTTCATGTCCGGGATTGCTGCGGCTGATCCCGTCTGCCGAACGGGTGAAATGGCGTATGCTGCCGTTCGCGTAGGCCTTCGGGTAGTAAGTGACGCCGTCAACCGTCCTGGCAGGCAGGTTGCGAACGATGGATTTCTGTCTGATCGGCTCATTGAATTCCGGGACGATCCTGCGTATATCATAGGTCCATTCATGGCCGGGAGTGGTTGGAAAATAACTCGTATCAGGAGATGAGCAGGCGGGGACAAGCAGTAACACAAGCGCGCAGGCCAGGAGCAAGCAGGGACAAGCATTCCCCTCACCCTGCTTCATTTTCTCAGCTTCAAATCACGTTCCAACTGCAGTTCCTGTTCCAGGAACGCCATCCGGGCCTTGATGCGTTCCGTCTGGTAATAATCCGGGCGGGGCGCGTCCTGGCGTAAAATGTGCCTGAGTTGTTCGATGGCCACCTGGGTCTCCCCGGTAAGGAAATAATATTCCGCGTTGGCAATGCCGGATTCGACCTGGTCGCCCGCTTCAGCCTCGGCGCGGGTCAGGTAATCGAAATACGTAATGTCCGGGGGCTGGAACCTGCCGAACTCGCGCAGTTTGTCGCGGGCCAGGTAGGGCTGCCCGCCCTTCAACAGGGCATTGCTGTAGTTCAGCACCAGCGGGCGATAGTCCGGATACAGTTTTTCCGCTTTTGAGAATATCGAAAATGCCGCATCGTAGTTCCCCTGCCTGACCTCGATATCCGCCGCGGCAAGCAGGTAGGCGACATTTTCCGGGTCCTTTGCCAGCAGCCGCCGGGCCTGCTCCCGCGCAAGCGCATACTGGCCGTCTTCGGTCAGCGCTATGATGTAGCCGTAACGGTCTGCGTCCCGGCTTTCCTCATGCAGCGGGCCGGCAACCCGGCGGGAAAAAAAGGCCACCGCCTCCCGCGGGTTCGCATGCGTCCGCGCCACCAGCTTTGCCCGGACCAGGTCAAAGCTCATGCTTTCATTGTAGGGACCCGTACCGGAATAGGCCGCCGCCCGCGCCGCGGCGTCGGCAATCCGGCGCGTGGTCAACGGGTGGGTGCGAAGAAATTCCGGGGCCTGGGCGGAAAACCGCGAGCTTTGCTGCAGTTTCCTGAAAAACCCCGTCATGCCGCTGGGGTTGAAGCCCGATCGCGCCAGCAACTGGATGCCTATGCGGTCCGCTTCCTGCTCGTTGGTGCGGGTGAAATTGATCTGCGCCTGTGCCGAGGCGCCCTGCACCGCCATCAGGGCGGCCTGCCCGGCATCGGGGTTCTGGGTCGCAATCAGGATGGCCCCGAGCATGGCCGCCATTGTCGGGATGCTCATTTTTTTTGACATCTCCACGGACCTTGCCATGTGTTTCTGGGTCACGTGGGCGATTTCATGGGCCACGACGCCGGCGAGTTCGCTTTCGCTGTCGGCATTCATGATGACGCCGCTGTTGATCCCGACAATGCCGCCGGGCGCGGCAAACGCATTGATCAAGGGGTCATTGATAACGAAAAAAGTGAATTGCTGTTCGTTGTTGTCGCTCTGGGAAACCAGCCGGTAGCCGATCGACTCGATATAGGTGTTGATTTCCGGGTCGGACACGAGGTCGGCCTGTTTCCTTACCTGGCTGAGAAATGCCTGGCCCAGGCGCCGCTCAAACTCCGGGCTCAGCAATTCTCCGGTTGAATCGCCGATATCCGGCAGGTCCAGGGTCGTCACGTCGGCCATTGCCGCGGCGCACAGGCATATGGCCGCCAACAGGCCGATTCCGGCCGGTTTCAATCGGAAAAGCTCTGTAATCATGTTGTATAGAGTTAACCGGATGTAATTGGTTCCCGTGGCATCATGTGTCCACGTGAGAAGCGCAATATAAACGTGTAACATATCGCATTTTGGTTATTATTTCATGGCAGGGAGATTTTTTTCGATGGCTGAAGCAAAAAACGCTTTTTACGCACAATCCGGCGGGGTGACCGCGGTTATCAATGCCAGCGCCTGCGGCGTACTGGAAACCGCGCGCCGGAATCCCGGCAGAATAACCAACGTGTACGCGGGACGCAACGGCATCATCGGCGCCCTGACCGAGGACCTGATCGACACCGGGCAGGAAGCGCCCGAAGCCATTGCCGCACTCAGGCATACGCCGTCCGGCGCGTTCGGTTCCTGCCGCTACAAACTGAAGGGGCTGGAAGAAAGCCGGGCCGAATACGAACGCCTGATCGAGGTCTTCAAGGCCCATGACATCGGGTATTTTTTCTATAACGGGGGCGGCGACTCGGCCGACACCTGCCACAAGGTTTCACAACTGTCCGCCGAATGGGGTTTCCCGATACAGGCGATACACATTCCCAAGACGGTCGATAATGACCTGCCCGTCACCGACAACTGCCCCGGGTTCGGTTCGGTGGCCAAATACGTTGCGGTATCCGTGCGCGAGGCCTCCTATGATGTCCGCTCTATGGCCAGGACGTCCACCAAGGTGTTCATCATCGAAGTCATGGGCCGCCATGCCGGCTGGATTGCTGCCGCGGGAGGGCTGGCCGCCGACCGCGACAATGACATTCCGGTGGTGATCCTGTTTCCCGAAGTCCCGTTCGACCAGGAGCGGTTCCTCGCCAGGGTGCAGGACTGTGTCGCGCGCCATGACTACTGTTCCGTCGTCGTGTCCGAAGGCGCGCGCTGGCCTGACGGCCGCTTCCTGGCTGAACAGGGCACGAAGGACGCCTTCGGTCATGCCCAGTTGGGCGGCGCGGCGCCGGTGGTGGCGGGCCTGGTCAAGCAGGAACTGCGTTATAAGTATCACTGGGCCGTGGCGGACTACCTGCAGCGCTCCGCGCGCCATATCGCCTCGAAGACGGACGTGGACCAGGCCTATGCCCTGGGCAAGGCCGCGGTGGAGTTCGCCCTGGCCGGGAAAAGCGCGATCATGCCGGTGCTTGTGCGCACCTCCGATAACCCTTACCGCTGGGAAATCGGCCAGGCGGACCTTGAGGACGTGGCCAACGTGGAAAAATTCATGCCCGGGGAATTCATCAGTGCAGACGGTTTCGGCATCACGCCCGCGTGCCGCGCCTACCTGGAGCCGCTGATCCAGGGAGAAGACTATCCGCCTTACCGGAACGGGATGCCCGACTACGTGCGCCTCAGGAATGCGCCGGTGGCAAAAAAAACCGCCACAGAGTTTGAACTTCGCAGATGAATCTATAAACTTACCGGCTTCGATATTCGACTAACTATCAACAATCACAAGAAAGGAGCACGCAATGTCAACATTGGACCTCGCCCTGATCTGCAGTGTAATCGCCATCCTCTATGGCATCTTCTCGGTGCGCTGGATACTCGCCCAGCCCCAAGGCAACGAACGCATGCGGGAAATCGCTGCGGCCATCCAGCAGGGGGCCTCCGCCTACCTCAACCGCCAGTATACGACCATCGGCGGTGTCGGCGTCATCCTGTTCATCGTGCTGGGTCTGGTGCTCGACTGGTATACCGGCTTCGGGTTCCTGATCGGCGCCCTGTTCTCCGGCGCGGCGGGATACATCGGCATGAACATCTCCGTGCGCGCCAACCTGCGCACTGCCGAAGCCGCCAACACGGGCATGAATGCGGCATTGACGGTGGCCTTCAGGGGCGGCGCGATCACCGGTCTGCTGGTCGTCGGACTGGGACTGCTGGGCGTCGCCGGCTACTATGCCTTGCTGCAGTACTTGGGGGCGGAAACCGACACCATCCTCCATGCCCTGATAGGCCTGGGTTTCGGCGGCTCCCTCATTTCGATTTTTGCCCGGCTGGGCGGCGGCATCTTCACCAAGGGCGCCGACGTGGGCGCCGACCTGGTCGGCAAGGTGGAAGCCGGCATCCCCGAGGACGACCCGCGCAACCCCGCGGTGATCGCGGATAACGTCGGCGACAACGTCGGCGATTGCGCCGGCATGGCCGCCGACCTGTTCGAAACCTACGCGGTGACCGTGATAGCGACCATGTTGCTGGGCAGCCTGGTAGTCCAGGGAAACGAAAACGCCGTGCTCTACCCGCTGGCCCTGGGCGGCGCTTCCATCATCGCCTCCGTGATCGGCTGTTTCTTTGTCAGAGCGGGAGAGGGCGGCACGATTATGGGCGCCCTGTACAAGGGACTGATCGTGGCCGGCATACTGGCCGCCATCCTGTTCTACCCCGTCACCAACCAGATGATGTCGGACGTCGCGGGCATGTCGGCCGGCGCCTTGTACGGCTGCGCGCTCATCGGCCTTGCCCTGACCGCGGCCATGGTCTGGATTACTGAATATTATACCGGCACCGACTACGCGCCGGTCAAACACGTTGCGGCCGCTTCGGAGACCGGCCATGCCACCAACATCATCGCCGGTCTCGGCGTATCCATGAAATCCACAGCCCTGCCGGTACTGGCGGTCTGCGCCAGTATCTGGGGCGCTTACGAACTGTCTGGACTGTACGGCATTGCCATTGCCGCGACGTCCATGCTGTCGATGACCGGCATCATCGTCGCCCTGGACGCGTTCGGCCCCATTACCGACAACGCCGGGGGCATCGCCGAAATGGCGGAACTGGATGAGAAAATCCGCAACATCACCGACCCGCTGGACGCCGTAGGCAACACCACCAAGGCCGTTACCAAAGGTTACGCCATCGGCTCTGCCGGACTGGCCGCCCTGGTATTGTTCGGCGACTATACCCACGCGCTGGGCCAGGCCGGCATCCACGTGGAGTTCTCACTGTCCGACCCGCTGGTCATTATCGGCCTGTTCATCGGCGGCCTGGTGCCTTTCCTGTTCGGCGCCATGGCCATGGAAGCGGTAGGCCGCGCGGCCGGCTCGGTGGTGCTGGAGGTCCGGCGCCAGTTCCGGGAAATACCGGGGATCATGGAAGGCACGGGCAAGCCGGATTATTCCCGGGCCGTGGACCTGCTGACCAAATCCGCCATCAAGGAAATGATCATTCCGTCCCTGTTGCCGGTGCTGGTGCCGGTGATCGTGGGCAAGGTGCTCGGCCCCGTGGCGCTGGGCGGCCTGTTGCTGGGCACTATCGTTACCGGCCTGTTCGTCGCCATTTCCATGACCACGGGCGGCGGCGCCTGGGACAACGCCAAGAAATACATCGAAGACGGCAACCTGGGCGGCAAGGGCTCGGAGGCCCACAAGGCCGCGGTGACCGGCGATACCGTGGGCGACCCCTACAAGGACACCGCGGGCCCGGCGGTCAACCCGCTGATCAAGATCATCAATATCGTTGCGTTGCTGATCGTGCCGCTGATCTGATACCCGGTTGCTGAACCGTGTCGGTCGCCGCGCTCATTCTGTTTGTTGTCCTTAATGAGCCGCACCAGTTTTCCGCGCTCGATTTATGGGAGAGAGAGTGCAATGCGGGCGATGCCGGGGCCTGTGAACGGTTGGAGAATGCGCAGGCCGGGGCCGGGAAACTGGAGCGGCTGGACAGCCTGGCGCAACGCTACGGCGCCCGCGCCGACCGGGGCGAACTGGAAGAGGACGGCATGCCGCGCCTGGACCTCGCCTACTTACAGGTGATGCGGGATTTTATCGAGGCAGAACATGCCGCTGGCATCAAGGAGCTGAATTATGACGAGGAAACCGTCAATTATTGCGCGGACCACTTCCATAACTACTGGAGAAACAGAAAACTGTGGTGGCCCACCGATGAGAACGGCGCCCCGAGCTGGACCGACATTTATTACTACATCGTCGACCACTACCACGGCATCTGCCTGAGGCGTTATTTCAACCGGCTTTGACCAGCCTCCAGGCGGATGAGCGGTTCCCTGAAGGAGAATTACCTGTAAGCCTCCAGCAACTGCGCCGTCTCAAACAGGGGCAGCCCCATGATCCCGGAATAGCTGCCCTCTATTCTTGAGATGAACTTCGCGGCGCTGTCCTGGATGCCGTACCCGCCTGCCTTGTCATAGGGCGTTTCGCTGTCGCAATAGGTTTCACATTCCTCGACAGTGAGTTGTCTGAAGCGGACCATGCTCTCACTCAGCCTGTGGTCAAGCCGCTCATTGAGGAGTACCACGGCGGTGAGTACCCGGTGCGTCCTGCCGGACAGCGACATGAGCATGTCGATCGCGGCGCGGCGGTGCGGCGGTTTTCCGAGAATCCGGTTATCCAGGACCACTTCCGTGTCCGCGGCGAGTATCGGCCAGGGGTAAGGCGCGGCCGCCCTGGCGGCTTCGGCTTTTGCCGCGGCCACGCGCACGACATAGTCTGCCGCCGGCTCATTTTCCCCGCGGATTTCTTCCACGTCTGTGCCGATGATCTCGTAAGCTGCTCCGATCTGGTCCAGCAACGCCTTGCGCCTGGGCGATTTGGAAGCCAGGTAGATCTGCCCCGGCGGATTGGTCACGGGAGACTGCCGGCCCTGTCGGTTTGCGCCCAGAGTTTTTCGAGTTGGTAATAGTCCCTGGTGTCAGGGTGCATGACATGGGCAATCACATCGCCGAAATCGATCAGGATCCATTCTCCCTGTTGTTGTCCTTCCACGCCGAGCGGCCTGATCTTTTTTGTTTTCGCCGTCTCGATGACCTTGTCCGCAATCGCCTTGACCTGGCGGTCTGAGCGCCCGCTGGCGATGATCATGTAATCCGTCATGGTCGTCAGCGCGCGTACGTCGAGCGTCTGCACGTCCTGGGCTTTCAGGTCTTCCATCGTGTCGGTAATCAGGCGGGCGAAACTGTTCATGAGTATAAATTGTTCTCCCTGATGTAGTCGTGGATGCCGGGGGGCAGTATGTTTTCCGTATTCTGTTTTCCGTTCAGAAATGCGCGCGCCTGTGAGGATGAAATGTCCGGGACGCCGACCGCCGCCTTGTGGATACAGCCGCCGGGGCGCGTATGCAGGCTCAGCGGCGAGGCGCAGGCATGCCCGGCATAATGGTCCTGCAGGCGTTGGTCCCGGCATTGCCCGCCCTGCGGCTTCCTGTCGATGATCACCAGGTGCGCATAATCCGTCAGTTCCTGCCAGCGGCGCCACGTCGGCAGGGTTGAGAAAGCATCCGCGCCCATGATGAAGCAAAACGATTGCTCCGGGTCGCCGGCGCGCAGTTCGATCAGGGTGTCGATTGTGTACGATAGGCCGCCTCTCCTGAGTTCGACGTCATCGACTGCCAGTTGCGGATACGGTTTCAGCGCCAGTTCCAGCATGGCCAGCCGGTGGTGCGGCGCAGCGACGGCGACGGCTTTATGGGGAGGGGTGTTAGCAGGGATGAAGTTGACCCCGTCAAGATCCAGGGCTTCCAGGCAGTCGAGCGCGATACGGATATGGCCGATGTGTACCGGATCAAATGCGCCGCCTATCAAACCGATGGGTTTCCCGTTACTCACTCAACCCACACCGAAATCACTTTCTGATATGGCCATCACCGATAACGATAAACTTCTGCGAAGTCAGCCCCTCAAGACCAACCGGGCCCCGGGCGTGAAACTTGTCCGTGCTGATCCCGATTTCCGCGCCCAGGCCGTACTCGTAACCGTCCGCGAAACGGGTCGAGGCATTCACCATGACCGAGCTTGAATCGACCTCGGCCAGGAAACGCCGGGCGTGATTCACGTTCTCCGTCACTATGGCGTCCGTATGCCGGGAACCGTAATGCCCGATGTGCTCCATCGCCTCGTCAAGATCGTTGACGATCTTGAGCGACATCACCGGCGCCAGGTACTCCGTGAAGTAATCCTCATCAGTGGCTGCCGTTATTCCCGGCAGGATCTGCCTGGCGCGCTCGTCGCCGCGGATCTCCACCCCGGCCTCTTCCAGCATCGGGCCGAGGCGCGCCAGCACCTCCTCTGCTTTCGGTTCCGCCACCAGCAGGCATTCCATTGTGCAGCAGGTGCCGTAACGCTGGGTCTTGGCGTTATAGGCAATGGTCACCGCCTTGTCCGCATCCGCATGGCTGTCCACGTAGACATGGCATACCCCGTCCAGGTGCTTGATCACCGGCATCCTGGCTTCCTCGCTGATCCGTTCAATGAGTCCCTTGCCCCCGCGCGGGATGACCACGTCGATATATTCATCGAGGGCCAGCATTTCCCCGACCGCGGCCCGGTCCGTGGTTTCGACGACCTGTACCGCCGTGCCCGGCAGGCCTGCGGACTGCAGGCCGTCGGCGATGCACGCGGCGATGGCGCGGTTGGAATTGATCGCTTCCGAGCCGCCCCTGAGGATCACCGCGTTGCCCGATTTTATGCATAGTCCCGCGGCATCCGCGGTCACGTTGGGCCGGGACTCGTAGATGATTCCCACCACGCCCAGCGGCACCCGCATGCGCCCCACCTGGATCCCGGTCGGGCGATAGTTCATTCCCGATATTTCCCCGATGGGATCGGCCAGGCCGGCAACCTGCACCAGGCCGTCAGCCATGGCTTCCAGTCGCGCAGGGGTCAATTCGAGACGGTCCAGCAGCGCGTCTGCCAGCCGGTTTTCCTTCGCCGCAACCAGGTCCGTATGGTTGGCCTCGGATAACTGCGCGCGTTGCGACAGCAACCGTTCGGCGACGGCGTTGAGCGCGGCGTTCCTGGTCCCGGTTTCCGCCCGCGCCATGGCTCGCGCCGCGTCCCGCGCGGCGCGGCCCATGGATCGCATGTAATCACGAATATTCATACTGTCATTGTGTTTCATCCAGCCTGTAGCCGGCCAGGGTAAACATAAACTTCTCCAGCAGGCGCCAGCCGTCCGCTTCGACTACCCCTTTCAGGGCCTTGTCCACTTCCAGGGCCTCGACCAGCAGCGCGGACATCCGGTCGGGGGTGAAGCGCCGCAGCAACATATTGAGGCCTTTCCGGTGCCGCTCCAGCACCCGGTAGGCGCCGAAAACCTGTTCTTTCGGTTTTCCCCGGGCTATTTCATGGGCGATGGCGCCTGCCCGGCGAAACCCCCACATCAGGGCGCCGTAAACGTTGAGCGCCTCGATGCCTTCATTCCTGAGTCCCCGCAGCATCCTTGAGACCCGCTCCGGTTCGCCGCGAAACACGTTCTCAATCAGGTCGAACACGTCGTAGCGGGCGCTGTCCACCACCATATTCAGCGCCGCCTCGCCGCCGATTTCCTCCTGGTCCACCAGCAATGCCAGTTTATCAATTTCCTGTTGCGCCGCCAGCAGGTTTCCTTCGACCCGTTGCGCTATCAGCGCGGCGGTTTCCCTGGTAATCCTTTTATCCTGGCGCCGGCAACGGGCCATAATCCAACCCGGCAGTTCGGTGGGCTCAACCGGCCAGACCTGTATGCAGCACCCGCACTGTTCCAGCGCCTTGAACCATTTCGCCTGCTGGGCCTTCCTGTCGATGCGACCCGAAGTCAACAACAACAGGTTATCGGGAGAATGGCCCGCCGCGTAGTCGGCCAGGGCCGCGCCGCCTTCCCTGCCCGGCTTGTGGTCGCCCAGCCTGAGCTCGATGATGCGTTTGCTGGAAAACAGGGACAGGTTGGCGCCGGCTTCCTGCAACCGGCCCCAGTCAAACCCGGCATCCAGTTCCAGGACGATGCGTTCGTCGTGGCCAAGTTCGCGGGCGCGGGCGCGGATCAGGTCTCCCGCCTCCTGCAACTGCAGGGGCTCATCACCGCTGATGTAATAGACCGGCAGCAGTTCGGGCCTATTCAGGTGCGCCGGGAGTTGCTCTGACTTCAGCCGCATTCAGCCTGTTCTTGCCTCAATTCGCCAGCGTATTCAGGCGCCGTATGATCTGCGCCGCGGCCTGTTCGACCAGTTCTTCCCTGATGGTCTCCTCTTCGGAAAATTTTCCCAGCGCCGCGTCTTCATCAAATGCGTAATCGCCGCTGACCCTGATGTCCTGGCCCGTCACCAGGCCTTCCCCACCGGCTTCGCTGATGCTGATGCGGGCAGTGAAAACGATAAGGTATTCTTCTACCTTGCCGGTTTCGGGGGAAACGCTTGCAACCTTGCGCTCAAATGCCCCGCCGGACATGGTCAACACATAGTCGGCGCCTTTAATTCCGTCCGTAACCCTGACGCCGGATATCGCCAACTGTGACATCACCGCATCTGCAAGCGGTCCGGCAGCGGCGCTTACGTGGATGCTGTAACCGCCCTCGGCCTTGACCTGCGGACTCTGGCCGCGCAGGTGATAGCCGCAACCCTGAACCAGGATTACGGCCAGCACAACAACATGCACCGCAGGGGTTTTCATTGCCGCAAAGGATACGGCTTTACGCAATCCGACACAAGGAAAATCCGGAGGGGATCACCCGAGCGCGACGATGTTGACCAGGCGTTGCGGCACGACGATGACTTTCGCCACGGTCTTGCCGCTGATGTGCCGCTGTACGTTTTCATTGCTCAGGGCATCGGTTTTTATACTTTCTTCGCTGGCATCGGGCGCGGCAAGAATCTGTGCCCGCTTCTTCCCGTTTACCTGCACCACCAACTGCAGCTCGCCCTCAACCATGGCGCTTGCATCCGCCTGCGGCCAGCCGGCGTCTATGAGCGCGGTTTCCTTTCCCAGCGCGCGCCAGATTGCATCGGTGATATGGGGGATAATCGGCGAGAGCAGCAGCACCATGACTTCCAGGCCCTCGCGGCGTACGGCCGCGGCATTGGCGGATTGCTCGTTCATGCGCGACAGCACGTTCAGCAACTCCATTACCGCGGCAATGGCGGTATTGAAAGTATAACGGCGGCCGATGTCATCGTTCACCTTGACTATGGTCTGGTGGATTTTGCGGCGCACATCCCGTTGTTCCCGGGTATACGGGGCCGGACCGGCCGGCGCTGCGCGGCAATTGTTGCGGGCGTATTTCCAGAGGCGCTTGAGAAAGCGGTAGGCGCCCTCAATCCCTGAATCCGACCACTCCAGGCTTTGCTCCGGCGGCGCGGCAAACATGATGAACAGGCGCACGGTGTCGGCGCCGTACCTGTCGATGATGTCCTGCGGGTCGATGCCGTTGTTCTTTGATTTCGACATTTTCTCGCGTTTGCCGATGGTTACCGGCAACTTGTCCGAACTGAGCCTGGCAGCGATGATCCGGCCCTTTTCATCCCGTTCGAATTCCAGGTCCTTGAAATTGTAATACGTCCTGCGGCCGGCCTCCTCCCGGTAGAAGGTTTCTGCGACGACCATGCCCTGTGTCAGCAGGTTTTTAAACGGTTCCCCGTGACGGGTCAGCCCCAGGTCGCGCATGAGCTTCTGAAAAAACCTCGAATACAACAAGTGCAATACGGCGTGTTCTATTCCGCCGACATACTGGTCCACAGGCAGCCAGTAGTCGGCCCGCTCATCCAGCATCGCGTCATGGTTGTCCGTGCAGCAGAAACGCGCGAAATACCAGGAGGACTCGAAAAACGTATCGAAGGTGTCGGTCTCCCTGCGCGACGGCAGCCCGGTGTCAGGATGGGGGGCGTAAAGAAAATCATCCATTTCGTTCAATGGCGATCGGACGCCGGAAAATTCGACATTTTCCGGCAACACTACCGGCAGCTCATGCGCCGGCAGCGGCACTGAGCCGCCATCTCCATCCGTAATCACGGGTATGGGGCAACCCCAGTAGCGCTGCCGTGAAATGCCCCAGTCGCGCAAACGGTAGTTGACCTTGCGCCTGCCCGTCCCGGCTCCCTCGAGCCGGTCCGCAATGGCGGCAAATGCCTGTTCGGAGGTCAGCCCGTCGAATTCGCCGGAGTTTTCCAGTATCCCTTTCTCCACATACGCTCCCTCGTCCAGATTTATCCCGGCGCCGTCCGCCGGACGGATGACCGGCTTGATCGGGAGGCCGTGTTTTTTTGCGAATTCCCAATCGCGCGAGTCATGTCCGGGCACTCCCATCACCGCGCCGGTGCCGTAGCCCATCAGGATGAAGTTGGCCACCCACACCGGCAAGGCTTCCCCGGTAAACGGATGAGTAACGTGTATATCCAGGGGAACGCCCTCTTTCTCCATGGCTTCCAGTTGAGCCTCGGACGTGCCGACACTGCTGTATTTCCGCACAAATGCTGCGATGTCTGCGCGCCTCTCCGCGGCGGCAACAGCCACGGGATGTTCGAAGGCCACCGCCATGTAACTGACGCCGAACAGGGTATCGGGACGGGTGGTGAACACCGTCAGCTTTTCCGGGCCGCCGGCAATCGGGAAATCAATTTCAACCCCTTCGGAGCGCCCGATCCAGTTGCGCTGCATGGTGCGCACGGAATCGGGCCAGCCATCAAGGTTGTCCAGTTCTTCCAGCAGCTCCTCGCTGTAGTCGGTAATCTTCAGGAACCATTGCGGTATTTCTTTCCTTTCCACTACTGCGCCGGATCGCCAACCCCTGCCGTCTATCACCTGTTCGTTGGCCAATACGGTCTGGTCCACGGGGTCCCAGTTAACCGGGGCGGTTTTCTTGTAAACCAGCCCTTTCCGGTACAGCTCAGTGAAAAACCATTGTTCCCACCGGTAGTAATCCGGCCTGCACGTGGCGATTTCCCGGTCCCAGTCATAGGCAAACCCCAGTCGCTGCAACTGGGTGCGCATGTAGTCGATATTCTGGTAGGTCCACTTGGCCGGCGCCACGCGGTTTTCTATCGCCGCGTTCTCCGCCGGCAAGCCGAAGGCGTCCCAGCCCATGGGCTGGAGCACGTTCCTGCCCTGCAGGCGCTGGTAGCGGGCTATCACATCGCCTATGGTGTAATTTCTCACGTGGCCGATATGCAGCTTCCCGCTGGGATAGGGAAACATGGAGAGGCAATAAAACTTTTCCCGGCCGGGTTCCTCCCTTACCTTGAAGGCGCGCTTTTTTTCCCACGTCGCCTGGACTTCGGTCTCTATTTTCCCGGGCTGGTACGCTGTATCCATCTCGAATGAGTCTGTATGCATCAATCGTGGAAGAATACAGCAGAGGGGCTGTAATGAACAGGCGCCAGTACCCTTTCCGGTTAATATTGACTGGAACGGGCGCCGGTTGCACAGGGGGACGGGCCGCCGCTGACTGGATACGGGAGGATGCTTTGAGCCCGTCCCCGTCTGTGCGTTCTTTTATTCGGGACTGGCGCCGACCGTCAGCATCTCCCTGTTTTTTTCCACCAGGGTCTGTCCTATTCCCCTGATATTGGTCAGCTCCTGCACGGCCTTGAAACCGCCGTTCTGTTCCCGGTATTCGATGATCCTTTCAGCGAACGATTCGCCGACGCCGCGCAGGCTCATCAATGTTTCCTTGTCTGCCGTATTGATGTCAACCGTCCCGCCGGCAAACAGCGTGACAGGCAGGCAGAGCAACATGGCGGCGGCAAGATTCCTTAATTTTTTCATAATGGTCTCCTTCTGTGTTTCAGTTAAAGATGTTTGTCCGTGATCCTGGACCACACTGAACAGTCTATCGGCCATCTGGCTGCCGGCAAGAAAAAAATCAGCAAAAATGTGAGAAAACTCACAAAATTGGTCAGAATCTTTGTGCACATGTCGATTATTGCCGGTGGTAACCTCGCTGTAACAATTCTCGTTTAGCCTATCTTGTCCGTTTGCCGTAATCGATCCATACCGGATCCGGTCATCGCCGGATACCGTATTCGGACGGCATGATTGGAACGAACATTATTACCTGGGGTGTCCTGTGACATCTTTCCGTATAGGCCCCGCTTATTTGCCGAAAAACCTGATACGCTGGAGTGAGATCATCCTGGTGATTTTCCTAGCGCTGGCGCTGGCTGACTTTGCCTGGTTGCTGCTCCCCGAGCCTGGACGGGACGACAACCGGGCTTCGCTCCCCTCGTTGCCTTCATCCCATGCTGCGCCGATCGCGCCGGAAAGCAACAATATGGCAAAACGGCTTTCTCCCGCGCTGTTGTCCCTGTTCGGCCAACCGGTGAATTTCACCGACGCGCCGGCCTTCCGCGGCGATGACATCAAGGAAACGGAACTGGATCTGGCCCTGAAAGGCATCCTTGCGAGCCGGTCCGGCAGCCGCAAGCTTGCCTTGATTGCTCTGGGGGATGAGAAGGAGAACGTTTACCGGATCGGGAATCGAATCGCCGGCGCCGAAATAACACACATTGAAGCGCGTCGCATCATACTGGAACGCAATGGGGTGCGCGAGACCCTGACACTGGAAACGGCGGAGCCGCGCCGCGGCAACAGTTTTGCGGGCCGGCGGGTAACGGCAGGCATCACAATGATTAACGAGCGCGAACGGGTCGTCTCGCGCAACCTGTTGGAGCGGCAAATGCAGCGCCTGCCGGAGGTACTGAATCAGGCCGCGGCGGTGCCTTACTGGGACAACAACGGCCATGAGGCCGGGTTTCGTGTCGTCGATATTGCGGACGGCAGCGTCTTTGAGAGACTTGGCCTGCAGCAGGAAGACGTTATCGTATCGGTCAACGGTGTTTCCGTGCGCAACAACAGGGAGGCGCTGGCCGCGTACCAGTCTTTCAAATCAGCAGATGCCCTTCAGATAGGCCTGTTACGCAACGGGCAGGAAGTGACCGTTGATTTTTCCATCCAATAACCGGTAATTCTCATGATTTCTCTTACACGGGCAGTTTTCCCCTTGCACCGCCGGCTGCGACCGTACCTTGTCCTGGCGCTCATATCCGGCACAGTCAGTGCCCAGGACATCAGTTTTGACTTCGAGGATGCCGAACTCCGTTCTGTAATCCAGGCCGTGGCGGAATTCACCGGGCGGAATTTCCTGGTGGACCCGTCTGTTGAAGGCAAGGTCACCGTGGTGGCGCCGGAATTGTTGACGGAAGATGAGGCGTACCGGGTATTTCAGTCCGTCCTGGAGGTTAACGGCTACGTCACCGTGGACGCCGACGGCGTCACCAAGATCATTCCGGAGGAGGAAGGCAAGCTGGGCGGCGTATTTCCGTCCGAACGAGCGGCCGGGGCGGACGACATGATGACCCGGGTGGTACACCTGGAACATGTCCGGGCGGAGCGGTTGGTGCCGATCCTGCGCCCGTTGATGCCGGCATACGGTCACCTTGCCGGGGACGCCAAATCCAGCGCCTTGATACTCACCGACCGCGCCGCCAACGTGGAGCGACTGGTGAACATCATCAAGCGGCTGGACCGGCCGGCCCGCACCGGCGAGGTGGAACTTGTCCCGCTGTCCCACGCTTCGGCGGAGGAACTGGCGCTGCTGTTCAATCGCCTGCACCAGGTGGCGGATACGGAAGGCGCCGGCGTCAATGGCGCTGCCATCATCGCAGACCCGCGCACCAACAGCCTGATCATCAAGGCGGACGCCGACACCCGCAAGCAACTGAAAGCCCTGGCCCTGGAACTGGATGCGCCGGCATCCGGGCGCGGCAACACGCATGTCATCTACCTGAAGAACGCCAGCGCGGAAAACCTGGTCGTGGTCCTGGAAAGTTCGCTCAAAAACGCTTCCGAGGCTGAAGGCGGCAGTATTGCCCGCAACGTCAGCATCAAGGCCGACCCTGAGACCAATGCCCTTGTCGTCACCGCGACGCAATCGGACTTCACCATCCTGGAACAGGTCATCAGGAAGCTGGACGTACGCCGCCTGCAGGTGTACGTGGAAGCGCTGATCGCTGAAGTGGACACCCGGACCACCCAGGAAATCGGCGTGCAGTTCGGTGTGGGTGACGGCGTGCGCTCGGACCGCCGGGGCGTTGTCGGCGCGACGAATCTCGGTACCGTTTCCGGCACCACCCTGGCGGAAGTGCTGGCCAACCCGCTGGCAGCCGGGGCCGGTTTGTCTCTGGGTTATGTCGACGGCATTATCACCCTGCCGGACGGAACGGAGGTGCACAACCTCAATGCCCTGGCCAAGGCGCTGGAAGGACAAAGCGATGCGAACGTGTTGTCCACGCCGAACATCCTGACCATGGATAACGAGGAAGCCGAAATTACCGTGGGACAGAACGTTCCTTTCATTACCGGAGCATTTTCCCAGATCAATCAGGGGACCGCGGTTGAGAACCCGTTCCAGACCATTCAGCGCAAGGACGTGGGCCTGACCCTGCGCATCAAGCCGCAGATTACCGAAGGCAGCGCCATCAAGATGGAAATTTACCAGGAGGTCTCCAACGTGGCGCAGCGAGGAGAGGCCAGGGACATCGTCACCAACACCCGCTCCCTGTCCACCACCATCGTGGCGGAGAACAACCAGATGGTGGTACTGGGCGGACTGATACAGGACGACGTGTCCAACAATGTGCAGAAGGTGCCGTTGCTGGGGGACGTTCCCCTCCTGGGACAGCTGTTCCGCTACAAAAACCGCACTCGCAAGAAGACCAACCTGCTGGTCTTCCTGCGGCCACAGGTAATAAGAGGACCGAAGGATATGGATGAGCCCACCCGCGATAAATATGAGTACCTGGGCCGGTTGAGCGACCGGGAGGCGCTCAAGGACAATGATGACGCACGGTCCATGCTGGAGGAATGGGAGCTGATCACAGGAGACCCCGGTGTCGACAGCGCCGATCCGGCAGCACAACAACAGGGCCTTGATGAAGAGCAAACCAGGCCCGAAAGCGCAACAGACGGAGTCCCTGGCTGATGAACAGAGAACATGAGCCTGCCCGACAGTAGCGAACGCGCACAACAGCTCGGCTGGCCTCACGAAACCAGGCCCGAAATCGGCAAGCTGGACCCGGACCTGGCCGGGCGTTTCGGTTTCGGCCAGGTTCGCCGCGTCGGGGCATTGCCCGCATACCGGAGTGACGGCGCCACTGTCGTCTGGGTGCGCCCGGACCTGGACTGGAGCGCCCTGCTGGAGACACAGTCGGAATTCGATGCCGGCTTTACGCCGGTCGTCATCCCGGAAGACATGTTCAACCTGGCCATGCAGCGTGCGTTCGAGCGTTCCGGCGCCGCTGCGGACGTCGTGCAGGACCTTGACCGGGTCATACACCTGGAGTCCCTGTCAGCGAACCTGCCGCAGACCTCGGACCTGCTCGACAGCCAGGACGATGCGCCGATTATACGCCTGCTGAACTCGGTGCTGACCCAGGCCATCGAGGAGGGCGCTTCCGATATTCACATCGAGCCTTTTGAGTCCCGCCTGGTCGTGCGCTTCCGCGTGGACGGGCTGTTGCGGGACGTGGTGGAGCCGCCGGTGGTCCTGTCCGGCAGGATCGTCGCCCGGGTCAAGGTGATGGCGCGCCTCAATACCGCCGAGAAGCGCGTGCCCCAGGACGGCAGGATCAGCCTGCGCATTGGCGGCCGCCTGGTCGACGTCAGGGTGTCAACCCTGCCTACCCATTACGGGGAGCGCGTGGTCATGCGCATCCTGGAAAAGGAACAGGGGATGCTCACCCTGGAACAGCTTGGCATGCCGGAGGACGTGCGTTCCCGGCTCAGCGAACTGATCCGCTCCCCTCACGGGGTTTTCCTGGTGACCGGCCCCACGGGATCGGGCAAAACCACAACCCTGTATGCAGCGCTGCAGCAGATCCACAGCCCGGACCTCAACATCATCACGGTGGAAGACCCGGTTGAATATGACCTTGAAGGGGTCGGACAGATCCCGGTGAACGTCAAGGCCGGCATGACGTTCGAGAAGGGGTTGCGCGCGATTCTGAGGCAGGACCCGGACGTGATCATGGTGGGAGAGATCCGCGACATCGAGACGGCCCAGGTCGCGGTGCAGGCCAGCCTGACCGGCCACAGGGTGTTCTCGACCCTGCATACCAACGATGCCGCGGGCAGCATCACACGCCTGATCGACATGGGCATCGAGCCCTACCTGGTGGCCTCGAGCCTGTTGGGCGCCATGGCGCAACGCCTGGTCAGAAGATTATGCGCCGAGTGCCGTATACGCCGGCCGGCCGATGCCGCCGAACGGCAACTGCTCGGAATACCCGGACACACTGACGTTTCCCTCTACCGCCCGGGGGGCTGCCCCACATGCCTGTTTTCGGGTTATCGGGGCAGAACCGGGCTTTATGAACTGCTGGTTGTCGATGACGCGTTGCGAGGCATGATCCACGACAACCGCGGGGAACACGACTTGCGCGAGGCGGCAAGCCGGAACGGGATGCGTGTGTTGCGTGATGACGGGGTGGCCAAGGTCCTGGCCGGCAAAACCAGCCTGGAAGAAGTTGTCCGGGTATCCCATAATTAAGGAAGCTCATCCTGGCTTGAATGGCCGCCTTTGAATACACTGCCCTTGATGAAACCGGACGTACCCGTCAAGGTGTGCTGAACGGTGATTCCGCGCGCCAGGTCCGGTCCCGCCTGCGTACCATGGGGCTGTTTCCGGTGGAAGTGCGCGGCGTCCAGGAACAGGCCGTAAATCCTGCCGGCCCGAACCCGCGCCGGCGTATTTCCGCCGCCGCCCTGGCCCTGTTGACCCGCCAGCTCGCCACCCTGTTACGCGCCGGCATGCCCCTGGACGAATCATTGCGCGCCCTGGGCGCGCAGACAGCGTCGCGGCGGCTGCAGGCCGTCCTTGCCGATGTCTGCGCGCGCGTTACGGAGGGCGCCCCCCTGAACGAGGCAATGTCCGCCTACCCGGGCGTGTTCCCGGAGTTCTACTGCAGCATGGTCGCTGCCGGCGAGGCAGGGGGGCGCCTGGAAGAGGTGCTGGAACGCCTGGCGGACTACACCGAAACCCGTCGCGCCCTGCGCCAGTCACTCAGTATGGCGTTGATTTATCCTGCGATTCTGACCCTGGTCTCCCTGCTCGTTGTGGCCGTGCTTTTGATATACGTCGTTCCGGAGGTCGTAAGGGTTTTCCAGCAGACCGGCCAGACGCTTCCCTGGTTGACGGCCGGCCTGATCGCGGGCAGCCAGGTGTTGCGTGATTTCGGCTGGTTGCTTTGCCTCGGGGCTGTGCTGGCCCTGTTGCTGGGGCGTTTCCTGCTAAGCCGGAGGTTCATCCGGGCCCGCTTTGACCGCATGCTGCTCGATCTGCCCTTTATCGGCAGAATAAACCGCAGGCTGCATGCGGCCAGGCTGACCCGGTCTCTGGCCATCCTGACGAAGAGCGGCGTCCCGCTGCTCGAAGCGCTGCAGATTAGCAGCAGGATGATCATCAACATTCCCCTGCGCGCAGCAGTGGAAGACGCAGCAGTGTACGTGCGCGAGGGGGGGCGCCTGCACAAGGCCCTGGAAGACTGTGGATGGTTTCCGCCGTTACTGGTCCAGATGCTGGCGTCGGGCGAAGAAAGCGGGGAGCTCGATGATATGCTGGCGCGCGCCGCCTCCTACGAGGAAAGCGAACTGCAGGCCGTACTGACCGCCGCCACTGCCCTGTTCGAGCCTCTCATAATCCTGATTATGGGCGCGGTCGTACTGGTTATCGTGCTGGCGATCCTGCTGCCCATTTTTGAGATGAATCAGCTGGTTGGGATGTGAATATCTCTTCCGGCTTAAGCGTGATTGCGTATAATGGAGCAATGATGACAGGTGCCGCCGCAACGCGATCCTTTACTGCTCCGCCGCTGCGCCGGCGTTGCTGCAGCGGCTTTACCCTGATCGAATTAATGGTCGTGGTCGTCATCCTCAGTATCCTGGCCGCTGTTGTCATACCCAGGGTTATGGACCGGCCTGAACAGGCGCGTATCAGCGCCGCAAAAAACAATATACGCGCCATCTCTTCGGCGCTGGATATGTACCGGCTGGACAACTTCAGGTACCCGACAACGGACCAGGGACTGGATGCCCTGGTTTCGCCTCCGGATATGCAACCGCTGCCGGAGAACTGGAACCGCTATATGAACAAGATCCCGCTTGATCCCTGGGGGAACGAATTCCTGTACTTGCAGCCTGGCGCACGTTCGGAGGTTGATGTCTTCAGCCCGGGGCCCAACCGCCGTCCCGGCGACGAGGATGACATCGGATCCTGGGATTTGTAGCGGAACATGCTGGCCGGCGGCAAACATGACACGGTCCGTGGGTTCACGCTGCTGGAACTGCTGGTCGTCATCATGATCATCGGTGTATTGCTGAGCCTGGTTGCACCAGGCCTGGACAGCGTGCGCGGAAGAGGCCTGGCTGACGCGGCCGACAGGATATGCCTGGCCATCAACCAGGCAAGACAGGAGGCCATGCTGTCTTCCCGCACCTGGCGCTTGATGATTGACCCCGTGGAGAAAACATTGCGTTTTCAGCAACGTCTCGGCGCCGAATTCGTTCAATTGAACACTCCCCCGTTTACTGAATCCCGGCTGCAGCACGGCATACAACTGGCCGAACTCACAATCAACGGGCAGGAGGTCTCAGACGCCGGGCAGGTATACCTGTTCCCTTCGGGCGAACAGGATGCTTTCAGTCTGACGCTGCTCGAGGGAGAACGCCGGCGCACTCTATCAATGGACCCGATGGGTCCCGCGGAGGTGCTGTATCCGTAACATCTCCCGTCGTTGCTCGTTTTTCGGCTTCACCCTGCTGGAAGTTCTGGTTGCGACGGCGGTGATGGTATTCGGCCTGGCCGCCTTGTGGAACGTGCTTAACCAGGGGATTGCAGTGACCGATGCGCTGCCGGACCGGGTTGTGACCAGGTGGGTTGCGCATAACCGCATCGTCATGCGACAGGCCGGCGGGCAATGGCCGGAACCACAGGTTTACCGGGGCAGCGAACAGATGGCGGGCAAAACCTGGCATTGGGAAGAAGAGGTAAGAACGACCAGCGAACCCCGGTTGCGACGTATTACGGTCAGGGTCGGGGCTTCCCCCGATGCGCTGACGCTGGTAACCCTGGATGGCTTTATCAGGCAGCCCGATGGATTGTGATGGTTCTTTCGACGCCGCGCACGGAACGCTGACGTATTGTCCGACAGAACTTGCGATTTATGCTATAATTTAGCGTCATTCCGGGGCATGCGATACAATGTTGAAAACCGGTAACGCAAGTTGTGAACAATTTGTATAAAATATGTCATCCTTTGACGGAGTACTGATTATCCACAGGGAATTAAACGGGAGTCGGCAATGCGATTCTTTTCAGAATATAACGTATCTTGTTGATTTTTAATGATAATTTTTGTTTTTCCCGTATTTCGTCCATACTATAAAAACTACTCTAAATAATGAATCTTACAATTAATAGAGACATTCTCCTGCCTGCGTTGAACAATCTCAACGGTGTCGTGGAAACCCGCCCGACTCTGGCAATCCTCGCAAATGTTCTGCTGAACATGTCTTCACAACAGTTGCGTTTGACGACGACGGATATGGAAGTCGAACTGTCAGAGGCCATTTCAGGTGAGTTCGGGGAAACCGGCGAAATTACCATTCCGGCGAGAAAAATACTGGACATCTGCCGGACATTGCCGGAAGGGGCTGAAATCACGTTATCGGTTGAGGACGAGCGCGTGAATGTTTCATCGGGAAGAAGCCGGTTTTCGCTGTTATCATTACCTGCGCAGGAGTTTCCCCTCGTTGACCCGGGGGAAGCTGATACCAGGTTCACACTTCCGCAAAAACAGTTCAAATCCTTACTGGACAGGACGGCATTCGCCATGGCCAGGCAGGATGTGCGATATTACCTGAACGGCGTATTACTTGAGGCGCAGAATGACAGGTTGCGTGCGGTGGCAACAGACGGACACAGACTGGCCCTGTGCGATGTGGACGTCACAATTCCCGCGGAAGAAAAAAAGCAACTGATCATACCGAGAAAAGGCGTACAGGAACTGGTGCGTCTGGTGGGGGAAACGGAAGCAGAAATGGAAGTCGTCATGAGCAGGAACCACATTCGTGTTGTCCTGGACGACCTGGTATTTACCAGTAAACTGATAGATGGGAAATACCCTGATTACAACAGGGTAATACCGGAAATTTCGGCGAATCCCGTACTGGCGCAAAGGGAGACGCTGAAAAAGAGCCTCAGCAGGGCATCCATTCTTTCCAGCGACAAATACCGGGGAGTAAAAATCTCATTGGAACAGGATAAACTGAGATCTTTGGTGCACAACCCGGAGCAGGAGCAGGCGGAAGACGAGATTGACGTGGAATATTCGGGAGAAGATATTGAAGTTGGATTTAACGTGAGTTACCTGCTCGATGCGGTCAGCATTGTCCAAACAGACAAGGTAAGGCTTTCGGTTTCTTCCCCGAAGAGCGGCTGTCTGGTACTGCCCGAGGAAGGAGGAGAGTGTAAGTACATCGTCATGCCGTTGTTGCTGTAGGCGTCGGGCTATATTGTTCAACAAGCGGCCGATGTACATAGAATGGCTGCAAGTCAGAAATGTTCGCAACCTGTCCGATCAGAGAATTGAGCCGGGCCCGGTTCTGAACGTGATTTGCGGACCCAACGGCAGCGGCAAGACAGCGCTGTTGGAAGCGATACATATTCTGGGACGTTGCCGGTCTTTTCGCACAACGGGCATCAACCGCGTTATCCGTTACCAGCAAAAAGAATTACAAATCAGCGCGGGATTGCGATTGCCGGACCGGACGCTGGTGGTAACGGGCGTTGAACGGAGCAGGACCGCGTTGAACATCCGTTATAACCGGCGAACGGTGCGCAAGGTTTCGGAACAGGCGGCGTTAATTCCTGTCATCACAGTCACCCCGGAAAGCCACAGGCTGGTTTCCGGAAGCCCAATTTTCCGCAGACGCTGGTTGGATTGGGCAATGTTTCACGTGAAACCGGACTATATCGAGACCTGGAGGGATTACCACAAGGCTCTCAAAAACCGGAACAGCTTACTGAGGAAGAACAAGGCCGACCAGCTGGTCCCGTGGGAACAAGCCATGTGGCGGGCCGCGAAAGAGTTGACAATTCAACGGAATGCATTCATCAATGAGCTGTCTGGCGCCATGGAAACAGCGCTGCGCCAACTCCGGATACCGCAGACCACGCTTGAGTACGATTGTGGCTGGCAGGCGGGTGTTGACCTGGACCGCTACCTGGCGGAGCAGCGCCGGGGGGATATGGAAAGAGGCGTGACGCGCCACGGACTGCACCGTAGTGATATTACGATTTGTCAGGACGGGAGAGAAATCGGACACTTTTATTCCCGCGGGCAGATCAAGCTGTGTATTACCGCGTTATCGCTGGCGCTGGACCGTGTTTTCCGAAACAGGACAAAACGCTCTCCCATTATCCTGGTAGATGATCTGCCGGCGGAACTGGACCATACGGGACAACAGCGAATCATTCAGGCGCTGGCCGGGCAGGGAGGGCAGGTGTTTATAACGACAACAGGAAACCTGCCGCAGGTAAATAATTTGCCGATAAAGATGTTTCACGTGGAACAGGGCCAATTCGCCTCCTGACAAGCCCGAAGCTCTCACAACGCGCCGGTTCATGTTGCAGCGAACAATGGCGGCATGATAAAATGCATCTTTTCCGAAAGGACAGCGGTGGTGGAAAACAACAGCTACGATTCTTCAAAAATCAAGGTATTAAAGGGGCTCGATGCAGTCAAGAAACGCCCCGGTATGTATATCGGAGACACGGATGACGGAACCGGCCTGCATCACATGGTTTTTGAAGTGGTTGATAACAGTATTGATGAGGCCCTGGCCGGCTATTGTTCCGAGATAACGGTCATTATTCATGCCGATGAATCCATCACGGTCGTCGATAACGGCCGCGGGATTCCGGTTGGGGCGCATGCGGAGGAAGGGGTATCCGCGGCCGAGGTGATAATGACTACCCTGCATTCCGGCGGCAAGTTCGACGATAACTCCTACAAGGTATCAGGCGGCCTGCATGGGGTTGGTGTATCTGTGGTGAATGCGCTGTCCCAGTCGCTGGAAATGACGATATGCCGCGATGGGTACATGTTCAAGCAGGAATACACGGACGGTAAGCCGGTGGCGCCCCTGGAGCGGGCAGAGCCCTCGGAACAGACCGGGACGGAGATCCGGTTTCTTCCCAGCAGGCAGGTTTTTACCAACGTTGAGTTCCATTACGACATCCTGGCAAAGCGCCTGCGCGAGCTGTCGTTCCTCAATTCCGGCGTAAGGATAGAACTTCGGGACGAGCGCAACGGCAAACGTGACCTGTTTGAATACAAGGGGGGCATTGGTGAATTTGTCAGGCATTTGAACAGGAACAAGACCCCGCTGCATGAGACGGTTATAAATATTGACGCAGAACGCGACGGGATCATCATCCAGTTGGCCATGCAGTGGAATGATTCCTACCAGGAAAACATTTTCTGTTTCACCAATAATATCCCGCAGCGGGACGGGGGGACGCACCTTGCCGGATTTCGCGGCGCATTGACCCGCAGCCTGAACACGTACATGGATCAAACCGGCGTGTCTGCCAAGGCGAAGACCCAGGTAGCGGGGGACGACGTCAGGGAGGGGTTGACGGCGGTGCTTTCCATAAAGATTGCCGATCCCAAATTTTCGTCTCAAACCAAGGATAAACTGGTTTCGAGCGAGGTTCGGCCAGCGGTGGAATCATCGGTCCTGGAAAAACTGCAGGAATTTCTGCTTGAGCGCCCTGTTGAAGCGAAGACCATCTGCGAAAAGATCGTTGATGCCGCCAGGGCGCGCGAGGCGGCCCGAAAAGCGCGGGAGTTGACTCGCAGAAAAACGGCCCTGGATATCGCAGGGTTGCCGGGCAAGTTGGCAGATTGCCAGGAAAAAGACCCATCAGCCTCCGAGTTGTTCCTGGTGGAGGGCGATTCGGCGGGCGGTTCGGCAAAACAGGGAAGGGATCGCCGCTACCAGGCGATTTTACCGTTGAAGGGGAAGATACTGAACGTGGAGAAAGCGCGTTTTGACAAGATGCTTTCGTCCTCGGAGGTGGGTACCTTGATCACGGCCCTGGGCTGTGGAATCGGCAAGGATGAATTTGACGTCAGCAAACTGCGCTACCACAGGGTAATCATTATGACCGATGCGGACGTGGACGGCTCTCATATCCGCACCCTGTTGCTGACGTTTTTTTATCGTCAGATGCCGGAGTTGCTGGAGCGCGGCCATGTCTTTATTGCACAACCGCCGCTGTTCAAAATAAAAAAAGGGAAAAAGGAGCGTTATCTGAAAGATGATATCGAGAAAGAGGCATACCTGTTGGAGTTGGCCATGGTGGACGCTGAACTGGAGACAGCTGATGGTGCGCGGGTCGACGAAGCCAGGAAGGAAAAGCTGTGTGCGCTGTACCTGAAAATGAAACAGGAACGGGAGCGGCTTGCCAGACACTACCATCCGGATGTGGTCGACGCAATCTGCAGCATGCCCCGGCTCAGCGCCGGGGACTGTTCCGACAGGGGGCGCATGGAAACCTGGTTCAACGACCTTCGAGACCGTTTGTCTGCCGGGAATTCGGCCAGCACGCGATATCGCGCCGAGGTGTTTGCCGGGCCGGGAAGAAGAGAATATGGCGGTCGCATCGATATAGACGTCCACGGAGTCACCAGCGCCAATATTTTTAACCCGGGCTTCTTCGCATCATCCGAATATCGGCGTCTTCTGGCGCTGGAAGAACAGTTCGGTGATGCCGGCATTACGATCCGGTCCAGGGAAAAGCAACATTCCGGCGGGTCGGTCATAGAAGCAGTTGACTGGCTTCTGGCCGAAGCGAGTCAGGGCTTGCACGTCCAGCGCTACAAAGGCCTGGGCGAGATGAACCCTGAGCAGTTGTGGGAAACGACCATGAACGCCGCCACCCGCAACCTGTATCAGGTGAACATCGAGGATGCCGTCGCAGCAGACGAAGTGTTCACGACCCTTATGGGCGACCAGGTTGAACCGCGCCGGGAATTCATCGAGGCCCATGCCCTGACGGTACAAAATCTCGATACCTGAGAGTTAAGGAAACGCTGATAAAGTCTCAGAGCTTCCTTACCTTAAGGCGTAGCACGGGCCAGGCACCAGACCTGTACATGTTGTGCGCCGTGGTGTTTCAGCAGGCGCGCCAGTTCATCCGCGGTCGACCCGGTCGTCAGGATGTCGTCCACAACGGCGATTTTTTTATACCTCATTGTTTTTATTAATGAAAAAGCGTCTCTGACATTGTTTTTGCGTTGTTCCGGGCGCAGTTCATACTGGTATGCCGTAAGTTTGTGTCTGCGAAGCAGTTGATCGTCAACGGGCAGAGACAGCCGTTGAGACAGGACGCTCGCGATCTCCCGCGCCTGGTTGTAACCGCGCCTGCGCAGGCGCTTGCCATGCATCGGTGTCGGCACCAGGCAGTCGGGAACAACCCCCATGTCGCGCTCGAGGGTTTCCAGCAACGGCCGGGACAGGGCATGCGCCAAATCCAGCCGCGCCTGGTATTTCAACCGTTTTATCATCTGGTCCACGGGGTAACGGTACATGCAGCCGGAGAAACAGGAATCGAAAGCCGGCGCGCGCGGAAAACAGCGTGCGCAGCCGGTGGCGACAGCCGCGGGCCCTCCGCAACAGGGGCAACCGCCCGCCGGCGGCAGCGGCAATTCGGCGCGGCAGGATCCGCAGAGACGCTCCCCGGATAACCCGGCAGGCGCGCCGCAAAGTATGCACAGGCTCCTGATGAACATGCCGGTTTATTTCAGGCAGTAGTCAGCCCTGACGGGTCGCCGGTGTTGACAAGAGTAATTCACACGATAACATATTCATCCATGTCGGCTTATGAAACAGCACAGGAGATCGCTCCGTTAACGGCGCCAAGACACGACTGGAGCCTGGATGAGATAGTAACACTTTACCGGCAGCCTTTGAATGATTTGTTGTATCGGGCGCACACGATCCATCGCGGCTGTTTCGACCCCAACCGCATACAGCTAAGCACCCTGGTCAATATCAAGAGCGGCGGCTGTCCGGAAGACTGTGCGTATTGCCCACAAAGCGTTCGTTATAAGACCGGGGTCGGCAGCGAAGCGCTGATGTCCTGTGAGCAGGTGCTGGCCGAGGCGCGCCGCGCCAAGGCATCGGGCGCAAGCCGGTTTTGTATGGGCGCGGCCTGGCGCGGGCCGAAAGAGAAGGATATTGACAGGGTTGCCGAGATGATTACCGGGGTCAGGGAGCTCGGGCTGGAAACCTGTGTTACCCTGGGGATGCTGAAACCCGGCCAGGCGGAACGCCTTAAAAACGCAGGTCTGGATTACTACAACCACAATCTCGACACATCGGAGAGTTTCTACTCCAGCATCATCAGCACGAGGACCTACCAGGAACGGCTTGATACGCTGCAGCGGGTACGCGACGCCGGGATCAACGTATGCTGCGGCGGGATTATCGGAATGGGAGAGTCGGTCGATGATCGGGCAGCGCTGCTGCAAACGCTGGCATGCCTGCCCCGGCACCCGGAAAGCGTACCCATCAATACCCTGGTCAGGGTGGCCGGTACGCCGTTGGCCGGAGAGGAGGACGCGGACCCCATAGAACTTGTCAGGACTATCGCCTGCGCGCGTATCCTGATGCCCCGGGCGTATGTGCGGCTGTCCGCGGGCAGAACGGAAATGAGCGATTCGACCCAGGCGCTGTGTTTTTATGCCGGCGCCAATTCCATCTTTTACGGAGAGAAGCTCCTGACGACCGAAAACCCGCAGTTTTCCAGGGATAAGGCCCTGTTTGCACGGCTGGGCCTGGTTGCCGATACGGATGAAGCTTCAGGGAAGGCGTCGGCCGCGCAAAATCATTGATGTCCCGCGCCCTGCCGGCCGATCCGTTCTCGTTAGCAAAAGGCCTGGACAGCATCAGGGCTGCGGGCCGGTTCCGGACAAGGCACACGGTCGCTTCTGCGCAGGGGGCGGTTATTTGGGCAGACGGGCGGAGCTATATCAACTTTTCCTGCAATGACTACCTCGGCATGGCCAATGACGGCAGGGTGGTTCAGGCGTTGCAGTCTGCCGCGGCCCGTTACGGGGCAGGCAGTGGCGCTTCACAACTGATCTGCGGGTACAGCCGGGCTCACGAACACCTGGAACAGGCGCTTGCGCAGCAACTGGGCCGTTCCCGCGCGGTGCTTTTTTCCAGCGGGTACCTGGCCAATCTTGCCGTCGTAACCACCTTTGCCGCGCGCCGTGAAGATGTGGTTGTGATGGACCGGGAAAACCATGCGTCACTGATCGATGGCGCGTTGCTGGCCCGTGCAGGCCTGCGCCGCTATCGGCATCTTGACGTGGCGGAACTGGACAGTCTGTGCGGCAATGGCCGCTCCCTGGTCGCCACCGACGGGGTGTTCAGCATGGACGGCAGCATCGCGCCGTTGCCGGAAATCACCGCAATCTGCGCGCGCCGCAGGGCGCTGCTTGCCGTGGACGATGCGCATGGATTCTGCGTCCTGGGCAAGGACGGCGGCGGCACGCCGGAACATTATTCCCTGGACCAGACGCAGGTTCCCGTGCTGATGGGCACATTCGGCAAGGCCTGCGGGGTGTCGGGGGCCTTCGCGGCCGGCCCCGATGACGTTATCGAGACCTTGATTCAAACGGGCCGGCCCTACATTTACACGACCGCCATGCCCCCTGCCCTGGCAGCCGCGATCCGCGAGTCGCTGGCCATAATCAAGCAGGAAACCTGGCGCCGCGAAAAACTGCGCGCCCTGGTTGCCCGGTTTATCCGGGGCGCCCGGGAACTGGGACTGCCGTTGATACCGTCGGAAACACATATTCAGGGATTGCTCACGGGCAGTGGCGAGGCGGCGGTAAGGACCAGCGACCGGTTGCGTGAACGGGGGTTCTGGGTGAATGCGATCCGGCCGCCCACGGTTGCAAAAAATACAGAACGGTTGAGGATAACGTTCAGCGCGGGTCACAGTGAAGAACAGGTTGATCGCCTGCTGGACGCCCTGGCGCAGGTCGAGAAGCGGCAACAGCCATGAGTGGCGATCCGTATCGAAGGGACAAGGCTGGAATACGGCGCAATTTTAACCGCGCCGCGGGAAGATACGACCAGGTGGCATTATTACAGCAAACCATAGGCGAGCGCCTGCTGGATCGGCTGGACGTGATGAGGCTGAATCCCGGGCGCATACTTGACCTGGGCGCGGGCACAGGGCGCCTGTCGGCCAGACTGGCGCAACGCTATGATCCTGCTCAGGTCGTACAACTGGACCTGGCGTTCAATATGCTGAAACGGCCAGGCCGGGCAACCGGCGATGACGGCAGGCCCATGCTGCTTTGTGCCGATGCGGAGAACCTGCCTGTTGCCGATGAGTGCGCCGGATTCGCCTTTTCCAATCTTATGTTTCAGTGGCTCTCCCGGCCGGACGAGGCGCTGGAAGAAATTTACAGGTCTCTCCGGGCCGGCGGGCTGTTGCTGTTTTCCACGTTCGGTCCGGATTCCCTGGCGGAATTGCGGGACAGTTGGGCAAAAGTGGACGGCCATGTGCACGTCAACGCCTTCGCGGACATGCACGACGTGGGCGATGCCCTGGTGCGAGCCGGTTTTGTCGACCCGGTCATGGAGACTGAGATGTTTACCCTGGTCTATACCGACGGCCTGGCGCTGATGAAGGAACTGAAGCTCCTCGGCGCAACCAACGTGAATGCCGGCAGGCGTAAATCCCTGACCGGCAAGCGTGCGCTGCGGGCCATGCTGGCCGAGTACGAGAAGCGCAGACAGGATGACGGCCTGCCGGCAACATTTGAGGCAATCTATGGCCATGCCTGGGTGCCGGAGATGAAACGAGGGCGCCGGGAGGATCCGGAGCAGGGTGTTTTTCCCATTTCCTTTCGCTCCCGTACTGATGCCGGAACCAGGGTTTTGGATTTGTCCCCCGGAGCAGCATGAGTCACCTGTTTATCACCGGCACCGATACCGAAGTGGGTAAAACCTGGGCCACGCTGGGGATCATGGCGCGTTTTCAGGCCCAGGGACTGGCGGTCAAAGGCATGAAACCGGTGGCCAGCGGCAGCGAATGGCATGACGGTAAATTGAGAAACCCGGATGCGTCCCTGATCCAGGCGCAGTCAAGCGGGTCGCCGGCATATGAGCAGGTCAATCCATACGCATTCGCCGAGCCTATCGCGCCCCATGTAGCAGCGGACAAGCAGCGCGTCGAAATCGATCTGGACAGGGTCTCGGCAGCGTTTGACGAGCTGGACAGGAGCGGCGACCTGGTCGTCGTCGAAGGCATAGGCGGCTGGCGGGTGCCGTTGTCCGGTGAGTTACAGACCGAGGACCTGGTCGGGCGGCTGAACCTGTCCGTGGTGCTGGTGGTCGGTCTGCGCCTGGGCTGTATCAACCACGCGCTGCTGAGCGCCGAAGCGATACAGGCATCCGGACTGCCCTTCGCCGGTTGGCTGGCGAACTGCATCTGCCCGGATTATGCGGAACAACAGGCGACGCTGGATTACCTGCGCGCGCACATACCGGCCCCGATGTCGGGATGCATTCCTTATCTGGATGAGCTCGACGCGGCAGCCATCGGCGCAACGATAAACCTGGCTGACCTGTGAACAGACCGGGAGGTTTGCCGGGGAATAGTTCCTGTGATAGTGTTGCTTACTTGACATTGAGTGCTGAGTGTGGATGATTCACGAACTGAAAGTCTCGCAGGATCAGCGGCGCACCTTTGTAATTGCGCCCAACCAGTCGATGTCGGGAAGAGAGCTGCTGCTGGTTTTCAGTGGTATCGCGGTGGTTACCCTGGCAATCGGCGGTTACTTCTGGTTGCAGGGGTTCACCCTGGTGTTGCCGTTTTCAGGACTGGAGGTGCTGGCCCTGGGCGCGGCGCTCTACATAACCGCCTGGCGCGGTGGCGCGCGGGAGGTTATAACCATTACCGATGATTCCATTTCTGTGGAAACGGGCCGGAGCAGGCCGGAACAACGCCATGACTTTCAAAGATACTGGACGAAGGTCGTGTTGCGGCGGCCTTGGGTAGCCTGGTATCCGAGTAAGCTGCTGTTGTGTTCCCGCGGCAGGGAAATAGAAGTCGGCCGGTTTCTCAATGAAGAAGAACGCAAGGGGCTGGCAAAAATTTTACGATCTGCAATACATCACTATGCCTGATGGTGTGGAGAAACAGAAGAAAACAACAATGACTCCGAGGAAGACTGTATGTCTGCTGGATACATGAAAAAAATCCGGGGAGCGGTGATATCCCTGTTCGTGCTGGCTGCACAGCCGGCCTGGGCTGAGTACGGGCTGAACATGCCGGAAGGCGTGACCCCGCTGAGCCGCAATATTTACGACCTGCACATGTTGATATTCTATATCTGCTGCGTGATTGCGGCAGTGGTTTTCGGCGTCATGTTCTGGTCAATTTTTCGCCATCGGAAGTCCCGGGGCGTAAAAGCGGCCCAGTTCCACCACAATACCACGGTGGAGATCATCTGGACCGCCATCCCGATGCTGATTCTCGTCCTGATGGCCATTCCCGCCACCAAGTCCCTGATACTTATCGAATCCACCGGCGATTCCGATCTGACCATCAAGGTTACGGGCCACCAATGGCGCTGGCATTACCAGTACATCGAAGAGGATTTCGGCTTTTTCAGCTCACTTGCGCCCGAGAGCAACGAGGCCAGGCAACTCAAGTCCGGAATTGACCCCAGCGAGATAGAAAATTACCTGCTCGAAGTGGATAACCCGGTGGTGGTGCCGGTCAATACGAAAATCCGCTTCATGACCACGGCCTCGGACGTCATCCATGCGTGGTGGGTGCCGGCCCTGGGCTGGAAGCGTGATTCCATACCCGGGTTCATCAATGAATCCTGGGCCATCATTGAAGAAGAGGGCACGTACCGGGGCCAGTGCGCGGAACTGTGCGGGCGCGACCATGCGTTCATGCCGATTGTCCTGAAAGCCGTCAGCGAGGATGAATACTACGACTGGGCCGGGGATATGATGGTGGCGGTAATGGACGCTGAAGCCGGCGCCGATCGCGAGTGGGCCATGGACGAGCTGATGGAGCGCGGCGAGCAGGTTTACAGCACGTTTTGCGTGGCCTGTCACCAGGTCAACGGCATGGGCATACCCGGCGCCTTCAAGCCCCTGGTCGGCAGTCCGGTTACCACGGGCCCGCTGGACGGGCACATCGATACCGTCATGAACGGCGTGGCCGGCACGGCCATGGCGCCGTTCGGCATGCAACTGAATGATGTGGACATCGCTTCAGTGATCACCTACGAGCGCAACTCGTGGGGCAATGACCTGGGTGATCTGGTCCAGCCGTCCATGATTGCCGAGAGGCGTTGAGGCGCTGCGAAACCAAGAACAGATATTACGAGGGCAACAGCATGAGCTACGCTGACACACACGAACACCATCACGACGATCACGACCACAAACCGACAGGTCTGGGCCGCTGGCTGTTTTCCACCAACCACAAGGATATCGGCACCATGTACCTGGTGTTCGCCCTGATCATGTTCTTTATCGGCGGCGCCATGGCCATGGTGGTTCGCGCCGAACTGTTCCAGCCGGGAATGCAGTATGTCGACCCGCAGTTTTTCAACGCCATGACTACCATGCACGCGCTGGTCATGATATTCGGCGTGATCATGCCTGCCGGGGTGGGGCTCGCCAACTGGATGGTGCCCATGATGATCGGCGCGCCGGACATGGCGCTGCCGCGCATGAACAACATGAGTTTCTGGATACTGCCGTTTGCCTTTACCATGCTGCTGGCAACCTTTTTCATGGAAGGCGGCGCGCCGGCAGGCGGCTGGACCATGTATCCGCCCCTGATCACCCAGCTTGGAGATGGGTTTCCGTTCCTGATTTTCACCGTGCATTTTCTCGGTGTCTCTTCCATCATGGGCGCGATCAACATAATCGCCACCATATTCAACATGCGCGCCCCGGGCATGGGCTTCATGCAGTTGCCGCTGTTCGTGTGGACCTGGATTATTACCGCGTTCCTGCTGATTGCGTCGATGCCGGTGCTTGCCGGCGCGGTGACCATGTTGCTGACGGACAAGTATTTCGGCACCAGCTTCTTCGTTGCGGCCGGCGGCGGCGACCCGGTCATGTTCCAGCATATCTTCTGGTTCTTCGGCCATCCGGAGGTGTATATCCTGATCCTGCCGGCGTTCGGCATCGTATCGCAGATCATCCCGACGTTTTCCCGCAAGCCGCTGTTCGGGTATGAGTCCATGGTCTACGCCACCGCGGCCATCGCCTTCCTGTCATTTTTTGTCTGGGCGCACCACATGTTCACGGTTGGCATGCCCCTGGCCGGCGAGTTGTTCTTCATGTATGCGACCATGTCCATCGCGGTGCCGACCGGGGTCAAGGTCTTCAACTGGATTGCCACCATGTGGCGCGGCGCCATGACGTTCGAGACACCGATGCTGTTCGCGTTGTCCTTTGTGTTCCTGTTTTCCATCGGCGGGTTCTCCGGGCTGATGCTGGGGATTACCCCGGCGGACTTCCAGTACCATGACACCTATTTTGTCGTTGCGCACTTTCATTACGTGCTGGTCACCGGCGCACTGTTTGCGCTGATGGCCGGCGCGTATTTCTGGCTGCCCAAGTGGACCGGCCACATGTATGACGAGAAGCTGGGTCAGCTTCACTTCTGGCTTTCCGTGATCTCGGTCAACGTGCTGTTCTTCCCGCAGCACTTCCTGGGTCTGGCGGGAATGCCGCGCCGTATCCCGGATTACGCCGTGCAGTTTACCGAGTGGAACATGATTTCCAGCGTCGGCGGTTTTGTCTTCGGGATCAGCCAGTTGCTGTTCGTCTGGGTCATCATCAAGTGTGTTCGCGAGGGCAAAAAAGCGGACGAACAGGTATGGGAAGGGGCGCGCGGGCTGGAGTGGACGTTGCCGTCGCCGCCACCGTTCCATACGTTTACCATCCCGCCCAAAGTGGACGAGGCGACCGCTCACTCATAGCGTACGCGTGTGGACAGGGAACCTGAAAGAGATGACCGCGAGTTTATTGCCCGCCGCAGCAAGGCAAATATACGCCTGGCCATTTGCCTGGCCCTGGTTGCGGCAGCGGTATATTTCGGGTTCATAGTGAGCCACCTGTAGAGCAATGTCCGATAAAAACGTCAACAGGACCGTACGTAAACTGCTTCTCACGGCAGTGTGCATGTTCGCGTTCGGCTATGCCCTGGTGCCGCTCTACCAGGTCTATTGCGATCTTACCGGCCGCGGCACCGCCCGCGTCGCCGAGGCTGATGCCGGTATGGGCGAGGTTGACGCCGGGCGCCTGGTTACGGTGGTGCTGGATACCAATACCAGGGATATTCCCTGGACATTCAAGGCGGAACGGCACAAGACAAAGGTTCGCCCGGGGGAATTGTCCGAGGCAGTGTTCAAGGTTGAAAACCGCTCCGGACGGACGGTGACCGGGCGCGCGATACCCAGCGTTTCACCGGCTCAGGCGGGCGTGTACATCAGCAAGATGGACTGTTTCTGCTTTGAGGAGCAGGTCCTGGCGCCGGGGGAAAGCAGGGAGATGCAGGTCAGGTTCATAGTCGATACAGATTTGCCGGAACGGTTTTCATCGCTGACGCTGTCGTATACCTTCTTTGACGTAGGGGACCGCGCGCCGGCAGGCGCGCAAACGGGGCAAAAGGCCAACTCCTGATAACGAATAACGCTGAAATCTCGAGGAACACACATGTCAAATCCGCAAGATACCTATTTTATCCCTGAACCCAGCAAGTGGCCGGTATTGTTTTCCCTGGCCCTGTTTCTTGCTTTTTGCGGCACAGCCTTCATGTTTAACCAGTACCTCGCCACCGGCAACATGCCGGGTTTCGGTTCACACCTGTTGCTGCTGGGATTTGTCGCCGTTTTCTACATGTTTTACGTCTGGTTCAGGGATGTGATTGATGAAAGCCTGAGTGGGGTTTACAACAATCAGGTGGATATCAGTTTCCGTTGGGGCATGGCATGGTTCATTTTTTCGGAAGTGATGTTCTTCGCCGCGTTTTTCGGCGCCCTGTTCTATGCCCGGGTGTACTCCGTGCCGTGGCTGGGGGGTGAAGGGGCCGGCGCCGCCACCAACGAATTCCTCTGGCCGGCCTTTGAGAATGTCTGGCCGCTGTTGACGACTCCGGATATGACGGTGGATGGACTGGCCAGCAAATTCACTGAGATCAAGGAAGTCATCCCCGCGTTCGACATCCCTGCGATCAATACCATCATCCTGCTGTCCAGCGGCGCGACCGTGACGTTTGCCCACTGGGCCCTGAAAAAGAACCAGCGCTCCGGGTTGTGCTGGTGGTTGTTTGCCACCGTGTTCCTGGGGTTTCTCTTTGTAATTCTACAGGCAGGGGAGTACATCCACGCCTACAACGACCTGGGACTGACCCTGAATTCCGGCATCTACGGATCCACCTTCTTCCTGTTGACCGGCTTTCATGGTTTCCACGTGACCATGGGCGCAACCATGCTGACCGTCATCCTGCTGCGATCCGTCAGCGGGCATTTCACCAAGGAAAACCACTTTGCGTTCGAGGCGGTTGCCTGGTACTGGCACTTTGTCGACGTGGTCTGGCTGGGCCTGTTCATATTTGTTTACTGGTTGTAGGCGATATCCCTGCCGACGGCAGGGAGCTATGGCAGCTTTTCAGTCGGGGCAGAAGGATTGATGCCGTGGGGTTTGATCAGGCCGGCTGCGAAACCGATGAACAGCAGGACAAACAGGGCAATGGACAACGCGATCCTGAGCGTCAGAGACTTTACGGTCCGGTCGCTTTTGCCCTTGTCCCGGACCAGGAAGATCAGTCCTGAAGCCAGGGAGATCAGGATGATTGCCAGTAGTACAACGACAACTATTTTAAATATTGCTGGCCCGCTGAACATGTCACTATTAACTGGAAAGAGTACCAGTATATCCTGTTTCGACTGTTCCCGGTCGCGGTATTTTCGGCCAGGCTGATGCGCCTTCACTTCAATCCGCTGCTTTTACCAAGCCTGGCGGCGCTTGCGGCATTCCTGTTGTTCGCCAGGCTGGGAGTCTGGCAACTGGACCGCGCAGAAGAGAAGCTGGCATTGCAGACCGGTTATCATAATCACATCAACGCAGCGCCCGTCGACCTGGGACAGGCCGTCCCGCATCGGGACCAGGCCGACCGGATGCACTGGAGACGGTGCATACTGGATGGTCACTACGACACGCACAAGGCGTTCCTGCTGGATAACCAGGTATATCGAGGCGCGGTGGGCTACCAGGTCTTCTCCCGTTTCGTGCTGCAGGACGGCGCCTCCGTGCTGGTCGATCGCGGCTGGGCGCCGGCTCCCGAAACCAGGAACGAAGCGCCGCTAATCAACTTCGTTGCGGGGCGCCTGTCCCTGACCGGTGTCGCCAAGCCGGTGCCGGTCACAGGGATAAAGCTGGCGCCTGACGTACCTGAAAGCATGAGTGACAACCTGGTCCGGGTTCAACACATCGATCTGGCTCAAATCGCCGCGCTGACCGGCTGGACACTGCTTCCTTATGTGGTGCGCCTGGACCCTGACGCGGCGGGGGCGCTGGTCTGGAACGGCACCGAGCCCGGCTTCAACAGGGAAAGGCACCTGGGTTATGCCTTTCAATGGTTTGCCCTGGCGGCAACGGTGCTGGTAATTTACGTTGTTCTGTACACAAAACAACGGCGGCGGGGAGGCGCTGCTGGTCCATGAAATCGCGGAAACAGGCAATTCTGATTATATTGTTCGCGGTGTTTGCGCTGCCGCCGCTGTTGTCCTGGTACGCGTTCAATTACACCGACCTGGGGAAACAACGAAGCACGGGCGGGCACGGTGCGCTGATTGCCCCGCCGCGCCCGCTGCCTGCCTGGGACCTGGTCGACCAGGAAGGGGCGGCTACCCCCCTGCACGGCAAATGGACCCTGGTATACCCGTTGAACGGAAAATGCGGGGAGGACTGTCTTCGGAACCTGTACAGAATGCGCCAGTTGCGCCTGGCCGTAGGCAAAAACGCCGGCCGGGTCCAACGCGCCGTGCTGGTTGTGAACGGAGACCGTAACGCCGTGACGGTAGAGCAATGGCAGGACTATCCCGGCCAGTTGCTGCTGTTCCCGGAAAATATGGATGGCGACGCGCTGAGGTCCCTGTTCGCGCTCTCCGCCGGAGACCGGCCGTTTGCCGGGGAACGGCTTTACCTGATCGATCCGCTGGGCAACCTGATGATGAGTTATGCCCGGACTGCCGACCCGAAGGGCATCATCAAGGATTTGAGCCGCCTGCTGAAGTATTCCCGAACAGGATGAGAAAGAGTACCAGCTTTCTGAATCTTTCCGTCACCTCTTTTCTGCTGGCATTCTGCGTGATTATTCTGGGGGCGTACGTACGCCTGTCCGACGCGGGCCTGGGTTGCCCCGACTGGCCCGGCTGTTACGGGGAACTGTTCGTTACGGAAGAGACCCGGGTCAACGCCGCGCAGCAGGCAAGCGGTTCCCGGCCGTTTGACATGGATAAGGCGGTTAAGGAAATGATCCACCGCTATGCAGCCGGGATACTGGGCATCCTGGTGCTCCTGATGACGATAATCTCCTGGCGCTCGCGCCACGATGAAAAAATTTCCTGCAGTATCCTGCTGGGCCTGGTTGCGCTGCAGGCGCTGCTGGGGATGTGGACCGTGACGGAATTGCTCAAACCCATTATCGTTGCCGCACACCTGCTGGGAGGCATGCTCATACTGGGCATGCTCTACTGGATTATTCTCAGGCAATTGCCGCGTCCGGCGTCCCGGGCACATCCGCCCACAGGAAGGCTGGCGCTGGCGGCGCTGGCCGTTCTTGCCGTACAGATGTTCACGGGCGGCTGGACCAGCGCCAACTATGCCGCGCTGGCGTGCCCGGAGTTTCCCACTTGCCGGGACGGATTATACTGGCCGGAGACGGATTTCAGTGAGGCGTTTACTGTCTGGCATGGAGAGCGAATTGATTATGAGGGAGGAATACTGGAGGCGCCGGCGCGTACGGCGATTCACCTGACGCATCGCCTGGGCGCGGCGCTGACGTTCCTGATTGTCCTCGCCGCGGCGCTTTGCGCCATGTTCCGGGCCGGGAGGTCTGCGCGCCTGACGGCAGCCTTCCTGCTGTTTGTGTTGTCACTACAGGTCACGCTGGGAATCGCCAACGTATTGTTGCGATTGCCGTTGCCCGTTGCCGTCGCGCACAATTCCGTCGCTGCGCTGCTGATGTTATCATTGTTGAGCTTATACCGGCATGCGCGGTCCAGCAGCGCGCTGAGGCCCATCGCCGCCTCAGCGTCGCGACAGCTCGGC
>CAYOEQ010000006.1:0-37876 GCA_964402775.1 uncultured Enterobacteriaceae bacterium
ATTTCGTCGGGCCGGAAGACGTGCAGGAAGTGGTCTATGACGTGCTGCGCCACCGTTTGATACTGAACTATGAAGCGGAAGCGGAAGGCATTACCACCGACCATGTGATCGGCGAACTGATCAGCCGCATCGCGGTGCCCTGATATCAGAATTAAGCCACAGAGGGCACAGAGGACACAGAGAAAATATGTGTTTATGGTGTCATAACAGTCAGGATATAACAGATGATTGACAGGCATCGATTCGATAAGGTCTTTTTTGACCCATTGACAAGATGACGATAAAACATGGATTGTTTATGCGCCAAACATCTTCTCGATCCACTCTGTGATCTCTGTGTCCTCTGTGGCTTGACATTTAAGGAGGCAAGCCGTGGCAGACAATACTGACCCGGTCCGGGTATCCGTGCCGGCCCTGGTCGGTCTGAGCCGGGCCGCAGCCTCCATCCGGCTGGGACGCGGCAGGATACTGTCCAGGCAAAGCGGTGATTACCAGTCGCCGTTCCGGGGCCGGGGCATGGAGTTTGATGAGTCCAGGTTATATCAGCCGGGCGACGATATCCGCAATATTGACTGGCGGGTGACGGCCAGGACCGGCAAGACGCACACGAAGCTGTTCCGCGAGGAACGCGAGCGCCCGGTATTCGTCTGGATGGACTTGCGCAGACCCATGCATTTCGCCACCCGCGGCAGGTATAAATCAGTGCAGGCCGCGCAGCTTGCGGCGTTGATTGCATGGAGCGCCCTGAACAACGGAGACCGGGTAGGCGGAGTGATATTCTCCGAACATGAACACCACGAGTTAAAACCCCAGCGCGGCAAAACCGCGGTATTGCGCCTGATCAACCGTATCGTCAACGATGCGGCCTGGTCGCTCCCGGCATCCGCGGGAGGCGACAGGCAGTCACTGGAGCATGCCTTGCAACGCCTGCGCCGGGTGGCGCGGCCGGGCAGCCTCATATTCCTGATCAGCGATTTTCGCGAACTTGACTCCCAGGCGGAGATTCCCCTTACAAGACTGTGCCGGCATAACGAGGTGGTCATGCTGTTCGTATACGATCGGCTTGAGGAGGAGTTGCCGCCGCCCGGCCGTTACCGGGTGATCGACGGCGGCCGGGAGTTCCTGCTGGATACTTCGGACAGTCACCTGGCCGGACAGTACCGGCAGCAGTTCCGTGCGCGCCTGGACCGTTTGCAGCAATTATCGGCCGCCAACAGGATTCTTCTGCTCCCATGCAGGACCGATGCCGAACCGTCATCCCTGTTGCTCAGCGGCCTGAAACCGGGGGGGCGCGGAACAAAGGCCAATCCCCCCGGAGCGTGATCCTGTGCAGTTTCCTGACCCGTCAACATTGCCGCTCAGGGAAATACATCTCCCGGAGAGCGTCGGCTGGTGGCCGCCGGCGCCGGGATGGTGGCTCCTGCCCGTTCTCCTTTTGCTGGGACTTGCGGTAACGTGGTTTGGCCGTCTCCTGTACAGACGCCGCAAATATTCCGCCATCAGCATGGCGAGAAAGGAACTGGCCGCGATCCGTTCCCGTTATGCGGCCGACACCGATGCCGGGCGCTGCGTCCGATCCGTATCCGGCCTGTTACGGCGCGTGAGCATCAGCGTCTTCCCCAGGGCCGAAAGCGCCGGACTGACCGGCGCCGACTGGGTGGCATTTCTGCAGTCGGGCAGCAGGCAGCAGGCGTCAGGCAACATCGGCAGGTTATTGCTCGAAGCGCCGTATCGCCGGCAGGTGGCCCGCGAAGAGGTTGAAGCCCTCATGGGTTTCTGTTCTGACTGGATTGAATCGGTAGCCCGGAGCAAGCGATGATCGGTTTCGAGTGGCCCTGGCTGGCGCTGTTGTTGCCGTTGCCGTATTTCATTTACCGTTACGCGCGGCCCTGGAATGCCGCAACCGGCTCCGCACTGCGGGTGCCGTTTCTGGATGATTTTGTTGAAACCGAACCGGATGCCGTGAAAAAGGCCCGTGCCTGGCCCCTGTGGCTCGCGCTGGCGGCCTGGTCCCTGCTGGTGTTGTCCGCAATGCGGCCGCAATGGCTGGGTGAACTGGTGGAAGTTCCCGTTACCGGCCGGGAACTGATGCTCGCAGTCGACCTGTCCGGCAGCATGGAACAGCAGGATTTCGTGCTCGGAGGAAGGAGGATTGATCGCCTGACTGCCACCAAGCTGGTTGCCGGCGATTTCATCGAACGCCGGGTCGGCGACCGGATCGGCCTGATCCTGTTCGGGGAACAGGCTTACCTCCAGGCTCCTCTGACGTTTGATCGGGAGACGGTGAAGACCTTGCTGTCCGAGGCCGTGATCGGGCTGGCCGGCAAGGCAACCGCCATCGGAGACGCCATCGGCCTGGCGGTGAAACGCCTGCGTGAACGGGATGCCGGCCAGCGCGTCCTGGTGCTGCTGACGGACGGCGCCAACACGGCCGGCGTCGTGGAACCGCTTTCAGCGGCGCAACTGGCGAGCCGGGAGGGGTTGAAAATTTATACTATCGGCATCGGCGCGACGGAACTGCGTGAGCGCAGCCTGTTCGGCACCCGCACGGTCAACCCGTCCGCGGACCTGGACGAGGCGGCCCTGGGGAAGATCGCCGACCTGACCGGCGGCGCCTATTTTCGCGCCCGCAACCTGGACGAACTGGAACGGATATATGCCCTGATAGATGAAATGGAACCCGTTCAGCAGGATCCGAAGAAGTACCGGCCGCGCAAATCCCTGTACTATTGGCCCCTGGCCGCGGCGCTGCTGCTCTGCGCTTTGCTGGGGCTCGTAAAAGCGCGGGGACAGACCTGAGGTCTGTCCCCTGAGTCCCCTGAGAGTATGCGAATGATTGATCCGGAACTGTTTCACTTTTTACGGCCGCAATGGTTTGTCGCCCTGCTGCCGCTGGCGCTGCTGGCCTGGTTCATGTTTTTCAGAAAAGGGGCGCACAGCAATTGGGAAGCGGTAGTCGACGAAGGCCTGCTGCCGCACATTCTGATCAGGGGAGCCGGCAGGACGCGGCGCGCGGCGATAATACTGGCCGTAACGGGCGGGCTGCTGGGCATTGTCGCACTGGCGGGTCCGGCCTGGGACAAACTGCCGCAACCCGTGTTTACCTCGCAGGATGCCCTGGTTATCGCCCTGGACCTCACGCTTTCCATGGATGCCAACGACGTGTCTCCCAGCAGGCTGGAACGGGCGCGTTACAAGATCAGCGACATTCTGGATCAGCGCCTGGAAGGCCAGACCGCCCTGCTGGTCTATTCCGGGGCGGCGTTTACGGTGACGCCGCTGACCGATGACGGTGAAACCATCAGGTCGCAGTTGAAAGCGCTGGATACCGGCATCATGCCGGTAACCGGTAACCGTACCGACAAGGCCGTTACCCTGGCGCTTGACCTGCTCAAACAGGGCGGTATGAGGCGCGGCCACGTGCTGCTGATCACGGATGGCGCGACTCCGGACTCTGCAGGAGACAGCGTGGCGTTATTGCGAAACGGGGGTTACCGCCTGTCGGTACTGGGCGTGGGTACGCGCCACGGCGCGCCGGTGTTGTTGCCCGATGGCGGTTTCCTGCAGGACCGGGACGGCGAGATAGTGATTCCCATCCTGGATGAAGGCGCGTTGCGCGGGCTCGCCGGCTCCGGCGGCGGTATTTATGTGCGTCTCACCAAAGACGATCGGGATACCAGGCAGTTGGCCGGTTTCTTCTCTGAAGCGCAGGCCGCCGGCGAACGGGCGGGCGCCGAAATCACCGCTGATGTCTGGCGTGAGCAGGGCCCCTGGCTGGTATTGTGCCTGCTTCCCCTGGTTGCGCTGCTGTTCCGTCGCGGGTATGTGCTGGCGCTGGCGTTGTTCCTGTTTCCCCTGCCTGAGCCGGTATCTGCGCTGGACTGGGATGACCTGTGGTTGCGCAGGGACCAGCAGGGGCAGCGGGCGATGGATGCCCGGGATTACGCGGCCGCGGCCGAATTGTTCGATGACCCCGCCTGGAAAGCCGCGGCGCAGCACCGCGCCGGGGATTACCGGGGCGCCCTGGACAGCCTGGAACCGCTTGCCGATGCGGAAAGCAATTACAACAGGGGAAACGCGCTGGCGCGCCTGGGGCGCTACCACGAGGCAATTGCCGCCTATGACCGGACCCTGGCCGAGCGGCCGGGTCATGCCGACGCGAAATTCAACAAGGAGTTGCTGGAAAAGGAACTGGAGCGGCAACAGCAACAGCAGCAGGACCGGGAAACGCAGCAGGGCCAGGAAGAACAACAGTCCCGACAGGGGCAGGATCAACAGGACCAGGAGGACCAGACGCCCGGGCAGGAGCAGCAACAGGCCGGTCAGGAACAGCAAAATGATCAACCCCGGCCTCCTGATACAGGTGAGCGGCAGGACCGGGCGGACCGGAATGAAACGCCGCAACCGGACACGCAGGAACAGGCGCAAAGGCGGCAACAACAGGAACAGGGCGAGCAGGCGCGGGATGAAGGCCCCGAGCAATCCATGGCCCGGGCTGACGACCCGAGGACTGCCGAGGAACAGCAGGCCACCGAACAGTGGCTGCGCCGGATACCGGACGACCCTTCCGGACTGCTGCGCCGAAAATTCCGCTATCAATACCAGCAGCGCAACTATGAAAGGAACCGGGATGACCAGACGTGGTAAAGTCCGCAACGTCCTGCTTGCAATAACCAGCGCCCTCCTGCTGTTCCCCGGCTTTTCCGGCGCCGCCGACATTACCGTCCACACGGACCGGAACCCGGCCGTATTGCAGGAATCCTTCCAGTTGATCTTCGAAGCTGTCGGGGGAGTGGATGACGATCCCGATTTCTCCCCCCTGGAAAAGGATTTCCAGGTGCTCTCCACCAGCGCCAGCACCAGCATGAACATCGTCAATACAAAGATCACCCGCACCAGACAGTGGCGCCTGACGCTGATGCCGGTGAATGCCGGCAACCTGGTCATTCCCGCCATCTCTTTCGGCAGGGACAAAAGCCCCCCGGCTTCGTTGACGGTAATACAGGCAGGGACCGGCGCGCCCGGCCGGGACGCGCCGGACATTTTCATAGACGTGGAGGCATCTCCCGGGTCGGCTTATGTTCAGGCTGAAGTGATTTACAAGGTGAAGCTGTACCGCGCCGTCGCCACTTCCAATGAGACCCTGTCCGAACCGGACGTGGGGCAGGGGAGCGCGATCATTGAACTACTGGACGCGGACCGGAGTTACGACACCTTTGTCGAGGGCAGGCGTTACGCCGTCTTTGAAAGAAACTACGCGATCTATCCCCAGGTCAGCGGCAAGCTGTCGATCGGACCTGTCCGGTTCCAGGGGCAGTTGTCCGCGGCCTCGCCCTTCAGTCTCGATCCGTTCGGGGCCGCAGGAAGGACGGTCGTGAGGCAATCCGAGGCCGTCGAGTTGCAGGTCGAGCCGATCCCGGCCGCTTATCCGTCCGGACACTGGTTGCCTGCGGCCGACGTGGAAATCACCGAAAAATGGTCAAAGACCCCCCTTGAACTGTTGCCCAATGAACCGGTCACCCGCACCCTCACGCTCACCGCGCGTGGTCTGACCGCAAGCCAGTTGCCGGAAATGCAGGAACTGCTGCCGGACGGCTTCAGGCAATACCCGGACCAGCCGGCACTGGAGAACCGCAAGAGCGCCGAGGGGATAACGGGAGTTAGGCAGCAAAAGAATGCCATCATCCCGGCGCGCCCGGGTGAATACACCCTGCCGGAGATTTCCCTGCCCTGGTGGAACACGGAAACGCAGGCCCTGGAATACGCGGTATTGCCGGAACGGCGGGTGCGGGTAACGCCGGCCGCGCCGGATGCAGCAATCGATACGCCGGTATTACCTGCCCCTGGTATTGATACGCCGATTCAGGACCGGCCAGCGTCGGAAACCGGGGAAATCTCCGCAGCCCCAACGGATGCTTCTCCGGGTATTTCGATCTGGCAATGGCTGACCTGTATCCTGGCCGTCGCCTGGCTCGCAACCCTGGTTTATATACTGAAAAACCGCAGGCGCAAGCGGGCAGAGGGTCCCCCTGCTCAAAATGAGAATCTGAAGCAGGCGCGCAAGGCCCTTGAACGGGCCTGCCGTGACGATGACCCGGAACGGGCTAAAACAGCCCTGTTGCAGTGGGCGATAATACGCCCCCAGGGATCACCGGCCTCCAGCCTGGGCGACCTGGAGAAACAGGTCAACGAAGAACTGGCCGCCGAAATCCGTAACCTTTCACGCCGGCTGTATTCCCGCAGCGTGGAACCCTGGCGCGGCGAACCGCTCCGGCAGGCGTTTCTGGAGGAAGAAAAATCGGCCGCCGCCCAAACAGCCCCGGAGCGCGGCAAGCTCGAACCGCTGTATCGCCTGTAATTATCCAGCGTCATTCCCGCGCCCCATCCGCCATTCCCGCGAACATTTATAATTTCACAAACTTCATGGTCATCCTGTCGCTTTCGCCTATGGCGGCGTACCTGTCCCTGTCTTCATCACCCAGTCGATAACTCGGCGGCAGGGTCCACACGCCTTCCGGGTAGTCTTTGGTATCCTTCGGGTTGGCGTTGATCTCCGATTTATCGACCAGCTCGAAACCGGTGTCTTCCAGGAGCCGGATCAGGTAGCTTTCGGGGACGTAACCGCGCTCGGCGGTTTCCTGCGCCTCACTGCCGGCCTCGGCGCGGTGTTGGACCACTCCCAGGATGCCGCCGGGCTTCAATACCCGGTAGATCGCCCGGTACACGTCCTCAACGCCGCCGAAACGGATCCAGTTATGGGTGTTGCGGAACGTCACCACCATGTCGAAACTTTCGTCCTCGAACCCCTCCAGGTAACTCTCTCCCTGGAATAAGCCGACCACTACCTTGCCGTAATGTGCCGGGTCGCCGCCGAATTTTTCCACCAGCCCGTTATGCATGTTGCGCAGGAACTCGACGGAATGTTCGGGGCCGAAACTGGCGACGGCAAGCAGGCCGTCATCCCGCAGGTAAGGCGCCAGTATTTCCGTGTACCAGCCCCCGCCGGGCAGGATTTCCAGCACCTCCATATCCGGCTTGATGCCGAAGAACGTCAGGGTCTCCCCGGGGTGGCGGTAAACGTCCCTGGCGACGTTCTTCGCATCCCGGTGCGTTCCGGAAATCGCCGCGTCCAGCGGGTCCGGGCCGTTTTCGGCGCATCCTGAAAAGACTATTGTGAACAACAGGAAACTGAGTATTCTGCGCATGAATAAATCCCCTTGGGGTGTATTGATAATGTGTCGAACTTCAAACCTGTGCAAGCCGGAACGCGGTCCGCTGACGAGTTACAGCGTACCATGTTTCATCCTGTTGAAAAACAGGGTTCGCCGACTTCTCCGTCCCAACGGTATTGCGCCAGGTCAATACTGCCGTCCGCCGCGAAATCAATGCCCTCAGCTTCGAGCAGTATCCGCTGCAACCGGTGTCCTTCGGAACCCGTGCGCAGGCTGATTCGCCCCTGGCTGTTGATGATCCTGTGCCAGGGGACTTCGGCGCCATCCTGCAGGGCGGCCATGGCATAGCCCACCTGCCTGGCCGAACATCTCCCGACCAGTCCGGCTACCTGGCCGTAAGTGGCGACTTTTCCTTCCGGGACCCGGCGCACCCAGGCATATATTTCATCATAGACACTATTGCCTTTCATTAAGCATACTGTTGGCGCAACCGCGCGGCCGTTTCCCCGATCAGGCGCCACGCCCGCTCGACATGTTCCAGTTCAGTACGGGACTGGCCGATGCATAAGCGGAGCACGAAGCGGTCGTCCAGCTTCGTGTGGGTGAGGAATATTTCGCCGCTCTCATTCAGTTCATCCAGGATCCGCTTGTTCAGTTCGTCGCTGCCCCTGTGCCGGAAACACACCAGGTTGAACGGCGCCGGCGCGACGATTTCGAACTGTTCATCGGCTTCTATCCACTCTGTCAGTTGCCGGGTCAGTTCGATATGCCGGCGGATATGGTATTGCAACCCCTCCACGCCGTAGTAACGCAGCACGAACCACAGCTTGAGCGCCCGGAAACGGCGTCCCAGCGGCACCTGCCAGTCCCGGTAGTCGAACACTGCCCCGCTCGCCGTCGCCTCGTTCAGCAGGTACTCGGGCAGGATGGACAGGGCATTGATCAGGGCAGCGCGGTCGGCTACCCAGAAGCAGGAGCAATCGAAGTTGGTGAACATCCATTTGTGGGGATTGAAGCTGTAACTGTCGGTGTATTCGATACCGTCATGCAGGTAATGGTATTCGGGGCAGATGACCGCCGTGCCGGACATGGCGGCATCCACGTGGAACCACAGGCCTTCCGCAGCGCAGATCCTGCCGATATCCGCAATCGGGTCGAGCGCGTTGGATGAGGTGGTGCCCAGGGTGGCGCAGGCGAATATGGGCCGCAGCCCGGCGGCCTTGTCGGCCCTGATTTGCTCCGCCAGTTTTCCCGCGTCAAGTGCAAAGTGCTCATCCACTTCAATCTGCCGCAGGTTGGCGCGTCCCAGGCCGGCGATGCCCATGGCCTTCTCCAGCGAGGAATGGGTCTGGGTCGAGCAGTAAGCCACCTGGCTGCCGCCGCAGCCCTCCCGGTTGGTGCGCAGGCCGGAGTCCCGTTCACGCGCCGCCAGCAGGGCGCACAGGATGGCGCTGGAGGCAGTGTCCTGGATCACGCCCCCGCCACTGGCCGCTGAACGGTACCTGTCCGGCAACCCCAGCAGGTCCGCCAACCAGTCCAGCACCCGGGTTTCGACTTCGGTGCAGGCGGGACTGGTGGACCACAACATGCCCTGCACGCCGAGCCCGGCGGACAGCAGGTCGCCCAGTATCGCGGGACCGGAGGTGTTGGCCGGAAAGTAGGCATGGAAGTGGGGGGACTGCCAGTGGGTGACGCCGGGCAGGATCTTCTCATCGACATCGCGCAGTATTGCCTCGAAGTCCTCGCCCTGCACCGGCGCGGCATCGGGAAGAGAGGCTTCAATCTCGCCGGGCTTCACCTGTGACAGGACCGGGTACCGGTCCACCTTTTCATGGTAATCGGCAATCCAGTCGATCATCTCCTTGCCGTAGCGCCGGAAATCCTCCACCGACATGTGATGGCTTCGCCTATTCATCCGTAACGCAACCCAGCGAAGCGGACTTCACGCTCCGGATATACTTGTACAAGGTGCCGCGTTTCGCCTTGTATTCGGGCATCACCCAGTCCGCCTTGCGTTGCGCCAGTTCCTCATTGTCCAGGTCCACGTTGATCTGGTTGGTCCTGGCGTTGATGGTAACAACATCCCCGTTCTTGACCAGTGCAAGGGGCCCGCCTTCCTGGGCCTCCGGCACCACGTGCCCTATGATGAACCCGTGGGAGCCGCCGGAAAAACGGCCGTCGGTGATCATGGCGACATCGTCCCCGAGACCGGCGCCCATGATGGCGGAGGTCGGAGTCAGCATTTCCGGCATGCCGGGTCCGCCCTTGGGTCCTTCGTAACGGATTACCACCACGTCGCCTTTCTTGATCTGGTCCTGTTCCAGCGCCGCCAGCATGTTTTCTTCCGAGTCGAATACCCTGGCGGGCCCGCTGAAGATCTCGCCTTCCTTGCCGGTGATCTTGGCCACCGCCCCGCCCGGCGCCAGGTTGCCTTTCAGGATGCGGATATGCCCGTTGTTCTTGAAAGGTTTGTCCAGCGGCCTGATCACGTCCTGCCCCGCGTCCAGCGCCGGCAAACCGGCCAGGTTTTCGGCAATGGTTCTTCCCGTGACCGTCATGCAATCGCCGTCTATCATACCGTGTTCCAGCAGGTACTTCATGACCGCAGGCACGCCGCCGACCTTGTGCAGGTCTTCCATCACGTAACGGCCGCTGGGTTTCAGGTCCGCCAGGTACGGGGTGCGGTCGCTGACGGCCTGGAAGTCGTCGATATCCAGCGTCACGTCGACGGACCTGGCCATGGCGAGCAGGTGCAGCACCGCGTTGGTGGAGCCGCCCAGCGCGGTGACCACAACCATGGCGTTCTCAAACGCCGCACGCGTCATGATGTCGCGCGGTTTCAGGTCCATCTCCAGCAGGTTTCTTATAGCCGCGCCGGCCTGCCGGCATTCATCCAGCTTGTGCGGGTCGACCGCAGGCGTCGAGGAACTGTAGGGTAACGACATGCCCAGCGCCTCGATCGCAGAAGCCATGGTATTGGCCGTGTACATGCCGCCGCAGGCGCCCGGCCCGGGACAGGCGGAACGTACTATGGCGCTGCGGTCCCCGTCGTCAATCCGCCCGGAGATGAATTCACCGTAGCTCTGGAACGCGGAGATGATATCCACCTTGTCACCGTTGTGGTATCCGGGCTTGATGGTGCCGCCATAGATCATGAGCGAGGGCCGGTTAAGACGGCCCATGGCCATGATGCAGCCGGGCATGTTCTTGTCGCAACCCGGGATCGAGATATTGGCGTCGTACCACTGGGCGCTCATGATGGTTTCGATCGAATCCGCGATCAGGTCCCGGGACTGCAGCGAATAACTCATGCCTTCCGTACCCATGGAAATGGCGTCGCTGACACCGACCGTATTAAAACGCATTCCCACCAGGTCCTGGGCATCCACGCCTTCCTTGACCTTTGCCGCAAGGTCCAGCAGGTGCATATTGCAGGTGTTGCCCTCAAACCAGACGCTGGCAATCCCCACCTGGGGTTTGGCCATGTCCTTTTCCGTCATGCCGGTGCCGTACAACATGGCCTGTGACGCGCCCCGCGATTTTTCCTGGGTTATCCTCGCGCTGTAACGATTCAATTGATCAGTCATTTTGTTATCCCTGATTATTAACTGGAAAGAGTTCTAGGTCTGTAATTTTAATTTCATCTGCGTTAATCTGCGTCATCTGCGGATAATTTACGTCATCTGCGGATTTGTTATGATAACACTACCTTCATTCAAAGAGTCTTTCGCCGCGCTGGTGGCGGCGCCGACGGTGAGCAGCATCGACCCGCGCCATGACCAGGGCAACCTTCCCGCGGTGGAATTGCTTGCGAACTGGTTTGCCGACCTGGGTTTCAGTATCGAGACCATGCCCGTCGGCGGCAGGCCGGACAAGGTCAACCTGGTGGCGAGCTTCGGCGAAGGCGCCGGCGGCCTGGTGCTGTCCGGGCATACCGATACGGTGCCATACAACGAACCCGCGTGGCATCAGGACCCCTTCCGGTTGACCGAGAAAGACGGCCGTTTTTACGGCCTGGGGACGTCGGACATGAAATGCTTTTTCCCCATCGTGATGCAGGTATTGCAGTCCCTCGACCTGAAAAAGATAAAACGGCCGGTCATCCTGCTCGCCACCTGCGACGAAGAATGCACCATGGCCGGCGCCAAGGCCCTGGTCGACGCGAACAGGGGTCTGGGACGCCATGCGCTCATCGGCGAACCGACGGGCCTGCAACCCGTCATCATGCACAAGGGGGTCATGATCGAGACCATCACCCTCAGGGGGCGGGCCGGACACGCCAGCAACCCGGCCCTGGGCAACAACGCCATGGAAGGCATGCATGAGGTCATGAAATCCCTGCTGCAGTGGCGCGGGCAACTTCAGGAGAGCTTCTCCAACAGCAAGTTCGATGTGCCGGTCCCAACCCTTAATTTCGGCTCCATCCAGGGGGGCGACAGTCCCAACCGGATCTGCGCCGAATGTGAACTGAAGCTGGACCTCAGGTTGCTGCCGGGCATGCAGATAAGCGATGTCCGCAGCCGCTTGCGCCGGACGGTGGAAGATGCGGTGGCAGGACGCGGTCTGACCGTGGAGTTTGACGAGATCTTTCCCGGGACGCCGCCCATGGAAACCGATCCCCACAGCGAGATCGTCAAGGTCGCGGAGAATCTCACGGGCCATGCCGCCGGGACGGTCAATTTCGGTACGGAAGGCCCTTACCTGAATTCCCTGGGGATGGATACGGTGGTGCTGGGACCGGGAGACATCGACCAGGCGCACCAGGCCAATGAATACATCGAGCAGAACCGCATACAACCCATGCACGACCTGCTGGAAAGAATGATCGCGCACTTCTGCATGTCATAAAAATGGACAAATCACAATTCGTAAACTGGTTCCGGTCGGCCTCGCCTTATATCCGCATCCACCGCGGCAGGACCTTCGTCATCCAGGTCAGTGACCAGGCGCTGCGCAGTGACGGTTTTACTGCGCTGGTGCACGACGTGGCCCTGCTTACCAGCCTGGGGATCAGGCTGGTGCTGGCGTTCGGCGCGCGCGCCGCCATTGAGGCCGCTCTCGATGAGAAAAAGCTGGACTCCAGGCACCACGACGGAATCCGGATCACCGATGCCGGGACCATGGACGTCGTCAAGGAGGTCGCCGGCCGGTTGCTGCTGGAAATACAGGCCAGGCTCTCCATGGGCCTGGGCAACACGCCCATGTCCAATGCCGCGATCAGGGTAAACACCGGAAATTACGTCACGGCAAGGCCCCTGGGAGTGATCGGCGGGGTGGATTACGAATTGACCGGCAAAACCCGCTGCATCGACGCGGACGCCATCAACGCCAGGCTGAATGACGGTGAGATCATCGTTTTGCCGCCGTTGGGTTATTCCGTTACCGGGGAGGCCTATAACCTGTCCGGAGTGGCGCTGGCGGCGGATGTGGCGGTTGCCTTGCAGGCGGACAAGCTGATTTACCTGGTGGAAGCGGATGAACTGGCCGCAATGACGGACGGCCGCAAGGTCAACCAGTTGAACCAGGAAGATGCCCGCGAGTTACTCGGCCGGACGGATGAACACACGGACAGCTACCTGTACCTGAAACACGGTCTTGAAGTCTGCATCAACGGTGTGGAACGGGTACACCTGCTGAACCGGGAAGAAGACGGCGCCATTCTCAATGAACTGTTCACCAGGGACGGTTCGGGCCTGATGATCACCACGTCTCCCTATGACGAGACGCGCAAGGCCGGCGCCGGCGACATAGGCGGCATACTGGACCTGCTCGAACCCCATGAACAGCATGGCGCCCTGGTGAAACGGTCCCGGGAGAAACTGGAACTGGAAGCGGACCGTTTCACGATCCTGACCCGGGACGGCGTCATCATCGGCTGTGCCGGCCTGTATCCCTATCCCGATGACGGCATGGGAGAAGTGGCCGCCCTGGTGGTCCACCCTGAATACCAGGATGCCGGCCACGGCAACCGGTTGCTGGATGAAGTGGAGAAGGAGGCAAGGGCACAGGGCCTGGATAACGTGTTCGTGCTGACCACCCAGGCGCAGCACTGGTTCCTGGAACGGGGTTTCCTGGAAGCCTCACTTGATGACCTGCCTATGTCAAAGCAGGGCTTGTACAACTACCGGCGCAACTCCAAAATCCTGGTCAAGAACCTGAAATAAGGGGACAGATTTTAAGGGCACCTCTAAAAATTAGAGGTTACTTTAAATCTGTCCCCTTCAAATACTCACCCTACCGGGTCGATCGCAGTCTTGCTGCCATCGGGATGAAGCTCCATTATCACGTCGTTTTCCACGATGATTGCATCGAAACCCAGCCGGCGCTTCCGGTCCAGTTCCTTGGCGACGGCGTAGTCGAGAACCTGCCCGATGAATTCAGAATCCACGTCTTCAATACGACGTTTCGCGGGTCGTTCATAGACGATGCCATCCATCTCATAGGCTTCACGTTCCTCTTTTACTTCCAATTTCCCGGTCATGTTTGCTTGTGCTCTCACCCGGTTAAACAGTTCATTGTCTGTGACTATAACATCTTTTCCCGCCTGCCGGAAAATCAGCCGCCTGGGTTTCGTCGAATTGTCAAAACATTCAGTTTCAGTACACAGCGGCGCATAAAACCTGAACAGGTTTTCCAGGGACCTGGGATAACGCCGATGAATGTCCTGCTCAGGGATACTGTGTCCTCCTTGTTGTACTCGCCGCCTGACCCGGTTTACTGATGCCTCCACACCGGGCAACCAGAGATAAATGAGATTAACGCGCCAACCCCCTGCCAGCATACGGCGCACTCTTGACAAGTGAGACTTACCGGAGAGGGTTGTCTCAAAAGCGAAATTTTCTCTCGATGCAATAGACTGCTCGATTTCCCGCAGAAACAGCTTACCGGCCTCGACCTGTTTCGTCTGCGCGCGGAACGGCGCCAGCCCGGCGGCAATCATATCGGCGTTAAGAAAAACACGACAATCAATCAGCGGCAGGTACTCCAGCGCAAAGGTAGTCTTCCCCGCCCCGTTAGGCCCGGCTATGATTGTGCAAACAGGTTGTTTCATCGTGTATTCTGGTAACTTATCCGGTAGATTCTGAAGGACACAGACTGAGGCAGTATCCGATACAAACAATACAGGCAAATCCGTCATTTGCGACTGTCCATATTATACCACGTCATGCAAAAAACCTGTTCCGTTCCCTCAGAGCAAAGAGAGAGAGAGTTGACATAAATTACCGAATGTGACACATTTGTACACATGAAACAAATCAGGATTCGTGATCTTCATATCAAAACCGGCGAATGGGTGCGCAAAGCAGCGCGCGGTGAGGGTGTTGTCATCACTGAACGAGGTCGCCCCATGGCTTCTTTGATACCGTTTGATGAAGGCAGTCTGAACCGGTCATTTCGCGACCGTCAGACTCTTCCTGAGTTTGATGCTTTGCCTGATGTCTCCGGCGATGCGGCGGTATATATTTCCGAAGACCGTGACCGTTCGTGACTTATTTCGATACTGCTTATATATTGAAATGCTACGTAAAGGAGCGCGGTTGGGAAAAAGTGAGGGCGCTCGCTCATCAGCATGAACGCATTACATGCTCCATTTATGGCAGGTTGGAACTCCATGCTGCTCTCCACCGTAAACTGCGTGAAGGAGAACTTACACAAGAGCAGTTGAATATCACCTTGCGACAATTGAGTGTGGATGAATCGATGAGACTGTGGGAATGGTTGCCGTTGTCGTCAACTATCATAAACGCAGTGACCGACACATTCTCCAGCCTGTCACGACACGCATTCCTGCGAACAGGTGATGCGGTTCACCTGCTCTCGGCTAAAGTTTCAGGTGTCACGGAAATCTACAGCAATGACAAACACCTGCTTGCTGCAGCGCCATATGTCGGTATGACAGGCCGTAATGTGATTGAGATGAATGAAGCTACGTCCTGAAAGAATGACCGACACCCACGTCATCACGTAACCGGGGTGGCAGCCTCACAACTCTGCTCAATTTTACTTAATTCCGGCTTATTGTTCTAAAGTTGTGAGGCTTGATTGTTGTTGTCACTGACAAAATAGGGTTTGAAGCCCGGAGTGAATTTCTCCTTGAAACCCTCATCGCCCTGGATGATGAAATACGCGTCTAGCTCGTTTTGTCTTGCCAGGTCGAAGCCCCGCTCGGGACCCAGGACGAGCAGACCGGTGGCCCAGGCGTCGGCCAGCATGGCTGACGGGTGCAGCACCGTCACCGAGGCGAGCCTGTGGGAGACCGGGCGGCCCGTGCGGGGGTCAATCGTGTGCGAGTAGCGGACGCCGTCCTTCTCGAAATAATTCCGGTAATCACCGGAGGTTGCCATGGCCATGTTTTCCAGCTTAATGATTTTCCGCACACCGTGCTGTCCGGCCACGGGTTGTTCAATCCCGATTTGCCAGGGTATGTTAGCACGGTTTACGCCCCGGGCACGGATTTCCCCGCCAATCTCGACCAGGTAGTTGTCCAGGTTAAGCCGATCCAGGTAGTGGGCGACTTCATCCACCCCATAGCCTTTTGCAATGGCGGAAAGGTCGACCTGAATTCCGCCGTTTGGCTTTTTCAGGGCGGATGCCGCCGGGTCCAGGTGCAGGTGTTCGTAACCGACAAGGCGCAAAGCCGCATCGATATGTTCTTCTCCCGGAACCGCGAAATCCTGTTCGGGTCCGAATCCCCACAGGTTGACCAGGGGACCGATGGTGACGTCAAACGCCCCTTGCGTCAACCGGCCTATGTCTTGCGCCGCCTGCAACACATGCATCAGCGATGCGCTCACTGTGAGCCAATCAGCGCCGTCGGTATCATTAATCCGGGACAGTTCCGACTCGGGCAGGTAGGTGGACATCTCCGAGTTGACCCGGTTGAGAATGGTGTTGAACTCCGACTGTAAGCGCAGCCTTGTAAGCGGTAATTGCGCGGCATGGACCAGGACGGACCAGGAGGTGCCCATCGTGAGGCCGGTAAATTCATGCAACTCTTCAGACCGTTCCGATGCGCATGAAGACAACAAACAGCCAAATAGGCAAAAAGTGACAAGTAACAGGGACCAGCCGGGAGGTGATTGAGAAAAACTTACGCGAAACGGGATTTTCATAAGAACTCGTAGTCCCCTTTTGCCTGCTGGGGACAGACTTGAAGTCTGCCCCGGTCCCGCCAACGGGACGATCCCGTCACATGGCGGCAGATTTCCGTTCCCTGTTGCCCGTTGCCTGCCGCGCCGGCAATGAATGCCGGAAATAGGGAATGACCAGCTCAATATCACCCTTCAGGTGTTTGTGCTTCACGCGGTTCCAGTAATCGGCCGTGAGCAGGTCGCCGTGAACTTCCAGGAACAGGGCGCGTAATTTTGCGTCCATGGATAAAAATTTGATGAATTCTTCCGGGAAAATATCGTTCTTGTTGACGTGGAACCAGACGTCCGAGCGCATCAGGTCCTCGTCGTCGTCGCTGTCCGGGATGTCGCGGAAGTCGCATTCCGTGACCAGCGCCACTTCATCGTAATCATAGAACACGACCCGCCGGTGCCGGGTCACGCCGAAGTTTTTCAGCAACAGGTCGCCGGGGAAGATATTGGTATTGGCCAGGTCCTTGATGGTCTGCCCGTAATCCAGGATGACCTCGTTGGCGTCCGCGCGCTCGACTTCCCTCAGGTACAGGTTCAGGGGCCGCACCCGGCGCTCGATATAGACGTGGTCGATAATCAACTGATCCTCGTCGACACGGACGGTTTCTGACGCTTCGCTGAGCAATTCATCCAGCAAGGCCTTGTCGAAGCGGTCTACCGGGAACTCCAGGTTGCGAAATTCCTGGGTGTCGATCAGGCGGCCGGCCCGGTCATGCCGTGAGACCAGCCGGTACTTGCTTTGCACCTCCTCCCTGTTGATGGTCTTGGGATAACCGAAATTGTCCCGGATGATCTTGAATACCAGGTCGTAAGAGGGCAGGGTGAACACCAGCATCACCAGGCCCTTATCTCCTTCAGCATGGACGAACCTGTCTTCCGTGTTCTGCAGATGATGTGAAAATATGCGGTAGCGCTCCGTTTTGCCCTGGCGCAACCGTCCCAGCACCGTGTACAGTTCGTCAATGGGCTTGCTGGGCAGGATCGAATGCAGGAAATGCACTGCGCCGATGACGGAATGGGGGTTGGCAAAATAATAGGACCGGGTGTAACTGAATACAACGCTGACTTCTTCCTCGGACATCAGCACCGCGTCAACCTCGATACCGCTGGAGGTATTCTTCAGGGCAATAACGATGGGGTTGATATGGTCCAGCTGGATGGTGCGGCCTATCAGGTAGGCGCGGGCTGATTGAAAAAATGCCGAGTCGATAAATTCAAACCTGACGAACTCACCATGTTCCCGCAGGTGTGCCTGGTAGTAGCGCTGGACTTCCTGGCTGAAAATCCGGGTATCGGCGTTGATATCCCTGTAAGGGACCTTGAAGCTGAAATCCTCCAGGATTTTTTTGAATGTCTTATCCAGTGATCCCCAGTAGGGATAGCGGTTCAGGGTCAGGGTCTCCAGCGGGTTAAAGCCTTCATCCGGCGCCGAGGAAACGAATTCGATCTCGGGGTCGGTCCCCACCGTGTCAAAAATACGCCGGGTTGTGGAATTGAAAAAGGTCTTCAGGAACCCGGCATCGGGCACGTTATACAGGCGTTGTCCGAAGTACCTGCGCGTACTGTGCCAGAGCTTGCGGTCGATGACTCTCGGCCCCAGGTTCTTGCGTAACGAGACGACGATGCGGCGAACGGATTTTTCGTAGAGTTCGACCCGTTCGATTATGTCCTGTTGATGTCCCTCCCAGTCCCGCTGTTCAAAACGGCGCCGGGCCCGTTCCGTGATACGGAAGAAGTTCTCGTTGTATTTCTGGAATCCTTCGTAGATAAATTCCGAGATGCGTGCAATGGTCTGTTTGCGTTGCTCGGCCATGGCGGGATATCCGGGTTACATGTTGGCAATCATCGCCTGGCCGAATTCGCTGCAACTCACCTTGTTCGCGCCCTCCATCAACCGGGCAAAGTCGTATGTGACGGTCTTTGACGAAATCGTATTGTCCATACCGGATATGACGAGGTCGGCCGCCTCCGTCCATCCGAGATAGCGCAGCATCATCTCACCGGACAGGACCAGGGAGCCCGGGTTGACCTTGTCCTGGTTGGCGTACTTGGGCGCGGTGCCGTGAGTAGCCTCGAATACCGCGTGGCCGGTGTCATAGTTGATATTGCCACCGGGCGCTATGCCGATGCCGCCGACCTGCGCCGCCAGCGCGTCGGACAGGTAATCGCCGTTCAGGTTCATGGTGGCAATCACGTCAAACTCCCTGGGCCGGGTCAGCACCTGTTGCAGGGTGATGTCGGCAATGGCGTCCTTGATGAGAACCTTACCCCCCGCCAGCGCCTCTTCCTGTTCCCTGTTGGCCGCCTCCGAGCCGTTTGCCGCGCGCGTGCGCTCCCATTGATCCCAGGTGTAGGTCTGGTCCGGGAAGGAGTTTTCCGCCAGTTCATACCCCCAGTTGCGGAACGCCCCCTCGGTGTATTTCATGATGTTGCCCTTGTGGACAAACGTCACGCTTTTGCGGTTGTTGTCCAGCGCATAGCGGATTGCGGCCTGGACCAGGCGCCCCGTGCCCTCCTGCGAGATCGGCTTGATGCCTATGCCGGTGGTGTCGGGGAAGCGGATTTTGCGGTAATAGTTGGGAAACGCCTCCTTCAGGAGATCAAGAAATTTGCGGTTGTCATCCGTCCCCTGCTCGAACTCTATGCCGGCATAGATATCCTCGGTGTTTTCCCGGAATATGACCATGTCCACGTCCTGCGGATTCCTCGTCGGCGAAGGCACGCCGTTGAACCAGCGCACCGGGCGCAGGCAGACATAAAGGTCGAGGATCTGGCGCAACGCGACATTCAGGGAACGAATGCCGCCGCCGATAGGCGTGGTCAACGGGCCCTTGATGGCGACCAGGTATTCCCGGCAGCGGTCCAGGGTATCGTCCGGCAACCAGGAACCGGTCAGTTCGTTGGCCTTCTCCCCGGCGTACACTTCCAGCCAGTTGATCTCCCGCCTGCCGTTGTAGGCTTTGGCAACCGCCGCGTCCAGCACTTGTCTGGTCGCGCGCCAGACATCAGGACCGATACCGTCTCCTTCGATGAACGGTATGACCGGGTTGTCGGGGACCTGCAGTCGCCCGTTCTCAATTGTGATCTTCTGCCCTTCGGGGGATAGCGATCTGGCTGCTGTGGCCACGTTAAATCTCCTTGGTTAAATCATTTCATGTGTGTTTGCGATAGCTTAACACAACTCTTGCTTGCCTAGCAGTTGTCAATGCCTGTCGGCAGTGCTGGATGAGAGATTATTTCGGATAGTACCTGACGTTTTTCAAATCCCTGAAATCTGCATCCTGGGTCCACACGACGGCCTCATATTTTTGCGCTGTCGCGAAAATGATGCTGTCTGCAAGGGGCAGTTTAAACTTTACTCCGAAATAAGCCGCATCCACTGCCAGCCCTTCATCAAGGGGAACAACCTCCCCCTGTTCCATATGCGCAACGGCGCGCAAAGCTGCTTCCTCGCTTCTCTGGCGCAGGATAACTTTGAAAACTTCAGTCAGGGTGATACTGGGCACCAGCAGCTCTTCCAATTGTCCGATTGGGTCTTCAAAATATCGTGAATTTTTATCGCTGGCAAAATAGGACAACCATCCGGACGAGTCGACTATATTCATAGGCGATCTTTGTCGCGTTCTACATTTGTATCAATGCCTTTCAAGAAGCCTCTCAAGTTCTCCATCGGCTCTATCGGAATAAGCTGTATCCGGTTTCGGTAACTGATCATCTGAACTTTCTGTCCCGAGACAATCCCATTTGATTCCCTGATTTCTTTGGGAATTACAATCTGATATTTTGGTGAGACGGTAACGGTAGTCATGGATAATTCTCCATCGAAAACTATATCGTATTACGATATCACTATCGATGCGGACTGTCAACAAGTTATAAAGGTTTTTAAGCTTATTATTCGTTACGAAAAACCGCTTCAGCTTCGCCTTCAAGCAGAGGGCCGATGACTTCCACAGACCAGGGCGCTTCGGAAAATACGTCAGCGGCATGCATGGGCAACGCCGGAGCATCCGGGTCTACATCGAATAACCGGTAAATCGCGTCCATGCCCAGGCCGAACACGACGCGGCGGATGTTGGCCCAGACGATGGCGCCGGCGCACATGGGACAGGGTTCGCCACTGGCGTACAGGGTGAAGGTCTTCAACTGTTCCGGTTGGAACTTCCTGGACGCTGCACGGAGCAGGTTCATTTCCGCGTGTGCAGTTACATCATCATCAGTTACCACTGAGTTCTGCGCCGCCAGTATGGGTTCACCGTCCGCATCGACCAGCAACGCGCCGAACGCGTGGTTGCCCCGTTCCCGCGCCCGTTCGGCTTCCTTGAAGGCAATGCGCAGGTAATGTTCATCCACGTTCTTCATGCGTATGAAGATACATTATCCATCTGCGTTAATCCGCGTCATCTGCGGATTAAATACAGCGTTCAATAAACTCATCACCCGTCATCACGTCGCCGAATTGCTGGATGATGGTTTCCAGCGTGGCCTGGTGTTCGCGATCGGACAGGGTCGAGCAGCAGTCCTCGATCAGCACCACGTTGAAATCCATGTCGAAGGCGCTGCGCGCCGCGGTCTCACAACAGATATTGGTCTTGGTCCCCGCTATCAGCAGGGTCTCGATGGCGCGGCTGCGCAATACCCGCTCCAGTTTCGACGCGCCCGGAGAGAGGCAGCCATAACGGTTCTTGACCAGGTGGATATCATCCTCAGCCGTTTCCAGTTCGTGCCAGAGTTTGCCGCCGTCCTGCCCCGGCGCCATATATTGCATGGTGCGTTCGCGCACTTCGCCGGAAACCATGTTGCTGAAGAAATTCTCCCATTCGGATTTTCCGCCGTTACAGTGGAACTCGCTGACTATCCAGATCACGTCGCCGCCCCGGTTGCGCAGTTCCCTGGCCAGCCGGTTGATGTTCCCGACCGTCCCGCGGCTGGCCGGCACCTCGGCCGGCGCCCCCGGCTTGCAGAAGGCATTCTGCATATCGATGACCACCAGGGCGCATTTAGCCGGGTCAAAACTGTCATAAAGGTGGTAACGCCCGCGGCGCTTCATCACCCGTTCGATAATCTCATCACTTATTCCAATGTTATGCATTTCACTTTACCTGTTTTATCCGCAGATGACGCAGATTACTGCAGATTACTTTTTGATTTATGGCACGAAGTTTCAGGTTTAAATACCATATAGCTTCTTCATAATAAAATAACTTTTTTTTCATCTGCGTTCATCTGCGTCATCTGCGGATAAAAATTTGATCATGCAGGTACGGGTCGCCCTGCATGGCTGTTTCGGTATCCAGCAGGACGCCGCATCCGGCACAGGAAAACGACCGCAGCATTACCTCGCCGCCGCTGGCGTAGGGCCCGCCCAGATTTTGCACGGGCGTTTCCTGCAGAACGGCGCTTTCCTTCCAGTTGCTGTCTCCGTGAGCCGGGCTTTCACCGCAATGTTTGCAGGTGACCTGCGGGTTTGCGGCAGTGCTTGCCTGCACGCCGTTTTTCCTGTGCAGCATCAGGACAGCCCGCTTTTCCTCTGTCAACGCCTGATCGGGCTCTCCTGTACCGGGGTCCATGGCGACTCCATACACAGCTTGCGCAAATTGTGCGGAAGTCAGGCCCTCGCGCACATCACGGGCCACTTCCCCCGGCGGGCGCAACAGGGGGTCGCCGTAACCGCCGCCGCCGTTCCACCTGACATAAAGTGCGTCCTTGCCCATCAGCGGGAATACGCCCCAGTCTACGACCTGTTGTTCTGTCTCTGTAGTATCCGCGTGTGTCGCATTCTCACCATTGCCAGCCTGTGCTTCATTGTTTTTTATCCACATATAGGCATTGGGCGAGCCGGGATAACCGCCTGCCAGGCCCTCGCTCATGGGAAATTTGGAACCTTTGCCGGAGACCACGTAATGCATCCCGCCGTCCGGGGCATCGTGCGGCACGAAGGACAACTCCATGCCGACGCCGCCGCGGTAACGCCCCGGCCCGCCGGAATCCCTGAGGCGCCGGCGGTACAGGTAACGGATCGGGAAGGTGTATTCGACGGTCTCCACGTTGGCCATACGCGAGATGGGGTTCGGGATCTCGCCGCCCACCTCGATGCCGTCCGCCCAGGCGCGGGCGCCGCCGGCCCCGGCGAACGTTTCGGTCAGGATGCCGATGGCCAGCTTGTTGTGCTGGTTCTGTCCGAACAGGAACACGGCAAAGTGGTTGGCATGCCACACGGCCGTGGCTTCACCGGCGTATTTTTCGCTGGCGCTGAGCATCTTGCCGATAGTGGTGCAGGCGGCGTTGTTGACGGACTGTATGGCGCCCACGGTCGCCACGGAGACCGGCGCCGGGCGCGTGCAGTTCACGATGGTGCCCTCGGGCGCGATCATGGTGATCGGGCTGATCACGCCTTCGTTCCAGGTAATGTCGTAGCACAGCAACGGGAACAGGGGCGCAAACAACCCGCCCAGGGAGGCCCATTTGGTGCAGTTGATGGCGTAGCGGCTCTGTTCGCTGGACCCGGAAAAATCGAAGGTCAGGGTGTCGTCCCGCTTGGTCATGGTCAGTTCGACCCGGCACACCTCGTCCTGCACGCTCAGGTACTGGCGCGACTGCCATTGACCGTCCGGCAGTTCGCGCAGGCGCGCGCGCAGCTTCTCTTCAGACTTTATGATCAGCGTTTTGCAGGTCTCATCGACCGTCTCGAACCCGTATTTGTCAATGAGGGCCAGCATGCGTTCCCGGGCGACGTTGTTGCAAGCGATCATGGAATTCATGTCCAGCGCTACCATGTCCGGTGAGCGCACCATGTTGAGGAAGGTGTCCATGACGGCCCGGTTGATCTCGCCCTTCTCCACCAGCCGGATACCCGGGGAACTGAAGCCTTCCGTGTAGATGTTTTCCGCATCGGGGCAGAACCCTCCTGGATTGGTGGCGCCGATATCGTACACGTGTACGAAGCAGGCGCTCCAGGCTACCAGTTCCCCCCGGTAATGGATGGGCGCCACCAGGTAGACGTCCGAGGTATGCAGGGCCGCGGTGTAGGGGTCGTTCAGCAGGAACACGTCCCCGGCGTGGATGTCTCCCTCGAAGCGCCGGATGATGGACTTGCACGCCTCCGCGGCGCTGGTCAGGTGGTGCAGGAAACCGACGCCGCCCATCAGCAGCGAACCGTCCGCCCGGTACAGGGACACCATCAGGTCGTGGCCCTCGTTGGTGATGGCGCTGCCGGATACGTTTTTCAGGGTGATCACGGCTTCGTCCACGACCCGGAACAGGCGGTGGCGGATGATCGAAAAGGTGACCGGATCAATCATGACATGTCAATGATAATATTTCTGTGCCCGTCCATGAAGCCCTGCTGTTCGTCCTGGATTACTATCGTCGTGATCGGCGTATGAATCACTGCCGGCCCGATGATGGTATTACCCGGGCGCAGTTTGTCAAAATCATAGATGTCGGCCTCGGTGAGGCTGTCCCGCCCGCTGACAAATATCCTGCGCCGCCCGGTACGGGCCGCGTCGGGAGAGGAATCGGCCAGTGCCTGCGCGGCAACCTCGGGATGTTCTATCCTGCCGGCCGCGCTGAGGCGGAACCGGGTCATCTCAATCCCCGCGTCACGGTAGGCGGAGCCTTTGCCGTAGCGGTTTTCGTACAATGTTTCAAAATCGTTGACCAGTTGCTCCAGCCCGGCGTCATCCAGCGGCGTGGCGGCCCGTACCGGGGTGATGATTTCATGGACCTGCAACGCGTAACGGAACCCGACGGACCACCTGAAGCTCATCTTGTCCTCCGGGAACCCCTCCTGTTCCAGCGCCTGTCTTGCCGTGCCGATCATGGGTTCAAAAATGGCATTGATCTCCTCTGCCGGGCAGGGGACGGATCTGGTCAGGGTCACGCTGTAATCGTGCATGACGTCGGTGCCGGCCAGGCCGAACGCGCAGTTCACGGACGCGGTGTAAGGTACGATGATGCGTTTCACGCTCAGTTCCCGGGCGAATGCACTCGCCAGGATGGGGCAGGTGCCGCCGAATGCGTGCAGGACGAAGTCCCGCGGGTCCAGACCCTGTTCGACGGTGATCTTGTGGATCAGGTCGGTGACCTGTGCATTCGCCACCCGGAAGATGCCGATCGCCGCCTGTTCCGACGGCAGGCCCAGTGGTTCTGCAATCTGCTCCCGGAACAGCCGGGCCGTATTGCCTGTATCCAGGGTCATGGCGCCGTTCAGGAAACGCTGCGGATCGATATACCCCAGCAGCAACAGCACGTCGGTCACGGTGGGCCGGCTTCCGCCGAGGCCGTAGCAGATCGGACCGGGATTTGCCCCCGCGCTTTGCGGCCCCACCAGGGGCGCGCCCGTATCTTCCTCCAGGGTGATCAGGCTGCCGCCGCCGGCGCCGATGGAGGCCACGTCGATCTTCGGCACCGAGTAGTGGAACCGGTCAATCAGGGGCTCCCTGGCGTACTCGATCTCGCCGTCCTGGATGATCCCCACCTTGAAGGTGGTGCCGCCCATGTCCGCGGCGATGATGTTGCTGTCGCCCATGCCGTCGCCGAGAAACTTGCTGCCGATGACCCCGGCAACCGGGCCGCACTCCACCATGTTCACGGCCCGCCCGGCTGCCTGTTCGGCCGGCAGCAGGCCGCCGTAGCCCTGCATGACCAGCACCGGTCCCCGGTAATTGAACTCGCCCAGCAGTTTCTGCAGGTTATTGATGTAGTTGCTGACCACCTGGCCGGCGTAGGCGTTGATCACGGTGGTCGAGGTGCGTTCATACTCGCCCGGGACCGGCGCCACCTCGCTGCTGACGGACACGTGGACGTCCGGGTCATGCGCCCTGATGATGGAACGGATGCGCTGTTCGTGTACGGGGTTGGCGAACGACCAGAGCAGCGCCACGGCAACAGACTCCACCCGATGCTCGTCCAGCAGTTCGCTGACAGCCTGCTCGACCCCGGCCTCGTCCAGTTCCCCGATGACCGCGCCCTTGTAATCCACCCGTTCCGCCACGCCCCGGATCAGGCCGAACGGCACCAGCGGCGCGGGCCGGTCCGTGGCGACCGGGTGTTTGAGACCTTCTTCCGAGAGGCCGGACCAGCGCCCGTAAGCGCCCCGGGTGACCAGCAGGGTGTCCTCGAAACCCGCCGTGGTGATCAGCCCGGTACGGGCGCCCTTGCGCTCCAGCAAGGTGTTGTCCACCACGGTGGAGCCGTGAATGAACAGGGACGTCTGCCGGAAAATATCTTCCAGGTCCGCGTCCATCTCGGTGGCGGCGGAGCGGATGGAAGCGATCACGCCGCCGGCAAAATCCGGCGGCGTGGACAAGGCCTTGCCGATAAAGACGGCGCGCCCGTCCTCGACGATCACCGTGTCGGTACAGGTCCCGCCTACGTCAGTAGCGACAACGAAAGCCATAACCGGCCAGTACTCTTTCCAGTTGATATTGCCATGTTCAGCGGGTCGGGAAGCGAAAAAGTACCGGTTTTATTCTATGCCGATGGAAAAGATCTGTTCAAGGTCGTGGCGCGAGTAGGTCTTGAAGGCGATCATGGTCTCGGTGTTTTCAATGCCTTCAATGTTTACCATGCGGCTGGTGACCATGTCCGCAATGGCCTGGTTGGTCTCGACCCGCAGGATGCCGACGATGTCGTAACTGCCGCCCACGGAATAGACCTCGGAAAACTCCGCTATATCGGCCAGGGCCTCGGCGACCTCGTTGATCCTGCCGTGACGGGTATTGATTAACACGATTGCTGTGACCATTTAATTCACCTCAAGATTCTTGGTCGGGCATTGCCCGCAGTTTATGCCTCTGGATCTTGCCGGTCTGGGTCTTCGGCAGTTCCGCAATGAATTCTATCACCCTGGGGTACTTGTACGGCGCAATAGTCCGCTTTGCAAACTCCTGCAGTTCGCCGGCCAGTTGCTCCGATGCCCGGACACCTTCGGCCGGCACGACAAAGGCCTTGATGATCATGCCCCGGGCTTCATCCGGGACGCCGACGACGCCGCATTCGCTGACGGCCGGGTGCGGCAACAGGGCCGCCTCGATTTCCGCCCCCGAGATGTTGTAACCGGAGGAGATGATCATGTCATCGGTGCGTCCCTGGTACCAGACATACCCGTCCTCGTCCATGGTGCACATGTCGCCGGTGGTGTTCCAGCCGTTCACCACGTAATTTTTCTGGCGCTCATCGGCCAGGTACTTGCAACCGGTCGGGCCTTTCAGCGCCAGGCGGCCCAGAGTCCCCGGCGGCGCCGGCTGGTCGTCATCGCCCAGGATGCAGGCCCGGTAGCCGGGTATTGCCTTGCCGGTGGCGCCGGGGCGGATCTCATCGCCCGTCGCGGAAATGAATACGTGGATCATTTCGGTCGAACCGAAGATATCGATCATCCTGATCCCGGTTGCCGCCAGCCACTCCTCGTAAGTGGGCAGGGGCAGTTTCTCACCCGCGCAGGTCGTTTTCTTCAGGCTGCTGAGGTCAAACTCATCGATGTGGTTCAGGATGGCGCGGTAGGCGGTCGGCGCGGAGGAGCAGATGGTCGCCCTGAACTCGCCGATGGCCCGCGCAAGTTCCAGCGGCGGGGCCGCCTCCACCAGCGCAACGCTGGCCCCTGCGTACAGGGGCATGCCCACCAGCATGCCGAGACCGAAGGTGAATGCGACGGGCGGGCTGCCGATAATGATGTCGGAAGGTTCCGGCCTGACCACATATTCGTGGCAGCAGATGCACATGGCCATGATGTCGCGCTGGAAATGAACCGTGCCCTTGGGCTGGCCGGTGGTGCCGCTGGTGAAAGCGATGATGGCCGGATCGTCCGCGGCAGTATCGACAGGCTCGAACGTGGCCGGTTTTGCGGCCATGAGCCGCTCCAGTTCCGCGCCCGCGCCGGCCTCACCGGAGCCATTGAACTGCACGACCCGCTGCACGATGCCGGTGCTTTCCAGGGCGCCGGACAATTCCTCCATGAGGCGTTCATCGCACAGCGCGAACCGGACCTGCGCCTTGTTTATGATCGGTTCCAGTTCCAGTTTGCGCAGCAACGGCATGGTGGCGACCGCAACCCCGCCGGCTTTTACCACGCCGAACCAGCAGGCGACCAGCATCGGGTTGTTGGGCGCGCGCAGCAGGACCCGGTTGCCCGGCGCCAGGCCCAGGTCATCGACCAGTACATTGGCGATGCGGTTGGACTTCTCATACAGGTCCCGGTAGCTCCAGGTCTCGTTGCGCGTCAGTATCGCATTATTGGCGCCGTACCCCTGGCCGATTTTTTTATCGAGCAACTCTGCCGCGCTGTTCAGGCGCGCCGGGAGCTGCAATTCGTCGGTGGTGAACAGGAACTCGGGCAACTGGTCGGGCGGCGGCAGGTTGTCCCTGACGAACGTATCGACGTGGCTGGTAGGATTATTCACGTTTCTTTCTCAAGCGGGCACTTGCATAATTCCCCGATACATATTATTAACCTGTAATGGTTAACTCGTAAAGTAATTACTGCAATCAAATGCCTGCGGAAAGGAGGAACTGATCTGTGACTTTCAAACTACCCGACAGCAATGAACTGAAACAACTGGCCGCTGAACTTAACCTGACGCTGGACAATGACCGGGCGCAGACACTGCTTGGGTACATGCAGCCTATAGCTGAAGGTTATGAATATATTGACCGGTGTGATGACGAACTGCCGCAGTCGGCCTACCCGGGGCGGGAGTATTACTATCCTGGGGCAGACGAAAATCCTTACGGCGCCTGGCTGGTGAAATGCCGGATCAAAGGCGCTTCGTCGGGCCCCTTGCTGGGCAAAAAGGTCGCGGTCAAGGACAATATCTTCGTCGCAGACCTGCCACTCACAAACGGTTCGGATGTCCTGGCTGATTTCGTTGCCGATTTTGATGCGACGGTGGTTGACCGGCTGCTCAGCGCCGGCGCCGAGATCGTCGGGAAGTCCGCCTGTGAGTACATGTGCCTGTCAGGCGGCAGCGCCACCTCAAGCGCCGGCATCGTACAGAATCCCAGGAAACCGGGCTATTCCACCGGCGGGTCTTCCTCCGGCAGCGCGGCGCTGGTCGCGGCCGGCGAAGTGGACATGGCCCTGGGCACCGACCAGGGCGGTTCGGTACGCATACCGGCAAGCTGGACCGGCGTGACAGGGATGAAAGCGACCCGGGGCGTGGTCCCCTTCAGCGGCGGCGTGCCCATAGAGGCGTCCATAGAGTACATCGGTCCCCTGACCGGCAACGTTGCCGATAATGCCCTGTGCCTGGAAGTCATGGCCGGTGACGGGGAAGGGGCCGGACCGGACTATACCAGCGCCCTGGGACAAACCGCGGCAGGGCTGAAGATCGCCGTTCTGAAGGAAGGTTTCGGCTGGCCGTCTTCCTCGGCGGCAGTTGACCAATGCGTGAAATCCGCGGCGTTACACTTCGCCTCCCTGGGGGCGACGGTGGAGGAAATTTCCATCCCCGGACACCTGACCGGCCCGGCGATCTGGGGAGCGGTCGTCACGGATGGCTTATGGCAGACCCTGAAGCTGAACGGGGTGGGATTTAACCATGACGACGTTTATTCGCCCGCTATGTTTGCGGCAATGCGTAACTGGACCCGGCGCAATCATGACATGCCGATCAACGCGGCATTGATCCTGCTGCTGGGCCGCCACCTGGAGAAGTATGACGGCCATTACTACGCCAGGGCCAAGAACCTGGTGCGGAAACTACGGGCGGGCTACGATAAGCCGCTACGGGAATACGACCTGTTGCTGATGCCCACCCTGGTCGATACGGCCGCTGAGAACCCGGAGTCACTGGACAACGCAAGCGACGACCAGGTCATGCAAACCGCCTTCGGCAACACGCTGAACACCTGCCAGTTCAACGCCACCGGACATCCCGCCATCTCCATCCCCTGCGGGCAGGTCGACAGCCTGCCGGTGGGCCTGATGCTGGTGGGACGCCACCATGGGGAACAGACCATCTACCGGGCGGCTTATGCGTTTGAGCAATCGACGGACTGGCGATCTTTGTGATTTTTTGCTGAAGGAAATTACGGCGGAACAGCCTCATGACTGATCATTACCATATCCTTGGAGTTTGGCACGAATGGGTTCGTGACCCTGAGGATATGGGGAGCAAGAAGAAATTCTGGTTTCGCTTTCCACGTGAACCGCAAGGCTACTGGCTTTTCAAGTTTCCAAAAGAAGACACGGGAGAACACTGGGCGGAAAAGATTGCAGCCGAGATCGCAGGACTTCTGGAAATTGAATGCGCCAAAGTAGAATTGGCTACATTCGGAAATAAACAAGGGTCGATTAGTAGGGCTTTTACAGATGTCGGTCAGGAATTAGTTCATGGCAACCAGATGTTGGCTAGATTCATTCACGATTATGATCCTGAGAAAACATTTGGTCACTCGAATCATACCCTGGCGAATATCTGGACAGTAATGGAAAATGTTTTTGTGGAGAACATAGCTGTAATGGAGGCCAAACGCCGTCTGGCGGAGTATATCGTTCTGGATGCTTTAATCGGCAACACAGATCGTCACCACGAAAATTGGGGCATACTGAGAAGACACGTCGACGGCAGATGGAAAGGATTTGTGGCTCCATCGTTCGATCATGCTTCCTCTTTGGGCAGGGAACTTCAGGATGTTAGACGCGGCATGTTTCTGGCTGAGAATCGTGTCGGCAACTATGCAAAAAAAGGACGCGGTGCTATCTACTGGGGGGAAGATAGCAAACGAGGGCCCAGCCCGTTGAAACTGGTGCGAGAAGCAGTCAGTACTTATCCGGATATTTTCCTTCCGGTTAAGAAAAAGCTCCAAAAACTGAATCTGGAAGCTATGAAAGATATCGTAAACCGCATGCCTCATGGGTGGATGTCACCTACTGCCAAAGAGTTTGCAACCGCCTTGTTGTGTTATAATTTTCAACAGTTACAAGAGCTTTTTTCAAGACAGTGAAGACCTTATATCTCGCTTGGCAGGACAACGATCCCAGCAGGGCCTGGTTTCCCGTAGGGCAGTTGGATGCTGACGTTGAACAGCCTTTATATCGTTTCCGTTATATCGGTGGAGCGAAGCGCGCGCAGGAGAAAGCGGGGTTTCCTCTGCTCCTCGAATTTCCCTCCTTAAAGGAAGATTATCAATCCCCGGAATTATTTCCGCTATTCAGGAACCGGGTGATGAACCGCAAAAGACCTGACTTCGCCGATTATCTGAAAAGTCTTGACCTCTCCGGTAAAGGCGACCCGATTGAGATCCTCTCGGTAAACGGAGGACAACGGGTAACGGACTCCTATGAAGTTTTTCCGAAAATCGAAAAGGACGATACCGGACGCTTCACCTGCCGGTTCTTTCTGCACGGTTGGCGGCGTGTCAATCTGGCTGCTCAGAATCGGATTAACAGTTTAAAGGCGGGAGAAATGCTTAATCTGACAATGGAATTGACCAACCCGGCAACTGGATTGGCATTGCAAATCCAGACGGAAGACTACCATATGATCGGATGGGCACCGCGGTATCTGGTGAAAGACTTGTCAGCAGAATTGTCTGAGTTGCCCGAATATTCTGCCCACGTAGTACGAGTTAACCCCCCATCTGTATCATCCATGCAGAGCGTTCTGATCGAAATGCATGGTCGCTGGGAGCGCCACGTACCCATGAGCAGCGAGGATTTTACGCCTTTGGTTGACGGCTGAGTGACAATTCTGGTCAGTCTTCATATTATCCGTCCCAATACAAATGAGAGAAATTGCTGCAAATGAAGCCAAGAACCGGTTTGATCAGTTACTGGACGCGACCCAGCAGTCGCCGGTCTGTATTACGAAACAGGGTGGGGCAGTTGGCGTAATGATGTCGGCTGACCAGTATGAGCGTCTCAGAGGCGCTGCATGGGATCGCTTATCGCAGACAATGGATCGAATCGGCAGGGAGGCTGCTGAAACGGGTCTCACGAATCTTGAGCTGACCTCCCTGCTCACCGATGAGAGTTGAACGGGTTAGACTCGATACGAATGTTTTAATCAGTGCCGCGTTGCAACCAGACGGAACTCCCTAGGCTGTAATCTATACAGTTCACAGCAATGACGGGTCACTCTGAACTTTAAAACAGCAGTTCATCCTGAATGGTTTCCGGAGAGGGAAACGCCTGCTTCGAGTGCGTCAGCCCCATCTCCAGCAGGGCTTCGCACAGTTTGTAGGCCACCACGCCGGGGTTGATGACGGGCGCCGGCAGGTTGTCCCGCAGGAAACGGTGAGATTGGTGCATGGTGGTGGAGCCCAGGATGATGACATCGGCGCCGTCCTCTTCGATTGCCCGCAGCCCTTGGTCCTTCAGTTTTTCAAACACCACCTCTTCCTTTCCGGTCAGTAACTCCTGCACATCCGGACGGGTATCGATATGCCTGATGGAGGCCAGCTTGTGCTCCAGGCCGTATTCCTTCAGGGTCTTACGGTATAGCGCCAGCCACGGTTGCCACATGGTCAGGATCGAGAACCTGTGTCCCAGGGTGGCGGCGATGTGGAACGACGCCTGCCCCGGACCCACTACCGGGATGCTCAGGCGGGAGCGCAGCGCGTACAGCCCTGAATCGCTGACCGTATTTATACAGACCGCGGCGCAGCCTTCTTCCTCGGCCTTGAGCCCGGCCTCAATCACGATGGTGTCCATGATATAGGTGTCGTAATAGCTGTCCGCCAGCGACATCAGCCGTTTCGAGCCGACGAACTCCACGTCGAACTCCGGGCGGATATATTCTGCCGGTATCTGGTTTTCAATCAACTCCTTGGTGTGTTCGTTCAGGGGCACCGGGAAGATGACTTTTATTTTATTACCCATGTTGTAACTCCTTTGGACGGAATCATGTTCTATCAACTTCTAAAGTAACAATAATACTGGGGAATCTCCAATTTCGCTTCCGTTAAAGCCTGAATTTACTTCCGGTAAAGCCGAGACCATATTGCTGAATATCCATATACTCCATTCAGACGATCAGACGGTCATATTAACGATGCAGGGACGTCGATACATTAACATTCGGGGGATAGGTTTATGAAACTCCATCTCAGTTCACTGCTTTCGTATGTCTTGGTCACTGTCCTGCTTTTCCCTACGGCCGCTTACCCGCAAATAGAGGAGATCGTCGTTACCGCGCAGAAGCGGGAGGAGAACCTACAGAATACGCCTATCGCCATCACAGCGTTCACCGGGGAAAGCCTGGAAGCGCGTATGATCAACGACATATCCAAACTGGCGGATTTTACCCCCAACCTGATTTTCGATACCACCACGCCGATCAGCGGACTGTCCAACGGCGCGGCAGTGTTCATCCGCGGCATCGGGCAATTGGATTTTGCCATGACGACGGATCCGGGTGTGGGCACGTACATTGACGGCGTGTATTCGTCCCGCGCAGTCGGCGGCGTGCTGGACGTGGTGGACATCGAGCGTATAGAGATACTACGCGGCTCCCAGGGCACCCTGTTTGGGCGCAATACCATAGGCGGCGCCATCAACATCACAACCAAACGGCCGGCTGAAACCTTCGGCGGGATGCTGGAAGCCACCTTTGGCGAGTTCGAGAGAACGGATTTCAAAGGTTCCTTTGACGTTCCCATTACGGACAGGTTCCGAACCAAGTTCGCCTTTTCCAGCAAGAACAGGAACGGGTTCGTGGACCGGGTCCTGATGGGTGACAGGCTGGGTGATGAAGACCGGCAATCGGTCCGGGGTTCATTCCTGCTGGAACCGACGGACGATATCGAGTTGTATGCGACCGTGGATTACACCAGTATCGACGAGCAGAGCGCCGGTACGGTCATGGTCGGCATCACCGAGTTTCCCGGCGACCCCGTGCAGGGCCTGACGCCCAGCAGCACCTGGGCCTACAACCAGGTATTCGTGCCGGCCAACCCCGGTGTGGCGCCCTATTCCCTCGAAGAGTTTTTACCGGACAGGAATGATGAGACTTACGCTACGGGGCTTAATGGCACCGACCTGGAAATTTTCGGTTCCACCCTGACCTTTTCCTGGTCGCTCCCCTGGTTCGAGTTCAAATCCATCACGTCATATCGTGAAACCGAGGGTAATTTTTACAGGGACCCGGACAATTCTCCCGTCCAGATTACCGAAAGTTACAATCCTGATTACAACCACGAGCAGTTCAGCCAGGAAGTTCAGGTCACCGGCAGAGGTTTCAACGAGCGCCTGCAATACGTGCTGGGCGCTTATTACTTTGAAGAAGAGGGAGAGGATTTCGTGTTCGTGCCTATCTACGGGGCCCTCCCGACACCGGGAGGGCTGATAGCGCTACCCTTGTATATCAACAATTTTATGACGGTGGATAACGACAGCAAGGCCGTATTCGGCCAGGGTACGTTCGATATTACCAACCAGCTTGCCGTCACCTTCGGGCTGCGCTACACAGAAGATGAAAAAGGTTTTGGTTATCGTCAGTATATCTCACCGGATGACCCTGGCGGTGGCGCCACTATACTTCCCGGCGTCATTACCGTCGCTGCCATACTGGGACCACCCATCGCAGCGCCGGGGCCGGCTGACGCCCTTATCATGTGGGACGAGGTGTCCGATGAGTTCAGTGAGTTGAATTTCCGCGCAGGGCTGGAGTACCAGCTCAATGAGGACACCCTGCTCTACTTCACCTATGCCGATGGCTACAAGAGCGGCGGGTTCAACTTCCGCTACGTGGTGTCCCGTTTGGACCCGCTGGCGTTCGATCCGGAAACCCTGGAGTCCTATGAAGTTGGGATCAAATGGCAGGGTCTGGACGACCGCCTGCGCATCAATGCGGCAGGGTTTGTCAGTGAGTACGGCGACGTGCAGATCCAGTTGTTCGAGACAGGCGGTGGCCCCCTGACCCAGAATGCCGGCGTTGCCGACATCATCGGTGTGGAAGTGGAACTGACCGCGGTGCCCCATGAGCGCCTGCTGCTCAACGCCGGTTTCGGCTATATCGACGCGGAATATGACGAGCTTAACCTGCCGACCACGAACGTGGCTCAGGCAGTCAACCTGGATACGAAATTGCCCAACACGCCGGAGACCACGGTAAATATTTCGGCGCAGTATTCCCACCCGTTATCCTGGGGTTCCCTGGTCGTTCGGGGCGATTACCGTTACACCGATGACCTGTACAACGATGCGCAAAATTCCCCTTTCCTGTACCAGGACGGATACAGCATGTTTAACGCTTCGTTGACCGTTGCTGCCGGCGACTGGGAGTTCAGCGTATTCGGGACCAACCTGACGGACAAACGGGTGATCACCAGTGGTGATTCCAACTTCGGCCTGGGGTTTCACGAGGCGAATTACAACCGCCCTCGGGAGTTCGGCGGTCTGGTAAGATACCGGTTTTAAAATGTTCGAGTTGGCTATGTTAAATCAATACAAAGTCGCCGTGGTGCAGGCGGCGCCGGTGTTTCTTGACCTGGATGCCACGCTGGATAAGGGGATTGCGTTAATCGAGGAAGCGGCGCAGAACGGCGCCCGGCTTATCGGGTTTCCCGAGACCTGGATACCGGGTTATCCCTGGTGGATCTGGCTGGACAGCCCGATTGGCGGTCTGCGTTTCGTGCAGCAATACCATGAAAACAGTTTGCGGAAAGACAGCCCGCAATTGCAAAAGCTCTGCGATGCGGCCCGGGACAATGGCCTCTTCGTAGTGATGGGCGCCAGCGAGCGCGATGGCGGTTCGCTGTATATATCGCAGTTTTTTATCGATGCCGATGGAACACTGCTGGACGTAAGGCGCAAACTGAAACCGACCCACGTGGAACGCACCGTATTTGGTGACGGCCACGGCAACAACCTGCGCGTGTTTGAGACGGAACTCGGACGCATCGGCGGCCTGTGCTGCTGGGAACATCTGCAGCCACTGACCAAGTTCGCGATGTACGCCCAGAATGAACAGGTGCACATCGGTGCCTGGCCCACGTTCAGCCTGTACCGGGACAAGGCCTACAGTCTCAGTCCGGAAATGAATATGGCGGTTTGTTCAGTGTATGCCATGGAAGGCCAGTGCTACTATCTCGCTCCCAGCGGCGTTGTTTCCGACAATATGGTTGAGTTATTGGTCGGCGCCTCTGCCAAGCAGGAATTACTGCTTCCCGGCGGTGGTTCTGCCATGATCTTCGGTCCTGACGGGGCGCCGTTATGTGACTATCTGGATGAAAATACGGAAGGACTGCTCTATGCGGAAATTGACCTGGGAGCAATCGCGATAGCGAAATCCTTTGCGGACCCCGCCGGCCACTACTCCCGTCCTGACGTCACGCGCTTGTTGTTGAATGTTTCTGCCATAGCTCCCGTAGAGATAATTAACACCGCGCCGGATCGGGGCGATGAGTATGAGGATATTGAAAAAGACGCCGAGGGTACTTCATTATCAGGAGAGTTGACAATCGTCAGGTAACTGAAAAAAACAACTCGTTGTAATTATCATTGCGAGGTGGCTCGAAATGCCTCAAAACAATATGCCGGAAAACTGGGAACCGCCGTATCCTGCCTGGTCGGTTGAATTTGCGCCGGAAGTACGAGTGGTTGTGGTCGGCTATTTTGCCGCACAATTCAAAAACAACCCTGTTGATGAATTCAGGGAATGGATACAACTTGCCCTGTCTACCGACAATGCGCCTTTACATCACTTGCAGGCTTCCTACGTGGATGTGGAAGGTTATACGAACTATGTCTATATTTGTTATTGGACGAGTCAGGACTCCTATGACAGTTGGGCAGCATCACCCAAGGTTGCAACATGGTGGAATGATGCTGCACGACTGAAGGGAAATGCGGGTTATTGGAGAGAAGTGATTTTTGCGCCGATGGAGCGCCTAGAGACCCTGTTTTCGTCAGAAGATGTGTCGGGGATGGCTGAGCTGGCTTCCAGGGTTACCGGGCCGGTACGGGAACATGCATACTGGGGCGCAATGCGAGATCGTATGCCTGCATCGGAATACGATGATTTCAGCAGTAAAATCGGCGATAAACTGACGTATGTGCCGCAAGTGAAGAGCAAGGGGAAACACATAACAATAACCCCACCGGAAAATATCTGCCTGATCCGATCGGCGCAGAATTGGACACAGTGTAAAGATGGCGAGCTTGGCATATATCAGAATGATGTACATCCGGTGCTGATAGAAGGCATGAACTTCATCCGGGACAACCCTCTGGATACGGGCTGCATCAGTTGCCGTTTGATGGATGAATTGACGGAATCCGGGGAGAAACAGGCAAAGACCTTCGGAATGGCATACTTTCTTACCATGGCGCACCTGGAGGCCTGGGTCAGGTCCCACCCTACACATCTTGCGATATTCCAGAGTTTTCACAAGATGGTAAAACAGCTGGATTTCCAGTTGGATTTAAGGCTCTGGCATGAAGTGATTGTATTGGCTCAAGGTCCGCATGTTTTTGAATACTTTAACTGCCATGAAAAAACGGGCTTATTACCCTTCTTTTCACCAGTCGATGGGACAGCCGAATCTCAATGAAACTTTGCTGAGCAACCATGAGTCAGTACCTGATTACAAAAGCGCCTGTTCACTCAACAGATGACGTATCTGATAAAGACCGCCTTGATTATTGGATAGACTGGATCTGTGATGAATTTGTGCAACTTGATTGTTCTATCGACAAGAACAGTGGTTTCAAGGGTAGAATCTGTGGTTGGGACCTGGAAGACATAAGGGTTTCAGAAGTCAGTGGTGATCCGCAGCATGTTACCCGTTCGAAAAAACAGATCGCCAAATCGACTGAAAGAGAGTTTCTGTTAAGTTTGCAAATGGATTATTCCGGAATTGTCAGCCAGGATGGTCGTGTTGCTAAATTGCATCCGGGAGATTTTGTTATATATGACAGCGCCCGGCCCTATTTCCTGCATTTTGACCAGCCATTTCGCCATATTGTTTTACAAATCCCTTACGAGTCCCTGGCTGAGCAGTTCCTGCGGCCGGAGAATATCACTGCAAGACGTGTTTCCGCGCAAACCGCGGTCGGCGCTTTAGCTTCGCAGTTTATCCAGTCTGTGGCCTGTCGAGTGGACGTTCTGTCACCCCAGGAACGCCATATGATCAACCAGCACATCATAGAACTCATTGTACTTGCAATGAGTTCCATGTCTTCATTACGTGAACTGGATGGTCAATCCCTGGCAAGAACCGTGATGCTGGAGCGAATCAAGAAATATATTGAGATCAATATCCGCGACCCGCAACTTACGCCGGCGCTGATAGCCAAACATCACCACATCAGCGAGCGTTACCAGCGCATGTTATTTGCATCGAGTGGTACTACCATCTCCAGGTTCATTCTGGACAAACGCCTGGAATTATGCCGGGAAGCTCTTGAGAACTCCGAATTTCGTGATTACAGCATCTCACAGATCGCTTTCAATTACGGCTTCAACGACGCCACGAACTTCGGCCGCAGGTTCAAGGAACGTTATGGCGCATCCCCAAAGGAATATCGAGATAGAAAACCGTAGGAATTAAACATGCAGGAACCCGGTTGTTCCGATAAGGCAATCGGGTAAAATTACGTCCCATGACCGAAACCTGCAT
>CAYOEQ010000007.1:0-19395 GCA_964402775.1 uncultured Enterobacteriaceae bacterium
GTTCCTGTGGGAGAAGATTGACGGTGAATGGTGGAGTAAAGGAGAGATGTATACGATAGGGGCGTTCGAATAACAGTGGGATGGATCCATGCGTGGTAAGGGCAGGTGGACAGATTGCCCGGTAGCCGCATCACTGTAAATCACGCCGCGGGTTCCAGGTGGTAAGTCTCTTTCTTGACCACGGCTAAAATCAAGGCCAGCAGCAACGCCGCGGGAAAAATCAGCGCTGCCGCGCCGAGCGGGACGTTAAAGTCTTCGATGAGTCTTGCCGGGGCAGGCATCAGCAGCGCGCCGACGACAAACGAAACACAGGTCAGCAGCCCGAATGCGGTGCCGGCCCTGGCTTTCTCACAGAACCGCGTCGTCATCGTGTAACACATGGGACTGACGCCGGCAAAAAACCCGATGCACAGGAACAGGGCATAGGCAACTCCCGTGGAGATTTCGCTGAGCAGGAGGAACAGCAGCAAGGCGACCAAATCGCATACCAGGAAAATGATGGCGGTGAGTTTGAAGCTGCGCACATAATCCGAGAATATATGCACCAGCAGGGCGCCGGTGCCGAAGCCGAACCAGATTGTGGCGTTGATATTACTCGCGCTGGTCGGATCGAACCCCTTGAAAATGAGCAGCTTGATACCCCAGATGATACCCATACCCAGCATCAGCCCGAACGTCAAGCCGCTTATCAGTGTTACCTGCCAGAACAGGGGCTGGACGGACAGGACCTTCAGGTCCCGCCACAGGCCGGCCCAGAACGGCGGTTGCGCCCCCGGTTTTACCGGTTCACCCTTGCCGTCACCGGGTTCACTGACCAGCAGGACGAACGCAACCAGCAACAGGAGTCCGAGGACCCCCTCCAGCAGCATTACGTCCTGCCAGGTCATCACCAGTATCAGGTAGCCCACCGCGGCCTGGCCCAGGGTGTTCGCCGTAGCGGCCACGGTCTGGGCAATGCCGAACACCAGCCCGAAATACCTGATTCCGAACCAGTACCTCGTCAGGTAGGCAAGGCCCGGGTAACCGAATGCGCCGCCGATGCCCATTAATGCCTGGCCGGCGATAATCACGGTGGTATTTTCCGCCAGACCGAAGATCAGCGCCCCTGCCGCAACCGTTGCGACACCGGCGCTCAACACTGTCCGTGCGCCGTAGCGGTCGAGCAGCCCGCCGGCCGGGATGGTCATTACTGCGTATGTAATTGCGTAAACCGCTCCCAGTTCCCCGACCTGCAACAACGACAGGGACAGCGATTCCGCAATATCGGCATTCAGCACCGCGTAGCTGCTCTGCGTCTGAAACTTGTAGACCACGTAAGTGACGGCCAGTCCCCAGATGACCCAGGCCAGGGGGCGTCTGAGGCTCTGTTGTCCTGTCGTTTGTGTGGCAGGTGGGTTCATGCCTGTCGGGTTTTAATCATCAATTGCCGCCCCCGCAATTTGTCTGAACATCCATGTTGACGGATCGGATTCCTCTCCCTGGGTTTGTTTCATGAGGATACCGATCATATTTTCCCGGGGATCTGCCCAATAGTGGGTATTGAAATAACCACCCCATTCAAACGTTCCCTCGCTACCAACGCCCCCCCTGGTTTGACCTTTCGGAGTGACTGCCACAAAAGCCAGTCCCTGGTCTGAATTTTCCCCGCCGAATAGCCCGGGGTCGACAAGTTGATTGGCCATAATCACATCTACGGTAGTCCGGCTCAATATCCTCACCCCGTTTAATTCTCCACCATTCAGGTACATCTGGAGAAAAGCCGCATAGTCCCTGGCGGTACTGCTCAGTCCACCCCCACCTGAGAAGAACGTCTTAGCGCCTGTACCAGGGTATTCCGGGTCGTAGAATGTCACGGGGTATTTTTTCCATACACCGTCCTCTTTGTGTAAAACGTCCACCAACCGATCAATTTTATCGTCAGGCAAAAAGAACCAGGTATCATTCATGCCCAGCGGATCGAATAGACGGGACCTGAGGAACTCGTCGAATTTCATGCCCGAGACCAGTTCAATAAAATATCCCAGGACGTCCAGGCCCAGGCTATAGGTCCAGGTCTCCCCGGGATTATGGTGCAGGGGAAGTTTTGCAAGTTTTTTGACATTCTCTTCAATCGTATAATTTTCCGTCGTGACCAGGTCAACGATACCTGCATCCTCATAGATCTTTTTGAAACGCGGATCCTCGCTGATGACGCCATACCCTATACCGGAAGAATGGGTAAGCAAATGCCGGATCGTAATCTCCCCGGCGGCGTCTTTAGTCGTATATTCACCACTTTCCTCATCATAAGTATTCAGCACCTGCGGCCTGGCAAATTCAGGGATGTATTGGGATATCGGGTCGTCCAACCGGAATTTTGCCTCTTCCCAGAGCATCATTACGGCCGTAGAAGTGATCGCCTTTGTCTGGGAAGCTATTCTGAAGATGTGATCCGTACGAAGTGGTTCACCCTCCGCTTTTGCCACGCCGAATGATTTGAGGTAGACAATTTTTCCTTCCCTGGCGACCAGGGCCACCATTCCGGGCAAATTGCCCTCATTCACGAGTTTATGGGCCATGGCGTCGATGCCCGAGAGTCTTTCCGAAGACATGCCCACGCTTTCCGGGCTTGCTTCTGCCAGAGGAGGAGAACTGTTGATGGATTGCGTTTGCCCGAAAACAACGAAGGAACAGACGTAAAAGACGACCAGTACGGAATAAGGAAATATCTTCATTATCCCAGACTAACGTAATGCGGGCGCCGGAGTCCATCATTATGTCAGGCAGGGTTCATTTCAATCATTTTTTTGAGTGCCGGCGACATTTTTGTAGTATGTTTATTCGCTTAAAATTCAGTTGATTGAATTATGCTACCGCCTGCCTCAATCCAGTCGAGGTAGCTGCGTGGCCAGGGAATTGGGTATCCCGGAGAAATAGATATGTTGAATGATAAAGTTGTTTTTATCACAGGCGGCGCCAGGGGCATCGGTTACGGTATTGCCAGGGCCGTACTCGACGCCGGTGCACGGGTCGCCATAGGCGACCTTGATGAACATGCGGTGTCTGATGCACGAACTTCCCTGATTGCTGAGACACCTGTTACCGGCGATGCGGTTTTTGCAACGGTTATCGATGTTACCGATGAAGCTTCAGTGGAAACGGCGCTGTCCGCGGCGCGCTCGCATTTCGGTATCCTGGACGGGCTGGTCAATAACGCGGGAACCGTGCGCCTGGGGAGAGACCTGGAGGCCAGTACAAAAGACTGGCAGGTGCAAATGGAGGTGAACGTTATCGGTACCCACCTGTGTTCCAGGGTGTTCGCAAAGAAGCTCATCGACGCGGACCGGACCGGGGCTATCGTTAACATTGCTTCCAATTGCGGCAAGGTGGGCTACCCGAACATGGCCGGCTATAACGCCAGCAAGGCCGCGGTCATCAATCTTACCCGTTCGTTATCGGCGGAACTGAGTGAGCATGATATTAACGTCAATGCGATCTGTCCCGGCGGCGTTTACACGCCCATGCTGATGGAGGTGGCCGAAGCCGTGGGCGCACGCATCGGCGAACCTCCTGAAGAGTTGATAAAGACCATGGTGCCGGCACAACTGGGCCGGCATATCGAACCCCTGGAGATCGGGCGGGTAGCCGCGTTTCTGCTTTCCGATCATGCCGGTATCATACGCGGGCAATCGATCAATGCCGATGGCGGGGACACGCCTTATTAACCCGCGTCATCCCCGGGCTGCCGGAACATGCCTGGCAATCTGCCTGCTGGCATTGTTTTCATATACTGTGGGAATCCCCGGGGCGGTAACGGCAACAGCGGATATCCCGGATAACACAGCGACGGTCACGCTGCTGTTCACGAACGACCTGGAAAGCACTTATGATCCGGTCCCGGCGTATTGGCGCGATGACATGGAGCATATCGGCGGCATCGCCCAACTGGCGACGCTGATCGACGATTTTCGCGCCTCGGAAGAGAATGTTTTCCTGTTCGATGCCGGTGATATTTTCACGGGCGTCCTGGCCAAGCTGACCCGCGGCGAGGTGTCATTCGAACTCATGAACACCATGGGTTACGACGCGATGGCCATAGGGAACCACGAGTTTGAATACGGTTGGGAAGTGCTCGCCAGGCAAAAACACCGGGCGCCGTTCCCGGTTCTGGGCGCCAACCTGTTCTACGAGGGCACCGATATCCATTTCGCACAGCCGTATTCCATTATCGAGCGCAACGGCATACGTATCGGCGTGATCGGTATCCTGGGCCAGGATGCGGCCACGGCTCTCAATCCGCCGAACATCGCCGGGCTGGAAGTACGCGACCCTAAGTTAATCGTCCCTGAATATGTGAAACTGTTAAGGCCGGACGTGGACCTGGTCGTCCTGTTGACCCACCAGGGTAAAACTGCGCCCATGCAGACCGATGACGAGGCACATCCTGAAATCAGGCGGGATATTGATGCGGATATCGAACTGGCCGGCGTCATCGACGGTATCGACGTGCTCCTGGGCGGACATGCGGATGCCGGTACGGAGGAACCTGTCATTCAGCCGCAGACCGGGACCCTGATCATGCAGACCTGGGGACAGGGGTTCCACCTGGGATTCCTGCAGTTACAGGTCGATACGGTAAAACAGGAAGTGCTTGCTTATGAAGGGCGCCTGGTGCCGGTCGACAGTGACAGGCTTGAACCTCACGCGCGCGTCGCCGAAAAGCTGGCCGCTTATCACGACCGGCACGGTGAAATCTACGAGGTCGCCGGATATGCCTCGGATCGATTGAACCGCCGCTATAACGAAGAATCGGATCTGGGCAACCTGTTTGCCGATGTACGGCGCGCAGAAAACGGGGCTCAAATCGGAGTTTCACTTTCCGGCGCGATTCGGCGCGATATTCCGGCCGGCCCCGTTACAGTCGCAACGCTGCTGGATGCTTATCCATTCATCGACGATATCATCACTGTGCGATTGTCGGGTGCCAGGATAATCAATGCGCTTGAGCACGGCCTCTCTCTCGAGCGGGGCATCATGCAGGTATCGGGGATGACGGTGCGCTATGACCCGGCGCGGCCCATTGGCTCGCGGGTCATCGAAGTCAGGGTCGGAGAAGACGTACTGCGGCAGGACGCGACATATACAGTTGCGGCGGGCAGTTTCCTGGTTAACGGAGGAGACAAGTACACCGACTTCATGGACGCCGAGGTAATCGCCGTGGGACGCGAATTCTCACAGGCCCTCGTCGATTATTTCAAGACGCGTGACAGCGTGGAAATTCCTGCAAGAGGCCGCCTGATACCGGAAGGAGATCGACCCAATTTCATCGTGGTGCTGACCGACGACCAGGGCTACAACGACCTCGGCGTATACGGTTCCCCGGACATCAGGACGCCGGTCCTGGACCGCATGGCGGCGCAGGGTATCAGGTTCACCGGTTTTTACGCGCAGCCGGTGTGCGGCCCGTCCAGGGCTGCCCTGCTCACCGGCGCTTACCCGATCAGGGTGGCGGAACCCGGCAACAGGAAAAACCCGAACACTATCCTGCATGCGAGCGAGGTAACCATCGCCGAGGCCTTGAAAACCGCCGGCTACGCGACTGCGCTGATCGGTAAATGGCACATGGCCGGGGATGGCGACGAACCCTGGGATTTCGCGCCGCCGCCGCAACCGCCGGGTCGTCCGGGCGGGAAGGGGCCGTTCAAGACCGAACTCATGCCCAATGCCCAGGGGTTTGACTACTTCTACGGTACGCCCATGTTCCACGGCTACACCCGGGACGTTGACCTTGAGCGTTTTATCCCGGAGATGATGCGTAACAGCGAGGTCATTGAAAGCCCTGCCGACGTTGACCTGATGACCCGGAAATACACGGAGGAAACGATTGGATTTATCCGCAACAACCGCGACAAGCCGTTTTTTATTTATCTTGCCCACCACATGCCCCACCTGCCGCTGGGGGCATCGCCCGATTTCAAGGGCAGGTCGGCACGCGGGCCTTACGGGGACGCGGTGGAGGAACTGGACTGGAGCATGGGAGAAATTTTCAAGGAGCTGGAACGCCTGCAACTGGATGATAATACCCTGGTGGTCTATCTCTCCGACAACGGCCCCGAAGTCGGACACAGTGAACAATACAAAGGCAGCGCCGCACCCCTCAGAGGGGAAAAATACTCCAACTGGGAGGGAGGTGTCCGGGTGCCCGCCATCATGCGCTGGCCCGGGAAGATCCCGGAATCAACAGTCAGCGACGACCTGGTCACGATAATGGACATCTACCCGACCCTGGCGGCGCTGGCCGGCACGCAATTGCCGGCGGGAATAGTATTCGACGGCGCCGACATCAGTCCGATACTGTTTGACCGTCCGGGAGCAAAAAGCCCGTACGCCAGTTACTTCTATTATTCCCTGACGCAATTGCAGGCAGTGCGGGCCGGACGCTGGAAACTCGTCCTGCCCCGGCAGGCAAATACGCCGTATACCTCGTGGCTTGGCCGTTATACGGATGCGGTTGAACAGCCCCTGTTATTCGACCTGCAGCAAGACGTGGGCGAGCAGGTTGACCTGGCGGGAGAACATCAGGATATCGTCGGCAAGCTGATGCAGGAAGCGGACAGGGCCAGGACGGAACTCGGCGATTACAACCGCATCGGCACCGGCGCGCGCTTTTTTGACGGAGGCGAGAGGCGACCTGCTACGTTTTTTCCTGACGGCTAGTCGGAAACCCGCACGGTCGCATCGTCCCGCCTGTGCAGGTCCGGCAGGAGGTCGATGCCGATCCCCGGGTCCGGGTCTACCGTGACCATGCCGTTTTCCACGACGGGTAGTTTGGTAGCCACGTCCCTGTACCAGCCGGTATACAGCGCCCGCACCGATTCCTGGAATACCGCGTTTACCGCGTTAAGGGAGAGGTGTACGGATGCAGTCCATACCACCGGACCGGTGCAGTCGTGGGGCGCAACAGGAAGGCCGTAGATCTCGGCCAGGCTCGCAATATGTTTTGCCTCGGTGATGCCGCCGGCCCAGCCGATATCCGGCATGGCGAAGTCGGTGGCGCGCTGTTCAAACAGATCCCGGTAACCCCAGCGCGTTGCCAGGGTCTCGCTCGCGCAGACGGGAATAGCCGTGCGCGCGCGGAATTCGGCCAGGTTTTCCAGGCTGTCGGACTTGACGGGATCTTCAATGAAAAAAGGCTGGTAGGGTTCCAGGGCATGGGAGATGGCGATTGCAGTCGTCAGGTTCCAGAGCGAGTGGCACTCGACCATGATGTCCATCCTGTCGCCTGCCGCGGCGCGTATTTTCTCGAAGGGTTCCAGGGCCGCGTCGAGTTCCGCGGCGCTTATCCCGTTACCCATGTTGCGTTCCGCGGCGAAGTCGAAGGGCCAGATTTTCATAGCGCTGATGCCTTCCTCCAGCAGGCTGAGCGCCAGTTCGTCGGCGCGGTTGAGGAAGGCATCGAGGTCTTCGTACGGCCCGGTGGATTCATCCTTGCCGATGCCCCAGTTCGAGGTCTTCTGGCCTTCGGTGGAACGGATATAGGTATAACCGGCGCAGGTATTGTAAACCCGGATGGCATCCCGCGACCTGCCGCCCAGCAGGTCATACAGGGGCTGCCCTGTCAGCCGCCCCCAGAGGTCCCATAACGCCATGTCGATGGCGGACAGCGCGCGCATTTCAGCGCCGGTGCTCCTGAATCCCAGGTACCCCCGCAGTTGCTTCCAGTGCAGGTCTCTTTGCAGCGGGTTCTTGCCCAGCAGGTAAGGCGCAATGGTTTCGTGAATATGCGCCTCGACGGACTCGGCGCCGAGAAAAGTTTCGCCCAGGCCGTAGACGTCTTGATCCGTATGGACCTTTACCCAGACCAGGTTGCCGTAGGAGTTGAGGCGCAGGGTTTCTATGCGGGTTATCCTGATATTGTTCACAGCGCAGTAATTCCCGTCGTCCGGGTTCGGACGGATTCACGTAATGACACTATTTGATAAAAAGTTGACATAAATTGCAAAAGAGCAGCATTACCTGTTCACTATAATTTTTTTGAACCCCTGATTGAATCAAGGGACTACTCTATTCTATTTTATCGGAGTGTTATGTAAATGAAATATTTCTTGCATTGCACATGGCTGTTTCTGTTTTTCAGTTCCACCGTCTCTGCCGCCGCCCTCGAGGAAATCATCGTTACCGCGACCAAGCGCGAGGAAAGTTTACAGGACGTGCCGGTATCCGTATCGGTCATGGACGGCGTGGTGCTGGATAACTCTTCCATAAACAGTCTTGATGAACTGACGTTGCGCATGCCTTCGGTCATGATGTCCGAAGCCCAGGCGGCAACCAATATCTTTATCCGCGGCGTGGGTTCGGGTCAGAACTACGGTTTTGAACAGTCCGTCGGCATGTTCATAGACGGCGCCTATTTCAGCCGCAGCCGCGCCTATCGCAATCCCTTCTTCGACGTGCAACGGGTGGAAGTGCTGAAGGGGCCGCAGACCGTGCTGTTCGGCAAGAACGTCGTCGCCGGCGCGTTCAATATAGAAACCCGGCGCCCGACCGAGGAATGGGAAAACAGTGTTTCCGCGTACTGGGACCCGGAGTATGACGGCAAGGAGTTTACCGCGGTCATATCCGGCCCGGTCAGCGACAATGTCGGCATTCGTCTCGCCGGCAAATACTATGACGTGGACGGGTATATGAAAAACTCCCTCCCCGGCGTGCCCGACCCGTACCAGCGCGAACAGTACCTGGTGCGCGGCACCGTGCAGTGGGACGTCACTCCGGATTTCACCGCAACCCTGAAAGGCGAGTTCGGCGCGTATGACGTCACCGGCGGTTACCATACCCAGCCACAGTTCATGTCGGACCATCACCTGGCGTTGACCCGGGCCAACGACCCGAACGCGGAAGCCGAATTCGATTACCGGGTATCCATCCCGTCCCCGCCCGGCGATCCGTTCTTTGACGGCCTGTTCAACGACACCAACACGGAGAACGTCACCCTGACCCTGGACTGGAACGCCGCCGGCCACCAGGTCAAGTCCATCACCAGTTACGTGGCGTTCGATTTTGATGCCGTGACCAATAACGACCATACCAACCTCAAGGTGGTCGCCGGCCCGCAAAAGCAGGATTCAGAAACCATCTCGCAAGAGCTGCGCCTGACCTCACCACAAGGCCAGTTCCTGGAATACATTATCGGCGCCTACTACGCCGATGATAAATATCGCACCCGCTTGCAGGCGACGCTGGACCTGGGCCAGTCTGCCCTGGCGGCGTTTTTTCCCATCCTGCGCCTGGGCCGGAACCAGCAGACCCGGCAGGATGGCGAAACCTGGGCGATATTCGGCGAGGCCACCCTGAATTTCACGGACCGGGCGCGTTTGATCCTGGGCGCGCGTTACACGGAAGACCGCAAGACCGCGGACAAGCGCCTGTGGTATTCCGATGTCTCCACTATCGATACCCTGGACAGCACACCCCGGGACCCGGCTATTGCCGGAATCTACAACGGCGTCATCGGCGTAGAGCATGACTTGCGCGGCGTGAAGCGCAAGACCGACGATGTGCCGTTTGCCATTACCGGTGAATTTGACGCAAGTGACGACCTGATGGTGTACGTCAGCTATAAGGAAGGTTTCAAGGCCGGCGGGTTCGATGAAGACTTCACTTCCGGTGTGCTTTCCGAGTATGAGTTTGAGGACGAGCAGGTCGAGGCGTACGCGTTCGGCGCCAAAATGACCCTGGCGGACGGCAGGGCGTATATCAATGCCGAATATTTCCGCTCGGAATATACCAACCTGCAGGTATCCACCTTCTCCATAGCCAGTTTCCTGGTCGGCAATGCGGCCTCGGCCACGACCGAGGGACTGGACGTCGATGCCCGCTGGCTGGTTACCGATCAATTCAGCGTGGGCGGCGCGTTTGTCCTGCTGGACGCCGAGTATGACAACTATGAATCCGGGCCCTGCGTGCTTGACAGCGCCGGTAATGCAATCGCGACATTCTGTGATCTTTCCGGGAAACCGCTGCAGTACGCGCCGGACCTGGAATTCAACATCTATGCAGACCTTGTCGTGCCTGTCCACCAGGGCTGGGAACTCGGGCTGACCGGCGACCTTACCTATTCGGATGATTTCTTCCTGGCCGGCGATCTTGACCCGGATTACGTGCAGGAAGACTACGCCAAGCTCAATGCGGTCCTGAGCCTGACCTCGCCTGACGGCAGGTACCGGTTTTCCGTCATCGGCAAGAACCTGACTGACAAGCAGACTTCGCACCAGCAGAATGACATTCCCCTGGCAGGTTTATATGGCGGCAAGGCCGGCTCCGCGTTCTCCGACCCGCCGCGCGTGGTCGCATTGCAGGCGGAGATTAACTTCTGACTTGCATGACTGGAAAGAGTACTGGTGATTACCCGGCAAAAGAGGGGCTGAAATAGCGCCTCTTTTGTTTTGGTATCCGGTAATACCCGGACAGAGACAGACCAAGCTGGAGAGCCGGAATGCACTTATGGGGAACCGTATCAGTCCTGGTGTTACTGTCCATCGTTGTGCCGGACGCCACTGCCCGCGCTACCCGGCTGTACTGGGGCGACACCCATTTACATACGAACAATTCTCCCGATGCATCGCTGAACGGGAACATCCGCATCGGCCCGGAGGAGGCGTTCCGCTTCGCCCGCGGCGAAGCCGTCGAAGGCCATAGCGGCGCGACGGCAAAACTGGAAAGGCCGCTGGACTTTCTCGTGGTAAGCGACCATGCCGAATACCTGGGCCTGCTGCCGAGGATCAGGGACGGTGATCCGCTGGTATTGAAAAATGACGTGACCCGGCGCTGGCGCGGAATGGTCAACAGCGGCGATGAGGAGCAGACCTGGAAAGCGATGTTCGAAGTCCTGGATGACATCGAGACGAACAGGCCGGGCTTCGATGACACGGAAATAAGGCATTCCACCTGGGCACACTTCATCAGGATTGCCGACGGCTACAACGAACCGGGGAAGTTTACCGCGTTTATCGGTTTCGAGTGGACGTCCATGCCGGACGGAAACAACCTGCACAGGGTTGTCATTTTCCGGGACGGCGCCGCAAGGGCCGGGAGGGTGCTGCCTTTTTCAGCCTTTGACGGCGAAGACCCGGAACAGCTCTGGGCATTCCTGGAGAGTTACGAGGCGGACACGGGGGGCCGGGCGATTGCTATCCCCCACAACGGCAACATGAGCAACGGCCGCATGTTTCCGGAAACGGATTTTGAAGGCAGGCCGATTGACTGGGATTACGCCCGCGCCAGGTCCCGCTGGGAGCCCCTGTACGAGGTAACCCAGATCAAGGGAGACGGGGAGACCCATCCGGGATTGTCCCCGCAGGACCCGTTTGCCGGTTTTGAGAACTGGGACCGGGGCAACCTCACCGCAACAGCGCTGAAACAGGCCGGTATGCTCAGGTACGAGTATGCGCGATCCGCGCTGAAGACGGGCCTGGAACTTGAACGGCGCGTCGGCGCCAACCCATACCGCTTCGGGCTGATAGGCAGTTCGGATGCCCACACCGGGTTTGCCGCCGTTGCCGAGCATAACTTCTGGGGCAAGTTTTCCGTGTACGAACCGGGCCTGCAGCGCCTGTCGCACCAGCCGGTCGTCAAGGGCAGGCAGGGAAAGACGTACGACCTCTGGGCCTACGAGATGGTCGCATCGGGTTATGTCGCACTCTGGGCAACGGAGAACACCCGCGCCGCCCTGTTCGACGCGATGCAACGCAGGGAGGCTTATGCCACCACCGGGTCGCGCATCAGGCTGCAGTTTTTTGCAGGCTGGGATTTCCTGCCGGAAGAAGCGACCGCCGACGATTTTGCCGCCATCGGCTACCGGAAGGGCGTGCCGATGGGCGGCATGCTGGGCGCGGCGCCCGCAGATTCCGGGCCTGTCTTCATCATCAATGCGCTCAAGGACCCGGCCGGCGTCCCGCTTGAACGGGTGCAGGTCATCAAGGGATGGGTCGGCGAAAACGGGGACAGCCACGAAACAATCCATGACGTGACCGTCGAGGAAACCGGCGCAGTCGGCTTCCGCGCCTACTGGCAGGACCCGGCTTTCGATCCCCTGCAGCATGCCTTTTATTACCTGAGAGTCCTCGAGATACCCAAACCCCGCTGGACGACACTGGAGGCCCGGCGCTTGAATACGGAGCCGCCGGAACAGGTTCCTGCGCATATTCAGGACAGGGCTTACAGCAGTCCCGTGTGGTACAGTCCCTGATGCCCATGAAAGCTGACGACTTCAAATACATCGCCGGCCTCCTCCTGGTTTTGTCTGTGGTCATGGCGGCCTGTACCGAACGGGATGTTCCAGGCGCCGGCGTAACAACCGCGACGGCGACGTTGGGCCTGATCGATGACGAGCGCATACTGAATCATGTTGACGAGCCCGGCAACTGGCTGGCGTACGGTCGTGATTACAGCGAGAAGCGATTTTCGCCTCTCAGCGGGATAAACAGGTCCAACGTATCCGGACTGGGCCTGGCCTGGGCGCTGGATATGGGCACGAACCGGGCGCAGGAGGCAACACCCATCGTCGTGGACGACACGCTCTTTGTCACAAGCGCCTGGAGCCGCGTCTTCGCCGTCGATGCCCGCACGGGTACGATACGCTGGCAATACGACCCGCAGGTACCCGGCGAATGGTCGCGGCGCGCCTGTTGCGACGTGGTCAACCGCGGGGTGGCCGTTTACCGGGGCCGTGTTTACGTGGGCAGTCTTGACGGCCGCCTGATTGCGCTCGACGCCGCGACCGGCGAGGAAATCTGGCAGGTGGACACGCTCATCGACCGGGACCGGTTTTACACTATCACCGGCGCGCCGCGGGCCGCCCGGGGCAAGGTCTATATCGGCAATGGCGGCGCGGAGTTCGGCGTGAGAGGGTACGTGTCCGCTTACGATGCGGACACGGGCGAGCTTGCCTGGCGTTTTTATACGGTCCCCGGCGATCCTTCGCAGCCTTACGAACACCCCGAACTGGAACCGGCCGCCGCCACCTGGAGCGGTGATCAATGGTGGAAGTTCGGGGGAGGCGGAACGGTATGGAATTCGATAGTGTTCGACGCCGAATTCAACCATCTCTATATCGGCGTCGGCAACGGTTCCCCCTGGGCGCGCGCGATACGCTCGCCGGGCGGCGGCGACAACCTGTTCCTGTCCTCCATCGTTGCGCTGGATGCCGACAGCGGCAGGATGAAATGGTATTACCAGACCACCCCGGGGGATAACTGGGACTATACCGCGGTGCAGGACATGGCCCTGGCGGAACTGGAAGTCGACGGGGAACTGCGCAAGGTATTGTTGCAGGCGCCGAAGAACGGTTTTTTCTACGTACTTGATCGGCGCGATGGTGAATTGCTGCGTGCGCACCCTTACAGCGCCGTGACCTGGGCCACCCATGTTGACCTGGACACCGGGCGGCCCGTGGAAAACCCTGAGCTGGATTATCTCGAACAGGAAAAATGGGTGCTGCCGGGTTCCGCCGGCGCCCATGGCTGGCAGGCCATGTCCGTCGATGAAGCGAGCGGCCTGGTCTATATCCCCACCCAGGAAAGTCCCCTCATCTTTGCCGTGGCCGACGAATGGAAACGGAACGGGACCTACAGGAGAGACCCCGGCAGATGGAATATCGGCCTCGAGGTCGGGCGCCTGGCACAGTTGTTCATCGATAATGTTGCCGCCCAGCCGGCGCCGGGAGGCGCGCTCAAGGCATTCGACCCCATCAGCGGCGCAACCCGCTGGGAGGTGCGTAATCCCTATTACTGGAACGGCGGGGTGCTGGCCACACAGGGTGGCCTGGTATTCCAGGGAGATGCCGACGGTTTCTTGTCCGCCTACGACAAGGAAAACGGCGACAGGTTATGGCAGTTCAATACCTGGACGTCCATACTTGCGCCGCCGGTCGCGTACAGTGTTGACGGCGTGCAGCATATTGCGTTACTGACCGGCGGCGGCGGCGCCGACCTGTTCGGCGGTGAAAATAACACGGCTTCAAACAGGTACGGGAACAGGGGACGCCTGCTGGCATTTCGCCTGGGGGGAGATGCGGCGCTGCCGGAACCCGACCGCCTTGACAGGAGCATACCGGAACAACACGCCGTGACCGCGGACAGTACCGTGATTGCGCAGGGAGAGGCGCTGTACAACAATTTCTGCGCCATGTGCCATGGCCTGCTGGCGCGCTCGGGCGGTTCCATCCCGGACCTGAGACTGATGTCCGCAGAGAGCCATGACCTGTTCCCGGACATCGTAAGTGACGGGATGCTGGCTGCGACCGGCATGGCGGGGTTCGGGGATGTGCTGAATGCCGCTGAAATTGAAAAAATTCATCACTATGTACGTGCGCGGGCCCGGGAAGACAGGGCCGTGGCGACAGGAAAGAAACAACAGGCGACGCTGACCTGGCTGTCGCCGCCGGAAGAGTAAAGGGCAATACCATGCAGATAACAGACGTACGCATACGCCGCTTGCGGGTAATCGAGGAAGTAGGGATGGTGGAACTGGCCTGGAGTCCGGGCGATCAGATGCAGATCTGCAAGGGGGGCGGGAGTTTTGTGGAAATCCTGACGGATGAAGGTGTTGCCGGGATCGGTCCGGAAGTGGATGACCGGTTCATCCCGGCGCTGAAGAGGATACTCATCGGCAAGGATCCCATGGAAGTGGAAAAACTCAGCGCCATGCTCGAGTATTACCTCCCGGGGGGAACCCATTACCAGCATGTTGCAGGAGTGGATATCGCCCTCTGGGATATCGTGGGCAAGGCCAGGGGCTTGCCACTGTACCGGTTATGGGGTGGAACCGGGGACCGCATCGTGCCTTATGCCGCAATGATCATGTTGTCCAAACCGGAGGAAAGGGCGGATATGGCGCTCCGGCTCAAGGATGAGGGCTGGCAGGCAATAAAGCTGCGCCTGCACCATGAGACCCTGGCGGAGGATATCCGTACCGTGGCGAAGGTCAGGGAGGCGGTAGGCAGTGATATGCGGATCATGGTGGACGCCAACCAGGCGCAGTCCAAGGGTGACTGGCAACCGGGAGTGAGATGGGATTACTCGCGCGCTTATGAAACGGCAATCGAGTTACAGCAGCTTGGCTGTGTGTGGCTGGAGGAGCCCAGGCCGCGCTATGCATTCGATGAGCTTGCAAGACTGAATGATTCGGTGGAGATAGACCTGGCCGGCGGTGAAAATGCCGCCGTTCTATACGAATTTCAACAGATGTGCGAGCTTGGCGTCTACAGCGTGTTGCAACCGGAATGCCTGGTGTTGACCGGGATCACCGAAACCCTGAAGGTAGGGGAGCTTGCCAGGCAATACGATAAACAGGTTGTCCCCCATAACGGCTATGTGAAACTGGGGCTGATAGCGCACATGCACATGGTGGCAAGCTGGCCCCACGCGCCGTACCTGGAACTGATCCACGACCCGCCGGTAGGGGATTACCGCAATTTTTTTGCGATGATGGATAATCCGCCCCTGGTTGCCGGGGACGGGTCCATGGCCGTGCCGGGGGCGCCCGGCCTCGGCGTGGAAATAGATCCGGACCTCGTCATCCCTGACTGAAGATGAAACCCCGGCCGGGGGCTGTTCAGTTTTCCCGTTGCCGGCGGTATTCAGTCGGCGTAATGCCGTTTCTGTGGCGGAAACCGCGGCTGAAACCGGACACGTTTGCATAGCCCAGCAGGTCGCTGATCTCCTCGATGGGGCGGTTCGTCATGCGCAGGTAACGATCGGCAAGGGAATGCCTGACGGACTGGAACACGTTTCTGTAGGTGCACTGGTTCTCGGCCCTCAGACGCCTTTGCAGCGTGCGCCGGCTGATGCCCAGTTTCTCGGAAACCAGGTCGATATGGACGTTGCCGCGTTCGATCCCTTCGATAATATGGGACTCGACCTGGGCCATGAATGAAGACGAGTTGATTTCGTTCAGTTTTCGCTCAAGGATGGAGACGGACAACTCGTAAAGCTCCGGTTCATAGGTCGGGCTGCGCTTGTCAAGGTCTTCACGCCGGAAACGCATGAAGCTGACCCCGTTGCCCTGGAAACCGGGTTCGATGGAAAAATAGCCTGTCCAGGGAGAGATGTCCCCGGGGGCGGGACGTCCGATGATCAATTTCTCATATCTCAGGCTCGGGTCGCCCAGGCTGCGGCAGATGTTAAGCACGGCGGCGACCACGGCATCCTTCTGTTCCCACGCTCCCAGCGGACCGCGCATCTGCTGCGTCAAATCCACGTACTCTTCGTCCTGCCGGAAGGTCCAGGTTGCGGCGTTTGAACTCACCTGGTTGAAGCGCACCATGGTCTTCAGTGCAGTCAAGGCGCTGTCGCTGGCATTCATTGCAAAAGAGAGCGGCCCGAAGGTGGCCGGTCCAACGAAGCGTGCGGCTACCAGGCCGATGGTCGGGTCGCCGGTAAGGACGGCCGCCCGTTTCCACAACCGGGTCATCGAGTCATGGCCGATCCTGGCGTTGACAGGGTTACCCAGATCTTCCGTTGAAAGTTCCCCCACCAGCAGGTCGTGAGGGTCGATGCCATAGGTTTCCACGGCTCTTACCAGGGCGGTCAGCCAACTGTTGGTAAGTGAATAGGTTGACATGTCGCAGCCATGATAACAGAACAATCTGTGTTAATCTGTGTCATCCGCGGATAAGACAAAATCTGCGTCATGCGCGGATAACATCGGGAGATTCACATGCACGCACATACACTGGCGGCCGTCGCGCTGTCACCTGAAGCGCCGTTCGATTTTCGTGAAATGGAACTGCTGCCGCCGCGCAGTAACGAAGTACAGGTCAGAATTGCCGCGACCGGCATCTGCCATACGGATATCGCGGTCAAGGAACAGGCCTTTCCGTTGCCCCTGCCCATGGTGCTGGGCCACGAAGGGGCGGGAATCGTCGAGGCAGTAGGGGATGAGGTTACCCATCTGCAGGTCGGGGACCATGTCGTGCTGTGCGGCGATTCCTGCGGAAAGTGCAGTAATTGCCACCAGGGGTTGCCGTTTTACTGCCGCGAATTCCCGGAACGCAACCTCAGCGGCCTGCGCACCGACGGCAGCACCAGCCTGGTGTGCGATGGCGAGCCGATGCGGGGACGCTTTGTCGCCCAGTCGTCCTTTGCCACCCGGGTGATAGGCGCGGCAAGGGGCGCCATAAAAGTTCCCGACGATTTACCCATTGAACTGCTGGGGCCGTTGGGCTGCGGCCTTGCCACCGGCGTGGGCACGGTGATGAATGCATTGCAGCCCCGCGCAGGTTCCAGTATCGCAATTTTCGGCGCGGGGACCGTCGGGCTCGCCGCGCTGATGGGCGCACGCCTCTCGGGTTGCACCTGCATAATCGTCACCGACATCAGGCCCGCGAGACTTGAAATGGCGCGGCAACTGGGCGCCACCCATGTACTTGATGCCGGCGGGGAGGACGTCGTCGACGCCATCCGTTCCATTACCGGCGGCGGCGCGAATTATGCGGTCGAATGTACCGGCGTGCCCGAGGTCGTCATCCAGTCGGTCAACTGCCTCACTCCTCCCGGCTGGTGTGCGCAGGTCGGGGTGACGCCCTCGGCCGTTACCGTGCCCCTGGAAATGGACCAGGTGATTTTCGGACGCGGCATACGCGGCGTCGTAATGGGCGAAGCGAATGTGCAGGTCTTTGTGCCGTTCCTGGCAGACCTGTTCAGGCAGGGCAGGCTCCCCTATGACCGCTTCGTGAAATTCTATGATTTTACCGATATCGACAAGGCGGTACATGACAGCGCCGTCACCGGTGAGGTAATCAAGCCGATCCTGCGCATGCCGGAATAAGTCGGGCCGGATGAATCAGTACAATCCTTCCCTGCGGGAATACTGGCCCCGGCGCTACACGCTGACCGGCCTGGCGGTCATCGCCATGTTCATCTGCTACATGGACAGGGTCAATATTTCCATCGCCATCATCCCCATGGCCGAGGACATGGGTTGGCAACCGGAACAACAGGGCATGGTGCTCTCGGCTTTCTTTGTCGGCTACCTGTTGACCCAGGTCCTGGGGGGGCGCATGGCGGATCGCCACGGCGGCAAGCTCGTACTGGGTCTTGCCGTACTGGTCTGGTCGCTGTTCACCTTCATAACGCCTGTTGCAACAATGGCCGGTTTTGCCGTGCTGCTGCTGGCTCGTATCGGCATGGGCGCCGGCGAAGGGGTGGCGTTGCCGGCCGTTTACAGTCTCTACGGCCGCTGGCTGCCGCGCCACGAGACCTCCCGCGCCATCGGCGCCACCTTCTCCGCCATGACCCTGGGAATTGTTTTCGGCATGGCGGCCACGCCCTGGATCATCGTCAATTTCGGCTGGCACTGGGCATTTTACTCATTCGGTCTTGCCGGTTTTGCCTGGTTCATCTTCTGGCACAGGGCCGCTGTGGCGCATCCCGACCTGCACCCGGAGATCAGCGCTGAAGAGAGGGCGCTGATACGCAGGGATGCGGCGCCGGTCACGGCGACCGAGGCGCCGCCCTGGCGCCTGTTGTTAACCACGCCGGCCGTGTGGGCCATCATCGTTGCCCATTTCTGTTCCAACTGGGGTGTTTACGTCCTGCTGGCCTGGATGCCCACCTATATCAACAAGGGGCTGCAGGTTGACTTCAATGCGGTAGGCCTGTATGCGATGTTCCCCTATATCGCCGCCTTCCTGTTCTTTAACATTGCCGGCGCGCTGGCCGACAGGCTGGCCGTGCGCGGCTGGGAGATAATCAGGATTCGCAGGTTGATGCAGGTCATCGGCTTCGGCGGGCCGGCGCTCGTCCTGATGTTCGTCGGTTATGTCGAAAATGCGGAAGCCGCCATCGCATTGATGACGCTGGCCAATATTTTCATCGCCTTCAATGCGGGCGCCTTCATCGTCAACCACCTGGACATCGCGCCGAAATACGCCGGCGTTCTGATGGGCCTGTCAAACACGGCAGGCACAATACCGGGTATCATAGGTGTATATGTGAGCGGGATGATACTGGGTCTGACGGGTTCCTGGACGATGGTGTTTCAGCTCTCGGCCCTGGTATTCCTGCTGGGACTGGTGTTCTACCTGGTGTTCGCATCGGGCGAGCGGCTCTTTGAATAGCGGAGATAAAGACTTATGCAATGGCAGATAGGCAAGGTAAAGATAACCCGTGTGGTTGAACTGGTGGTCAGCGGTGATAATGAATTCGTGTTGCCGGACGCGCAGAATGAAAAGTGCCTGGTATACGACTGGATGCAGCCGCACTTCATGGATGAGGAGGGTTATCTTCTCTTCAGCGTGCACGGCCTGATTGTCGATACCGGCGCGCACAGGGTGATGGTCGACACCTGTATCGGCAACGACAAGCAACTGGCGGTCCCCGCCTGGAATAACATGCAGACGAATTTCCTGGGGGACATGAA
>CAYOEQ010000007.1:19495-26550 GCA_964402775.1 uncultured Enterobacteriaceae bacterium
TGACCGAATTTGAGTTTGCCGTTGACAACATCGGGCTGGAGACCGCGGCGGCCGGTGTCGGCAATATGGCCTGGGTCAAGGGCAACCGGTTCAAGGCCGGGCGCTGGGCCGTAAGGATCACTTCCGATGAAGACGCAACGGGTGAATATGTCACCAACTGGGTGGGGACTCCGTCGTCATTCGGCCAGGCATCCATGCTGGCGCCGTTGCTCGTGGGGCGTAACCCCGAACACAGGGAGCAGATCTATAACGACCTGAAATGGGAGATACGGGCCTACGACCACATGGGGCACGGCCCGCTGGATATCGCCTTGTGGGACCTGGCAGGGAAGCTCCACGGCGTTTCAATAAAGAGCATGCTCGGCGGCTACCGCGACCGGCTGCCGGTGTACGCGAGCACCTACGGGGGCCAGGAAAGCCCGGGCGGGTTGCACACCCCGGCGGATTTTGCCGACTATGCGGAACACTGTCGGAATGCCGGCTTCCACGGCTTCAAGATCCATGGCTGGCGCAACAGCATACTGGAGCGGGAAATAGCCAACCTGCGCGGCGTGCGGGAGCGGGTAGGGGACGGTTACCCCGTGATGATCGATCCGGCCTGCATGCTGGAAACCTGGATGGATGCCCTGGAACTCGGCAGAGTGGCCGACGAGGTCGGCTGCCTCTGGTACGAAGACCCTTACAAGGACGCATCGGTCTCGGCGTTCGCCCACCGCCGCCTGCGGGAGAAACTGAAAACGCCGTTACTGGTAAGCGAGCACGTGCGCGGCCCTGAACAGAAGGCGTCCTTTCTGGTCAACGGCGGGTGCGACATGATCCACGCAGACCCGGAATACGACATGGGCATTACCGGGGTAATGAAAATAGCCCATTTCTGCGAAGCCATGGGACTGGACGTGCAGATACATGCGGTCGGCCCCGCCCATCGCATCTGCATGTCGGCAATGCGCAATACCCTGATGTATGAATTGGCGCTGGTCGGCCCGGACATGCCCAACATCGTAGCCCCGGTGTATGCCTGCGGTTACTCGGACCGGGCAGAGGACCTGCCGTCCGATGGTTTCCTGCCCGTGCCCGACGGACCGGGCCTGGGCGTCAGCTATGACTGGGACTATATAGACGCCCACCAGACCAGGCGTCTGGTGTTCGAGTGACTGCAACCTGAATACCTGTGAACCTCCGGCTGAACCCCGGAGGTTCACAGGCGCGGTATCGATTTACCAGTCGTACCCGACTTCAACTCCATAGGTGCGGGGCGGCCCCTGCATCTGGTGGGCAAATCCCAGGCCGCTGATGATATCCTGGCCCGATGTAAGGTATTTCTCGTTGGTGAGGTTCATGACCCACAGCGCCGCATTCCAGTTACCGTTATCCTGTTGGATGCTCAGGCGGCCATTAAGCAGGAAATAGCCGTCTTCTTCCAGTATCAGGCGGTTATTGGGTTCCAGGAAATGCTTGTCGACGTATTTGAAGTCACCCTGGAGGTAAGGACGAAATCCCCCCATCAAAGGCAACTCATAACGTGCGCGGCCGTTAAATGACCAATCCGGCGCGTTGGTGATCTCGTTACCCTTGATGGTTGCGGCAGGTCCTCCTTCGAGCGAAGACAGGACAACTTCGGTGTCTACGATCTCGTTGTCCAGCCAGCTTACACCTAAATTGACATAGAACCGTTCGCTCATCAGCCACTGTATCGATCCTTCAGCCCCAAAGATTTCCACGTCGCCGGCGTTCTGCAGGCGCGCGCTGATCTCGGTGCCGCGCACGAAGGTAGCCTGGTAGCCTTCGAAGTCATAGAAAAAACCGCTTGCATTGAACTGCATGCGCCCGTCCAGCAGGGTCCACTTGAACCCGCCTTCATAAGCCCGCAATGATTCAACGCCAAAAGGTTCCAGTGCCGGTTGTGAAAAGATCACTGCGCCTGAATAACCGCCACTGCGAAATCCTTCACTTACGGACATGTACCACATCATATTGTCGGTCGGGTTATATTTGAGTGCGACGCGGAAGTCGACGTTGTCTTCTTCCTGACTATTTTCAAAATCCAGGGGGCCGCCGGGCATAAACCCGTCGCAGGTGCCGCCGGGAGTAATAGGCAGGGCCGATAACGGGCAGGGTGTGAAACCGGGGGTAGTCAGGGAAGAAAAAGCGTTATCGAGGTCCGTATAAGTACCGATAAACGATCCGCCTGTCCAGTCGCGCTCTTCATGCGTGAAACGCAAACCGGCTTCAATCTCGACCTGTTCGCCAAGCGGGACAGTGATATCGCCAAATACCGCCCAGGATTCCGTGTCCTGGTCGGCGCCGTTGCTGGTCGGTATCGCGATGCCACTGAGGTCAATCGTCTGGAACCAGGCGATATCGCTCTGAAAGTAAAAGCCGCCTATAATCCACTCAAATCCCCAGGATTCATCCGAGGTAATACGTACCTCCTGGCTGAAGCTGTCAACATCGCTGTCGATGGTGTCGTTATTGCCGATTACGAAGCGGGAGGCATCGAGGTCCTGCGCCTGCTCTTTTTTGAAGTTCTCGTAACCGGTAATCGAGGTGACGGTGAAACGCGGCAAACGCCAGTTTAAATGCGCCACCACGTTATGATCTTCCATTTCGACCATGGGTTCGGTGTCGGCCTCGGTGTCGAAGCGGTTGTCGTCGGGATCAAAATTCCCCAATAATCCCACGCACTGCCCTTCGGCGCGCCGTCCAGCCTGTACCGGGGCGCAGACTCCACCCCCGGCAGGGTCGAGCGCATTGGAGGCTTCGAGCAGCGGCTCCTCGGACTCGTGGTAACCGTAGTTGAAGATCACCCGCGCATCGAAATCCTCCGTCGGCAGCCAGTGAAGCTGGCCGCGCACGGCGATCCGGTCGTCGTCACCCAGGGTATTGTCCGTCAGCCGGTTGTAAGAGTAACCCGACCCCGAGTCGCTGAGCTGTCCGGAAACGGACACCCGGCCCAGCAGGGTTTCAGAGAGTGGGCCGCTTACCGCGCCCTCCAGGGTGCCGGTGTTAAAGCGCTGATAACCGGCGCGTATGTAACCTTCAGCTTCAGCCGTAGGCGGGGCAGAGATGATATTGACCGCGCCGCCGGTACTGTTGCGACCATATAGTGTACCCTGCGGGCCCTTGAGCACTTCAACCCGCTGTACGTCCATAAGTGCGAAGTTCAGGGTATCCGGGGTGGGCTTGTAGACCTCGTCTACATAGACACCGACGGATGAATCAACCGTGCCCGAGAAATCGTTGATCCCCACGCCACGCAAATAAAAGCTCACGGTTCGCAGACCGTTCGGACCGAGCTTGGTGAGCAACCCGGGTGTCTGCATGGCCAGGTCTCTCGGTTCCTTGATACGCAGCGAGTTGAGGTCCTCGCCGGAAAATACCGTGACGGGATTGGCAACATTCTGGAGTGTCTCCTCACGCTTCTGGGCGGTCACGACGATTTCTTCCAGGACCTGGGCCGGCACAGTGACACTGAACACGACCAGACCCAATGCGGCGCACAGGCAACGGCAGATGTAAGGAAGTCGAACTAGCAGGCAAGCGGTTTGCGATGACATCTGACAATCCTCCCCACGAGGTGTTGTATTTATAAAACAACCGGGAATAAATCAGGACAAACTCTGTCCATACTAGTTGAAACTGGATTCACAATCAACTCATTTAGTCGTTGTAAACCCGCCACATGATTAAACCGTCAACGGGTAACTGGTGTGGGTGAAACTACATGCCGGCAGTATACAGCCAGTTAAACCTGTCCGGCGCACGGCCTTCCTGGATATCGAGCAGTTCATCACGCAACCTGTTTGTGACAGGACCGGAAACCACGGGTAGTTCATGCACGGCGCCATCCTTTTCTCCTATCACGCTGATTGGGGCGACGACGGCCGCAGTGCCGCAGGCAAAGGCCTCGGTGCACCGTTTTGAGCGAATTTGCTGCAGCAGCGTGTCGATTGCAATCTTTCCTTCCCGGACCGGAATCCCGAGATCTCCTGCCAGGGCTACCACCGAATCCCGCGTTACACCCGGGAGGATCGTGCCTCCCGTTCCGGGGGTATGCAACTCCCCGTCAATCACCGCGAAAAAATTCATGGCAGACAGTTCTTCAATGTATTTCCGTTCCCGCGCGTCGAGCCACAGGGGTTGGTCGAAGCCGCTGTCCATTGCGGCCATGGAGGAATGCAGGGATGCGCCGTAATTGCCGCTGGCCTTGACATTACCGGTGCCGCCTGTTGAGGCGCGGGTTCCATCCCGCTCCACCACGACCCGCAGGCTGCCGGCGATCAAGGCGTCCGAGGGGCTTGCGATAACGAGGAATGTAAAACGGTCGGAAGGGGCCAGGCCAAGAGAAGGTTGCGTGCCGAACGTCAGCGGACGCAGGTAAAGCGATTGGCCAGGCAATCCCGGAACGAGCGGCCCGGCGCAGGCGGAAACCGCGGATACCCCTTCAATAAACAATGACTCGGGCAGTTCAGGCATCAGCATGCGCGCGCACGAGCGATTGAACCTGGTGGCATTCATGCGCGGCCTGAACAATTTAATTTGCGCATGTTCTCCCCGGTATGCCTTCAGTCCCTCAAATACAACCTGGGCGAAATGTAAAACCTTCGAAGCGGGATCAATGGATATGTCTGCATAAGGAAGCAATTGGCCTTCGCCCCATGCGCCGTCCGCATAATCGAGCCGGTACATGATTGGGGCAAGGGTATCCCCGAAGCCCAGTTCATCGGGCAACTCGAAGCGCTCAATGGCGGGCATTACTTCAGGATGGATTTTCATCGCGACGAGCCTCCCTGTTTCATCCGGGCAGCCCATTTTCAATAATATCCGAGACAAACTCGCCCAATACCTCGATCCCCAGAACAATGTCCGCTTCACGGGTATCCTCGGCAACGACATGGCTGTGCCCGCCGAGGCTGGGCACAAACAACATGGCCGTAGGCACCTTTTTCGCGAACAACATGCAGTCATGGCCGCCGCCGCTGGGCATGCGCATACGCGGGGCATTGCAGCGTTCGGCAGCCGCTTCCAGGCGCTTCACGAGGTTTAAATCCATCATTTCCGGCGGTATATGGACGCCGGGTATCCATTTGTGGCCGACCTTATGCTTTGCCCCGGCCTCAGCCGCCAGCTCCGGAATAGCCTTGTTAATACCCGTGAGTATATCTGCTGAAGGATCGCGATATTCCAGAAACACCTCCGCTTCCCGGGCGGTTACATTATAGGCGCCCGGTTCCAGCCGCAGCTTACCTATATTCCAGACCGTGGAATCACTGCAGTGTTGACGGCAAAAGTCCGCAAACATCACTGCAAATTCATACGCCGCGGCCGCGGCATCCTTGCGCAGCGCCATCGGTACGGTGCCTGCGTGACCCGCCTTGCCGAAGAAAAAGACCTGCGAACGTCCGACGCCGACAATTTCGGTGACGATACCGATGATCCGGTCGTTGATCTCCAGCACCGGGCCCTGTTCGATATGCGCCTCGATGCAGGCGATGTCCCGGTCCGGATCGAATACCGCAACAGGCCGGCCTGCGTAACCGGCGTTCCGCAGGGCGTCTCCCAGCACGGCGCCGTCATCCGCAACGGATTCAACCACCTGTTCCAGCGATTTCAACCCGCTGTAGATGGAACTGCCGAACAACCCGTTGAAACGGCCTTCTTCGTCACTGAAAGAGAAGGCTTTCACGCCGATACCGGCGCTGCCCGCGGATTCCACCCATGCCCTGGCTATCTCCAGGCCGAAGATAACACCCAGGGCGCCGTCCAGCCACCCGCCCTTGGGAACGGTATCAGAGTGAGAGCCGATGATGATGTAACGTTCGCAGCCCGGTGTTTTTCCCGTCACGTTGCCGACACCGTCAATGGCGGCATCAAGCCCGGCTTCCTGCATGCGCTCCAGCAGCCAGGCCCGTGCGGCAATATCTTCGGGTGTGAACCCGCGCCGGTTTACGCCGGATTCGAACTTGCCGAATTCGGCGAGCGCCTTCAAATCTCCAATAGTCCTGTTTGCATCAACGGTTAACATCTTTCATCTGTCTTCATTATCTGCGCCGGATTGATGCGGCAAATGTAAGCGCCCGGTCGAGAACAAGATAGCCCAATATTCCAAGCGGCAATCCCACCAGCCAGGAAATCTGCAACCACCAGATCATGGTGACGACGGAAGCCGCCAGCGTACTGACGACGGCAGCCGGGTTCAGTCCGGCGCTGTACCAGTACCTGCTCCCAGGGCTCTCGTCGTACAGATCATCGACCTGTAATTTATCTTTTTCCAGCCAGCGCTGGGCCAGCATGCAACCCAGCAGCGGCCCGAAAAACGCAGTGTAGTAATTGATGAAAGCAACAAAGTTCGCGCCGCTTTCAAGCAGGACCCAGGGAAAGGAGAGACTCGCGAGAACACCCGTCAGAATAACTCCTTTTTGCCAGTTGAATCCGAACAACTCCTCGAAAATGAATGCCGGGGGTAAAATATTTATGGTCAGGTTTGTGCTGAATTGCGCTACCAGGATGAAAACCAGCATAAGTATCATGACCACCGGCCCCGGGGACAATTGCATTAACGCCTGTATGGGATCCCATTGACCGGTCGTCACCGCGGACACGAAGCCGAGGAACATCATTAATCCGAGGGGCGGTATGAGTCCGAACAAATGCCCCAGCCACATGCTGCTCTGCCTGTTTTCAAGATAACGGGTCAGATCGCTTGCGCTGACCATGACCGCCACAAGAATGCCCACGGTGGCGTTCACCCCGGTCCAGAACGACCAGCCCCAGTCGCCCCTGACGCGCCAGGTCTCGCCGATCTCGAACTGCTCGCTTTGCAGCGTGGAAAACAGCATCTCCACGATGATCAATACCAGCGCTATGGATGCCGCAACGGTAAACCATTTCATCATGCGGATGCCGCGGCAGGCAAACCATGTCTGAATGATGAGAAAAGCGAAAAAGTATATGAGTTTGATACCGTCAAAGGTAAATCCGGTGAGGGTCTGGATAATCCCGTCCATGGCCAGGGCCGCTATCCAGGTGCCGAATCCATACCAGACGATTGCCGG
>CAYOEQ010000007.1:26650-33634 GCA_964402775.1 uncultured Enterobacteriaceae bacterium
AGGTGAAGGCCGACCGACATCATCCCGGGACGTGTCTCGCCTTCCCGGTACATCACGTCGAAACAGTCCTGGAGATAGTCGCCGAACTCGCGCGCCGTGGAAAAGGAACCCAGGGCAAATTTGGCGTCATTGTTACTGAGGGTGTAAGGGACAACCAGGTGCGGGTGTCCGTTTACCTGTACCCAGTAGGGCAGGTCGTCGTTGTACGCATCGGAGTCGTAAAGAAAGCCCCCCTCCTCAACAATGAGATGCCTGGTATTGACGCCGGGACCGTAGCGGCAATACCAGCCGTAAGGTCTTTCACCAACAGTTTTTTCCAATGACTTTATTGCCCGGTGTATATGTTCGCGCTCTTCATCGATATCGAGATCGAAATGGTTTTCCCAGCGCCAGCCATGACAACAGACATCGTAGTCCGCCTGTTTTATCGCTTCGGCGGCGGGAGGGTGGCGTTCCAGGGCAAGCGCGCAGCCGAACACCGTTAACGGCAGGTTGCGTTCCTGAAACAGGCGCAGCACCCGCCAGAACCCGACCCGGGAGCCGTATTCGTACATGGATTCCGCTGCCAGGTCCCGCCCTTTGACGCCGGGGTCGTAGCCGCCCACTTCCGTCAGGGCGCTGTCCGAACGGGCATCCTTGTCCGGGATTGAGTACTCCGATCCTTCCTCGTAATTCAGGACAAAATTAAGCGCGAGCCGCGCGCCGTTCGGCCAGTCCGGGTCCGGCGGGTTCGAGCCGTAACCAATCAGGTCTCTTTCAGGTGAGTAAACCATTACAAATCCATCTGCTTACGTCAGGCCGCCGCGCCCGTGGGCAGCACTACGTCAAACGGCGTATCGATATCAAGAAACTCTTCATCGCCGCTGCTGCCGTCGCACCACATTAACACAGCCATCACGGCTGTTTCATCGAGCGCGGTCATGCCGTGGTGCCAGACACCGCACCGGTATGTAACACCCTGGTCACCCTCAGCTATATAGGCCCTGACCCGGGCCAGGTCCGGGCCGCCGTCGTCACCGTCCGGCGCGACAACGACAAGATACCTGGATGCCTTCAATGGTAAAAAAGTCTGACTTGAAAATGGGTGGCGTTCCATCATGGTCGCATGCAGCGGAAGCCGGTCGACGGGTTTTATCGCGGCAAGGGACAGATCGACCCGTGCATCCGCGCGGTTGTTTTCGAGGCGATCATTGAAGAATTCACGGACGCCTTCAGGCGGTCTTTGAATTACATCTCCGAATTCGGAAAAATTGTCCTTATTCAACGGTTCGGCAACGATTTTCGGTACGCTGGTCATTTTCAGGAGTTAGTCTGCCGCGCGTCTGAGACCCTTTGTCCGTTCAATATCCACGGTGTCCGCTGCCGTAATCACCACGCCGTACTTGTCCTGCGCCTCGCTGCGGGAAATATAGCCGTCCAGGTAATCGTCCAGGACCCGGTCCGCAGCGCGCGCATAAGGATTGCCGTAACCACCCCCCCCGCCGCCTATGGCAATGAACCTGTCGCCCGCCAGCGCAGGCCGGGTCCGCAGCATCGACGGCAGGTCGATCTGCTCGCCGTTTTTACGTTTCAGGACCAGAGCCGATGATACGCCGCTGTCTCCACCGTCAAACCCCCAGCCCTGCTGGGAGTGGCCGTCGCCCTCGGCGCTGACCGAGCCGTCCGCCAGGAACTCCACTTCCTTGACCATGCCGAGCCCGCCGCGCCACCTGCCGGCGGGACAGGCGTTGTCCCGCAGTTGATAGCGGTTGACCCGCAACGGCACATGGGTTTCGATATCTTCTATCGGGTTGTTGCGGGTGTTGGCGTAAAGGGTGTCCACGGTATCCATGCCGTCCTTGCCGAAGCGCCCGCCGTAGCTCCCCTCGAAGATTTCAATATGCACCCAGTGCTGTTCGCCGCGCAGGCCGGAAAAACCAAGCGCCTTGAGATTGGCAATGCCGGCGCTGACCTGTTCCGGCAGGACAGGGGCCAGCGCGCGCATCAGCGTGTCCGCCAGGACGTTGCCCGGTGACACGCGCGCCATCGTCGGTACCGGGAACACCGGGTTGGCCAGCGACCCCCTCGGGGCCGTGATGTGTATCGGACGGTACAAACCCGCATTCTGCGGGATATCGCCATGCACCTCCGTATCGAGCAGGATGGAGCGCAGGGTCAGCCAGATGGAAACGTCAACCGTGCCGATGAACGGCATATTGATGGCATGGCCCTCCACCTGGTCGGCCGTGCCTGTCAGGTCAACCGTCAATTCGGACCCGGCGACGGTGACAGTGACTTTTATGGGCAGTAATTGTAAAGCGGGATCCGAATGATCCAGGTAACCGTCCACCACACCGGTTGCGGAATAGGTTCCGTCAGGAATTTTCTCTATCTGTGTCCGCATCAGGCGCTCGGAATAATCGAACAGGTCTTCAACGGCTTCCCGCAGGACGTCCAGGCCGAAGCGGTCAACGAGCGCGACAAATCGTTCGGCGCCGACACGGCAGGCGGCAATCTGGGCTTCCATGTCACCCACTATCAGGTCGGGGACGCGCACGTTATCCCGTATCAACTGCCACACGGCGCCGTTGCTGACCCCCCGGTCTTCCACTTTTATGGCCTTGAACTGTAGTCCTTCAGCATAGGCGTCGGCACAATTGGAAACACCGACGCTGCCCGGTTCGCATGAACCGATATCGAGGTGATGTGCCGTCGTCATTGCGAAGCCGATAAGTTCCCCGGCATGGAACACGGGCACGCAGAAGCCGATATCGGGACTGTGGGAAGCCCCGTTATACGCATCATTGTGAATAATCACGTCGCCTTCGCGCAGGACGTCGCCGCGCGCCTGCAATTGTTTCATTATCCCCTGGACATAACCGGGGATAGGGCCGGACTGCAGCGGCGTACTTTTCTTGCATTCGCAGAGTTGCCGGCCCTGCGCGTCACACAGCGCCGCGCCGAAATCCTCGGATTCGCGGATGATGCTGGAGTAGGACATGCGCATGAGTTTGTATCCCATTTCTATGGCGATGTTTTCCAGGGCGCCGTAGATAATACTGGCGGTCACGGGATCTACTCGTGTGGCGCCTGATTGTGGTTTGTTTTGCGGGCCTGCCATGTTCATTTTGTCAGGGTGTTATGTTCCGAAGGGTGTATAAGACCTGTTTTCCGTAAACAATGGAAGCTCTGACTAAGTCAGAGGTTCCCTATGAATACTGTAACGTATTCGGGGCGCAAGTTGAAGTTGAATCCACTTTCATTTCGTCATTCCTCTCACCCGTTATTCCTGCTGCCATCCGTCAGTCCTGCTACCATCCGTCATGCCTGCGAAGGCAGGAATCCAGTAAGCAACAAAACTCCTTACAAGGAATGTTATTTCACTGGATTCCGGTCCCGGTATGACGGATATGGCGCGATTTATGACGTTACGTATAATACACTGGTTGTGTATCACATTGCTCACGAGGAAAACCCACAAGCATGAAAGTCATTGGCGTAGATGTCGGCGGCACATTTACCGATATTGTCCTGACCGACTCGTCCTCTGCTGAAATCGCAATCCACAAGATCGCCAGCACCCCGGATGACCCTTCCATTGCCGTCATCCGGGGCATTGCTGAAATATGCGAGCGCAATGACGTCGCCCACGCGGATATTGCGCATGTGTTCCACGGCACAACGGTCGCGACCAATGCGGTACTGCAGCACAAGGGCGTGCAGGCCGGCATGATCACAACGGCCGGTTTCCGGGATATTATCCATATCGGCCGTCACCAGCGCCCGCAGCACTATTCGATAATGCAGGACATACCCTGGCAGGCAAGACCGCTGATCAGGCGGCGCTTTCGCAAGACCGCCACCGAACGGCTGACTCCTCCCAACGGGGAAGTGCTGGCGCCGCTGGATGAGGACGAGGTCAGGCAGGCCGCGCTTGAATTGCACGAGGCAGGCGTTAATTCGATCGCAATCTGTTTTCTGTTCTCCTACCTCAACCCGGAGCATGAAGAGCGCGCAAAAACCATTGTCAAGGAACAGTGCCCGGATGCCTTTGTGACTACCTCCAGCGAAGTTTCGCCCCAGTTCCGTGAATTCGAGCGGTTTACGACGGCGGCCATGAACGCATTTATCGGGCCGTTGGTGCGTGAGTATGTCGACAACCTTGAACGGGCGTTGCGCACGGAGAATATCCGGGCAGAATTGCACATCATGTGTTCGAACGGGGGTGTGGCCACGGCGAAAACGATTTCGCGATTACCCATCAATACCATGATGTCCGGTCTCGCCGCCGGTGTTCTTGGAGGGGCCTGGGTCGGAGACCTGGCAAAGCGGAAAAACGTGATTACCTTCGATATCGGCGGCACCAGTGCAGACATCGGCGTTGTCACGGATGGCGCGTTTGCCGAGGCTTCGGCGCGGGATACATTCATTGGCGGGTATCCGATCATGGTCCCCATGGTGGACGTCCATACCATAGGCGCCGGCGGCGGCTCCATTGCCTACCTCGATGACGGCGGGGGCTTCAAGGTCGGTCCGCAAAGCGCCGGCGCAAAGCCCGGTCCGGCCGCATACGGCCATGGCGGCATCGAGGCTACCGTCACCGATGCAAACCTGGTATTGGGCAGACTGGATAAGGAAAACTTTCTGGGGGGGGCCATGGACCTGGATACCGGGGCAGCAACGGAGGTCGTACAGCGTATGGCGGAGCGCCTGGGGATACCGCTCCTGGAGGCCGCCGAGGGCATTACCACCCTGCTTAATTCCAATATGGCGAACGCGATTCGCGCCCGTACCGTGCAGAAAGGAATCGACCCGCGTGATTACGCGCTGGTCGCCTCCGGCGGCGCCGGTCCCCTGCACGGCGCGGAGGTTGCCCGTATGCTGGAAATTCCGGAAGTCATCATTCCTCCCTATCCGGGTATAAACTCTGCCATGGGCCTGTTAACCACGGATTTGAAATACGACATCATTCAAACATCATTTCAACTGTCCACGGCGATTGATTTTCGCCGTTTGAACAGCGGCTTTGCCGATATGGAAGCGCAACTGCGCAAACAGTTTGAAACAGACAACATCGACCCGGGCGCAACACGTTTTCTGCGCTATACGGACATTCATTATGTCGGCCAGGGATACGAATTGCGTGTAGCCGTTCCCGGCGGCGATGTGAACGAGGAAACTATCCGGGAAACGCTTGCGGCATTCCATGCGTTGCACCATAGCGAATATGGTCACAGCTTTCCGGACAGTCCGGTGGAGTTCGTCAATATAAGAGTTACGGGGATCGGCCCCATGCCGAAGATCGGAACGCCGGCGGTGGCCGCCGCCGGGTCGCTGGACAAGGCCCTGGTCAAGCGGGACATGACGGTGTTTCGGCTTGAAGAACATCTCGATGAGCATGAGACCGCTTTCTACCGGCGCGCCGGCCTGCCGTTAAATACCGGGATTCCAGGCCCGGCTATCATACTGCAGACCGATTCGACTACGGTCGTGCCACCGGATTGTTCCATAACGGCAGACGCTTCCGGCATCCTTGTAATGGATATCGGGAGAAATCAGTAACCTTCAAAGCCGGTCAAAGCTCACCAAGCCGTTTCACCAGCAGGTCGATGGCATAACCGGAAGACCAGGCTTCGCAGTGTCCGGTCTCGGGCAGCACGTGCCACTGCTTGTTTTCATCCGGCTTCAGCCGGGTGAAGGCATACGTGAATTCTCCCAGTGAAAAATATTCGTCACCGCCGCCCCGTGGGTCTTCCATGCTCCTGTTGATATTCGCGACCAGGTCAATCCTGTGGTCCGGCTCCCAGTCTGCTTCCGGCCGAAAAGCCATGCTGCTGTCATCGAAGGGAGGGTAGGGCTCCAGTTCTCCCTCCAGCGAATAATCACAGGCATCCGTCTTGTGGACGTGGTTCGCAAAGATCTCGTACGTGACGCCGAAATGAGCATAGGAACCGGGCATGCGGCACTTGCTTCCCGAGGCAAGCGCGGCACAATCGTTGTCGGTCGAACAAACGCTGGCGCCGTCTGCGTCACAATGACCCCGGGTATATTGGCGCCGGCTGCAATGGGCATTGAAATCCCAGTTATTCGGGCCGCCTACGAGCAGTTGATAATCGATAATCGGATCCAGCCCATGCCAGAGTCTCGGCAGAAAGGTCGCATTGCTGCCCATGCTGCAACCGGCCGTCGCAAACGCCCCGTCGCCGGCCAGGTTTTCATGCACCCAGGCAATGAGAGCGGCAACGCGCTTGTTCAACTCATACACGTTGGTGGCTTCATCACCGGTGCGCGAGTACCAGCCCCAGTTGATGGGAGCGCGGAAAGGCGGGTCGAAATCCGGCGCGGTAAAGCCTTTTTCCCAGCGCACCATAACGCTGCGAACAGGCGCCTGCCGTTCCAGTTCCGGCACGTACTCCGCATAACGGTAATCCGTGCCGCCGGCGCCCGAGTGCAACAGCACCGTCTTGTCGCCGTCCGGCGTGAGCGCGAGGTGGCCGGCCATATCATCAACCACGTAGGCGAGCGCCAGCTTGGGCTGGTCCGGGTTGCGTCCCTGCGTCAACAACTCCATGCCGTCATCCTTGTATGCAGGAACCAGGCATTCACGCCAGTCAGCGCAAGCCTGTTTGCAGCCGTAGTTCACGAAGTAGTTGCCGTTCTCATCGGGAGTTGATTTTGCCAGGGTGAATGCGGAAGAAGGTACTGCCGGGTCCGGCGTCCGGCATATCTGTACCTGTGCCGCCAACGCTTCAGCTACACTTACCGACCCGGCTGCAGGCACCTTGTCCGGCAGCTCGCCGACAAGCAGCCTGTCAGGATTGTTTGTGTTCTGGTATTCGCGTAACCGATCCTGCGCACCGGAGTGACCGCGCTCGGCCGCCAGGCGGTACCAGTGGATGGCCTCGGCATCATCCCTGGGCAACCCGTCACCAATGGAGAACATGTGTCCCAGGTAATACTGGGCCACGGCATGCCCCTGTTCGGCGGCTGCGCGGAACCAGCGCG